>VIKI01000161.1:0-10679 GCA_008080595.1 Comamonadaceae bacterium
GGCTTTCATCCAGTGTTTGCAGTGCTGTACCAACAACATGCACTTCACCCGCGCTGGGTCGGTCAATGCCGGCAATCAGGTTGATCAGGGTGGACTTGCCGCTGCCGGACTTGCCCACAATGGCCACAAACTCGCCAGCGGGCAGTGCCAAATTCAGCCCACGCAGGGCGCAGGTACCGCCGTCGGGCCCTGGGTAGCGTTTGCTCAGATTCAACAGTTCAATCATCGGGACATCCGTTCTATAGTAGACAGGTGTCCATGTTGTCTGTGCCGGGCGTGAACGTCCAGACACGGCAGCCATCGTTTTGCTCAGTTACGGACACAAACTGCGCGAATGTTCAGGAACCACCATGACCCCCTTACCCATCAAGCCAGCGCTGGATCGCCGCAGCCAACGTACCCGAGATGCCTTGCGCGATGCCTTGGTCGATTTGATTGCCGAACGTGGCTGGGATGACATCACGGTGCAAGACGTGTGTAACCAGGCCAACATCGGTCGCTCTACTTTTTACTCGCACTACACCGGCAAAGATGCCTTGCTGGTCGGTGGGTTTGAAGATTTGCAGGCCGAATTGCAACGCCAGGCGCGTGCCAAGTCAGCGCTTGACGGCACTCAAACCGGTGCTGCGCCCAGGTTGGGCTTCGTGCTGGGCTTGATTGAACACGCCCACGAGCAACGCAAAATCTTCCGAGGCTTGATTGGTAGGCGCAGTGGCTATGTGGTGCAACAGCGCTTTCGTGACATGGTGATGCGTCTGGTGGTCAACGAATTGCCAGCAGACGCACCCGATGGCCTGCCGCGTGAGGCGGCGGCACGCTGCTTGTCGGCTGCTTTTGTGGAACTTTTGAGCTGGTGGGTGGAACAAGCCAATCCCATGTCAAGCACGGCACTGGAAGCCCAGTTCATTCAATTGGCGCAAGCCGTGTGGCATGCTCAGGTGGCTGATCCGCACACATCACCGGCCAGCGCTACAGCCACGCAAACAGCCGTCAAACGCCGCGAATCATACAAACAAACAGGCCTCTAGCCCTTTATTTACTTGCGCAAACAGCTATATTTTTAATAGCAAATGAATTTTCAAGCTGCGCTCAACGCGGTCATGCGAATCGCCACCCCGCTGAGCACGGCATTGCCCGAGAGCGGGTCGCGTGCCTGGTCACCCAGCAGCGCATTCAGATTCACGCCGGGGCGAAGGGCGGCCAGGCTCAGTTGAGTGCCGGGCAAATCATGACCCCAGCCGTGCGGCAGGCTGACCACGCCGGGCATCATGTCGGCGCTGATTTCGACCTGCACCTGAATCCGCCCGACATCACTGTCCACCTGCGCCAACCCACCATCGGCCAATTGCAGCCGTGCCGCATCCGCCGGGTGAACCAGCGCGGTGCAGCGGTACGGCCCTTTGGCCAGCGTGGGCAGGTTGTGCATCCAGCTGTTGTTGCTGCGCAGGTCGCGCCGACCAATGATGACCAGCTCAGGCACGGGGCTGCCCAGATCGGCCCAGGCCCGCGCCATGTCGGCCAGCAACATGGGGGGAGCCAGCTCGACCTTGCCACTCGGGGTGCGCAGCACTTCGGGCACACGGGCTTGCAGCTCGCCCAAATCAATGCCGCCGCTGGCGGCCATGACTTTGGCCAGGGTCAAGCCGTCGGGCTTTTGCCCAAAGGCATCCCCATAGGGGCCGCTGCGCAAAGCCACCTCCAGCAGGCGTTGCGGGCCGCGCAGGCCCGCGCACGCAGCCTGCAAACAGGCGTTGCGTGTCTTGGGCAAACTGCGCGTCATCCAGCGCATTCACATCCACGTCGGGGGCTTGCCCCTGGGCAATGGCGGCCAGTTTGTGCAGGATTTGCCACTCGGCGGGGCGCTCGTCCGGGGGCAGCACGGGTGAACTGTAGCGGGCGTTGTTGCGCCAGGACAGTTGGGCAAAGCTCAGGTCATAGTGGTCGTCTTGCAGCGGTGACAGGCCCGGCAAGATCACGTCGGCATGGCGGGTGGTTTCGTTCAAATAGATGTCGATGCTTACCATGAAATCCAGCGACTCCAGTGCCTGCGCCAGGCGTGGACCATTGGGGGCCGACAGCACCGGGTTGGTGGCGACCGTGATCAGGGCACGGATTTGGTCGACTCCCGCAGTCTCGATCTCTTCAGCCAGGCAGGTGATGGGCAATTCACCCATTACCTCGGGCGCACCACTGACACGCGCATGGTGGCGACCGGTGGCAATGCCGCGCCCGCTGCCGCTTTGGCCCTGGGTGTTGCTGGCAAACGCCGGGGCCTTGGCAAACATCACCCCGCCAGGGGTATCCAGATGGCCGGTCAGCACATTGAGCACATCCACCAGCCAGCTGGCCAGGGTGCCAAAGCTTTGGGTACAGGTACCCATGCGGGCATAGAGTGCGGCCCGCTCGGTGTGCGCCAGTTCGCGCGTCAGGCCGACAATGCTGTCGGCGGTCATGCCGCAGCGCTCGGCCACCGCCTCGGGCGTGAAGGCGGCCACGGCTTGCTGCACTTCGGCCACGCCTTGCACCCAATCGGCCACCGCACCCAGGCGCACCCAGCCGTGGGCCAACAAGGTGTTGACCATGGCGGCCAGCAGGAACACATCCGCACCTGGGCGGATGGCATGGTAGGCATCGGCCACAGCGGCGGTCTCGGTGCGGCGCGGGTCAATCACCACCAGGCGGCCACCACGGGCTTGCAGGGCGCGGGCTTTGCCCTTGAAGTCGGGCACGGTCCACATGCTGCCGTTGCTGGCCAGCGGGTTGGCCCCGAGCACGATCAGCAACTGGCTGCGGCTGATGTCGGGCAGTGGCACGCTCATCCAGTGGCCAAACATCAGGCCGCAGGAGAGCTGCTTGGGCACCTGATCCAGGCTGGAGGCAGAAAACACGTTGCGTGTGCCCAGCGCACGCGCCAGCTTGGGAAAGTAGCTCATCAAGCCATATTTGTGTGCCACCGGGTTGCCCACCGCCACCGCCACGGCGTGGCGACCCTGCTCGGCCTGCAGCGCTTGCAGGCGACGGGCGATCTCGGCAAACGCTTCGTCCCAGGTGGCACGCACATGCTGGCCGTTGCGTTTGATCAAAGGGGTGCGCAGCCGATCCGGGTCGTTGTGCAGGTCTTTCAGCGCCACCGCTTTGGGGCAGATGTAGCCCTGGCTGAACGGGTCTTGTGCATGGCCACGAACCTGGGCCACTTGGCCGTCTTTGACGGTGATTTCAAGCCCACAGCAGGCTTCACACAAGGGGCAAATGCGGTGGTGGGTGGTCTCGGTCATGGCGGGTCTCGTTGAAAAAAGGGGAATTTAGGACTTACGCAAAATCGATCCAGCTAGACGCTCCGACGCAGACAGTACATACGTACGGCAAGGAGGAGCAACGACGCTGGGGCGGTTTTGCGTAAGTCCTGGGATTGAGACACACCCTGTCACCCTTTGTACAGCACAAGGGTGACAGTGCCGCCAGCAAGTCAAAAATGCACCCACTTGTCAATACGGCGTGCCATCCTTGTGGGTGTAGTGCCACTTCCCGTCATCCCCAAAGCTGGCTTGCAAGTTGTCATCTGGGTAGATCACGGTATCGCCAGCGGTACGGTCGCCCATTTCGAGATAGAGCACATCGGCATTGCTGCGGTTGACCAGTTGATGGCCATTGCCAGTGCCCGCCTTGAATCCCGCGCACATGCCCGGAGCCAGTGGTGTTTCACCTTGGTCGGTGATCAATACCGGGTGACCTTCCAGCACATAGATGAATTCGTCTTGTTTGGCGTGGGCGTGCCGCAAGGCCGAACCGGCACCAGGCATCAGCCGCGTCAGGTTCACGCCGAAGTTGCTCAAGCCAAACGGTTCCCCCAGTGGGCGCTTTTCCCGACCCGCCATGCGTGAAGCAAAAGGTTCGGGGTATGTTGACGGGGTGGTGCGACGCGCAGCATCCAGAGCGGCCATGGCGACGGGGAATTCAGGGGTGGGCATGATGGTTTCCTTGTTCTGAGGGGCGGATTTGCAAGCTTAACCATTTTGACGAATCACCGTACAGGTGTATCTTTAGGGCCAGGTTTTCCGTCTAAGCAGATGGATGACAACAACGTCCATCACCTTATCAACCGAAACCCTATTGGAGAACACCATGAGTGATTTGAGCCCCCGAGACCTTGAACTGGTGGCGCTTGGCGCAGCGATGGGCAGCAATTGCCCGCCTTGTATGGAGTACCACATTCCACAAGCACGGCAAGCAGGCCTGAGTGATGCACAAATCCACGCAGCCATCGTGCATGCCGACAAAGTCCGCCAGGTTCCCGCACGCAAAACGCTGCAGACAGCGCTGGCCATGCTGCCCGGCCTTGTACCGGAGGCCGCAGGGGCCGTATCGGCATCTGGATGTGGCTGTGCACAGACATCCAGACCAACCGTAGCGAATGCGTGTTGCTGAACAACGGGATAAAGATGCGCTGGCACCTTGTGGTGTGGCGCATCACTGAACCGGACGCGCTTTTTGTAGCCAACTTGAGTGCGTTCAACAGAGGAAATCCGAATGGACGATAAAACCAAGCAGCCCGCGTTTCGGGCCATTGCCGACGATCTGGCACAAGCGTTGCAGCACTACCTTGAACGCTATGTGGGCAACCCCGCCGTGGCGCAAGACCTGTCGCAGGAAACCCTGTTGCGCATCAACCAGGGGCTGCCAGACTTTGCAGGCCACTCATCGATCAAAACCTGGGCATTTGCCATTGCCAACCGGGTTGCAGCCGATTACCTGCGCCACCCGGATCGACGTTTACACATCGTTGACCTGGACGAGGCGGCCGAGCTACCCGACCCGGACATCGCTGCAGACGAAAAAATAATCCAGGGTGAAATGAACACCTGCATCCGCGCAGTGATCGACAGCCTGCCCGACAGCTACCGGGCCGCGCTGGTGCTGCATGATCTGGAGGGTTTGTCCACCGAGCAGACCGCCGAGATTTGCGCCTGCACCCTGGCCACCGCCAAGATCAGGATTTACCGCGCCCGCCAGCGCCTGAAAGCGGCGCTGACCACCCACTGCGCGTTTTACCGCGACCCGGAAAATGTGCTGCGCTGTGACCGCAAGGGCTGAGTTACCAAGGGCTCGTTAGGCGGTCGGATGCCGCGCGTCAGTCCTCCCGAACCAGCCCACGCGCCAGTGCCTGCGCAGGGTCGGCAAAAATGGCCATGGCGGTATTCATGCGTTTGAACCCCAGCTTGCGGTAAAACGGCTCCTTGCCAGGCACGGCGTAGAGAATGATCTTCTTGTGGTGACGGGACAACTCCACCAACCGAGCCACGATGGCCTTGCCCAGCCCGGTACCCTGATGGCTGGGGTGCACGGCCACATCACAAAGGTAGGCGCAATCCACCCCATCGGCCAACACCCGACCGACACCGACCAGCTGACCTGCGTCATAGACAAAACACTTGAACATGCTGGCGCTGAACACGGTTTGCAATTCAGCGGCCTTTTTGTTGCCCAACGGGGCGGCTTGGTAGAGCGCGGTGAGTTCATCCCAGTCCACGCCATCCTGGGTGTTGCGCCATTCGATGCTCATAGAGGTCTGCGAGCCTGGCATCACTTGGCATTCCATTCGTAAACCGTGACGGTGGACGAGCCGCTGGTATGCACCGGGTCACTGAAAGCCAGAGCCCGGGCTTCTTCCAGACTGGCGGCCTTGATCAGGTAAGCGCCGCCCGACTTGTCGGTGAAAGGGCCGGCCAGTTCAAGCTGATTCTGCTGACGCAAGCGCTCCAGAAAAGCATAGTGCGCATCAATCACCGAGGGCTGAAATTGCGGAGTGCGAACGGTCATGACCAAATAACGAAACATCCAGAGTCCTTTGACGATGGGGGAGAGTTAATCCTTCATGATAGAGGGAATTCTCCCAGCTCCTCCACGGATGTCCCCTGCCCCGCTTGATGATCAAAGATAGGTATTGAGCAAATTCTCCACCCGCTCCTGCCGTCCCGAGACTGGGCGGGTGTCGGTGTTGTGGGCTTCCACATGGGCGGCCAGTGCGTCCAGACTCATCTTGCCGTCCATCACGCTTTGGCCAAAGCTGGTTTTCCAGCCAGCGTAACGCTCTTCAGTCACCTGGGCCAGTTTGCCGTCCTGGATCATTTTCTCGGCGATCAGCAGGGCGCGGGCGGTCACGTCCATGCCGCCGATGTGGCCATGGAACAGGTCTTCGGCATCGATGGATTGGCGGCGCACTTTGGCATCAAAGTTGACCCCGCCGGTGGTGAAGCCGCCGCCTTGCATGATCAAGTACATGGCCAGGGCCGTGTCGGCCACGTTGTTGGGGAACTGGTCGGTGTCCCAGCCGCATTGGGCATCACCGCGGTTCATGTCGATGGAGCCAAACAGGCCCAGGTCGAGCGCGGTGGCGATTTCGTGCTCGAAGCTGTGGCCGGCCAGGGTGGCGTGGTTGGCTTCGATGTTGACCTTGATTTCTTTCTCCAGCCCATGGCGGCACAAGAAGCCGTAGACGGTGGCGGTGTCAAAGTCGTACTGGTGTTTGGAGGGTTCGCGCGGTTTGGGTTCGATCAGGATGGTGCCTTTGAAGCCGATCTTGTGTTTGTATTCCACCACCATGTTCAGGAAGCGGCCCATCTGGTTCAGCTCCTGGCCCATGCGGGTGTTGAGCAGGGTCTCATAACCCTCGCGGCCACCCCACAGCACGTAGTTTTCGCCACCGAGTTTGAGTGTGGCATCCATGGCTTCCTTGACCTGCAAGGCCGCCAGGGCAAAGATTTCCGGGTTGGGGTTGGTGGAGGCCCCGGCCATGAAGCGGCGGTGGCTGAACAGGTTGGCCGTGCCCCACAGCAGTTTCATGCCGGTGGCGGCTTGTTTGGCGGCCAGCACGTCGACCATCTCGCGCAGCTGGTTGACGCTGTCACGCGGGGTAGCGCCTTCGGGGGCGACATCGCGGTCGTGGAAACAGTAGTAGGGTGCGCCCAGTTTGACAAAGAATTCAAAGGCGGCATCGGCCTTGGCTTTGGCCCCGGCCATCGGGTCCGCCATGTGTTGCCAGGGGCGCTGGAAGCTGTCGCCGCCAAACGGGTCAGAGCCGTCACCACAAAAGCTGTGCCAGTAGCACACGGCAAAACGCAGTTGGTCTTGCATGCGTTTGCCCAGCACCAGGCGGTCTTTGTCGTACCACTTGAAGGCCAGCGGGTTGGCACTGGTGGGGCCTTCAAAGGCAACGGGGGCGATGTGGGAAAAATAAGATGTCATGGGGTTTCCTTCTTCAAAGTACGGTAACGGATGGAGGGGTGTACAGGCTGCGAAAGCGGGCATAACGCTCGGCCAGCAAGGCTTGTTCGGTCGAATCAGGGAAGTAGCGGGCTTCGACCTCGGGGCTCAGGCACACCGCCTCTGGCGCGGCCCCGGTGGCCAGCCAGGCCAGGCGGGCTGCACCCAGTGCACCGCCTACCGCCGAGCTGCCGTGGGTGAGCACCTCGGTGTTCAGAGCGGAGGCCAATTGCTGCGCCCAGAAGGCACTGCGTGCACCACCGCCCACCAGCGAGAGGCGTTGCACGCTGCTGCCTGCGGCGTGTAATGCGGCCAGGCCGTCTTTCAGGCCAAAACTCACGCCTTCGATCACGGCGTAGCCCAGGCGGCGGGCATCGGTGTCAAAGCTGAGCTCGTGAAAGCTGCCACGCACCTTGGCATCGTTGTGCGGGGTGCGCTCCCCACTCAGGTAGGGCAAAAACAAGGGCGATGCGGCGCGCTCGGCCAGCGTCAGCGCGGCGGCCTGCGTGGCCACGTCACCGGCGGAGTCCGCGCCCAGCAGCTCGGTCACCCATTGCAGGCAACTGGCCGCTGACAACATCACACTCATCTGGTGCCAGCGCTGCGGCAAGGCGTGGCAAAACGCATGGGTGGCACTGGCCGCATTGGGCTGGTAACTGGGTGTGACGACAAACAACACGCCGCTGGTGCCCAGTGACAAAAAGCCCTGACCGGCATCGACCGCGCCCATGCCGACCGCGCTAGCGGCGTTGTCACCGGCCCCACCGGCCACGACGATGCCCGCAGGCAGGCCCAGGGTTTGCGCCACGTTGGGCTTCAAAAAACCACCGGGGGCGCTGCCTTCCACCAGGCGCGGCATGTGGGCCTGGGTCAGGCCGGTGAGCGCCAGCAGCTCGTCCGACCAGGCGCGTTGTTGCACGTCCAGCCACAGCGTGCCGCTGGCGTCCGACATGTCGCTCACATACTCGCCGGTGAGCATCAGGCGCACATAGTCTTTGGGCAGCAAGACCTTGGCCACGCGCTTGAAAATGCCCGGCTCATGCTTGGCGACCCAGCGCAGCTTGGGCGCGGTGAAGCCGGGCATGGCCAGCGTGCCGGCCAGCGCGGGCAGGCTGGGCAGCTCGGCCATCATCTCGGTGCACTCGGTGGCGCTAGCTCGGCCATCATCTCGGTGCACTCGGTGGCGCTGCGGGTGTCGTTCCACAAAATGGCCGGGCGCAGCACCTGGTCTTGTGCGTCCAGCAGCACCGCGCCGTGCATCTGGCCCGACAAACCGATGCCTTGCACGGCGGCAAATTCTTGCGGGTGGGCGGTGCGCAACTGGGCCAGCGCCGATTGGGTGGCAGCCCACCAGTCGTGCGGGTTTTGTTCGCTGTGGCCGGGGTGAGGCCGCGACACCTCAAGGGCCGCGCCCGCCGAGCCCAGCACCTGGTGGCCGGGGGTTAAAAGCAGCACCTTCACTTCGGAGGTGCCAATGTCAATGCCTAGGAACATGATGATGTGATCACAGTAGAGGTTGAAGAACGGGGATGCATCGGGCGCAGCTCGTGGTGCAGCACCAGCGCGGCAGCGCCGACGGCCGAGGCCAGCAGGCCATAGTGCGCCGGGCGCACCGTAGGGGGAGCCATGCCGCAACTGGCGGCATAGCTTTGCAAACTGTCTTGCGCCACTGGCACGATGGCGGGGTAGCGCTCGCACGACGGGCCACCTACCACCAGCACGCTGGGGTTGAAGGTGGTCCACAAGTTTTGCAGCACCACACCCAGGTAGCGTCCGCCTTGCGCGGGGTCGGGTAGCTGAGCCAGGGCACGGGCTCCAAAAAAGGTTTCGGCACAGCCTTGGCGACCACACGAACATCGTGGCCCGTCGATCTGCAGGATGCTGTGGCCAATTTCACCGGCCATACCTTGGGTGCCAGTGAACAAGCGGTCGTTGAGCACAATGCCCGCGCCCACACCCGCGCCGCAGGTGACAAAAATCAGCGAGTCACGGGCATCGGAGGGCAAGAATTCGTATTCGCTCAGGGCGGCGGTATCGGCTTCGTTCTGCACATGCACGGCCACACTGGGCACGTCGGCACAGGCCAAGGCCTGGGTGATTTGCGACACAAAGTCCACATTGCGCCAACCCAGGTTGGGGGCAAAACGCAGCACACCGGTGGCTTCGTCAAACGCCCCCGGCAGGCCCACGCCGATGCCTGCCAGCTGCACACCGCGCTGCACCAGCTCGGCGTGAACGCGGGCCACCAAGTGGGCAGCTTGTTGGCACACAGCCTCGGGCGCAGGGCTGTTCAGGGGTTCTTCCAGCACACTCAGCACCTTGCCCAGCAGCGACACGCCGACCACGCGCAGGGCTTCCACCGCCACCTCCACACCGATCAGGCCACGGGTGTGCCCGTCGATCTGCAAGGGGGTGGAGGGGCGGCCCAGGCCTTTGGCGGCGCTGACCCCCTGCTCACTGACCCAGCCTTCCTCCATCAGCTCTCGCACCAGCAGGCTGACGGTGGATTTGGTCAGCCCACTGTGCTGCGCCAATTGCGCCCGCGACAAACCGCTGTGCTGGCGCAGCAGCCGCAGTACCACACTGCGGTTGATGCGTCTGACAAGTTGTTGGTCGCCGGTGGTTTTCATGAGAGGTTCGTCGTGCAGCCTTCACAGACTGTGGGTCTGCGCTTTGCCTTCGGGTTGTTTGCCGGCGATGATCATGCCCAGCACTTCGTCTTCGGTGACATCGCTGGTGCGGTAGGTGCCGACCATGCGGCCGTTTTTCATCACCGCCAGGCGGTCGCTCAAGGCAAACACGTCGGGCATGTCGTGGGTGATCAGGAAGATGCCCACGCCCTCGGCCTTGAGCTGGCGCACCAGGTTGCCAACCATGGCGGTTTCTTCGGGCCCAAGCGCTGCGGTGGGCTCGTCCATGATCAAAATTTTGGCGTTGAAATAAATCGCCCGCGAGATCGCCACCACCTGGCGCTGCCCGCCCGAGAGGCGGCGCACCGGTGTGCGCACGTTTTTGAAATTCTTGTTCAACCGTGCGCATCCATGCGCCGGTCGTCCAGCGTGTTCCAGCGGGTCAGCAGTTCGCGGCCCAGAAACAGGTTGGCCACGGCATCCAGGTTGTCGGCCAGCGCCAGCGTCTGGTAGATGGATTCGATGCCATGGTGTTGCGCATCCACCGGGCTGTGGATGTGTGCCTTCTGGCCGCTGATGATGACCTCACCGGTATCAATCGGGTAAGCCCCGGCCAGCATTTTCATCAGCGTGGACTTGCCTGCGCCGTTGTGCCCCAGCAGGGCCACCACCTCACCGGCGTACAGATTCAGGCTGACATCGTCCACGGCTTGCACACCGCCAAAGGCCTTGCCGATGTGGCGCAGTTCCACCAGCGTTGGTTTTGTATGCGCGTCGCTCATACGGTGT
>VIKI01000161.1:10735-15769 GCA_008080595.1 Comamonadaceae bacterium
TCCAGTCACACGGCGGTAAATCACATCAAACACCACGGCGACGATCAGCACCTGGCCAATGATCACGTAGCGCATGCCAATCGACACATCCAGCAGCAGCATGCCGCTGTCAATCGACTGCATGATCAGCGCCCCCAGCACCGAGCCCGAGATCGAGCCACTGCCCCCGGCCAGCGCCGTGCCACCGATCACCGCTGCGGCAATCACATACAGCTCCAGCCCGGTGCCGAGCGAATTGGTGCCGGCATTGAGCCGGGCAATCGACACGATGGCGGCAATGGTGATCAGCACGCCCATCAGGGCAAACAGCATCAGCGTGACGCGGCGCACCGGAATACCCACCAGCGCCGCCGCCTCGGGGTTGCCGCCCATGGCAAACACATAGCGGCCAAAGCGGGTGCGGTGCACGATGAACGACAACACCAGCGCCACCCCCGCCCAGATCAACACCGGCACCGGAATGCCCTGAGGGGCCTCTTTGCTGGGAATCTGATAGCTGTTCATGGCCGCCACAAAAGCCAGCAGCAAGCCCACCGGCAGCAGCACGATGAGTGCATCCAGCCACAGCGGGTTGTTGGGCAATTCATAGGCGCTGTTGGCCCGCCGCCGCGCCCAGGTCTGGGCGATCAGGGCCAGCACCATCAGCCCGGCCAGCAGCCAGCTCGGGGTGACCCCAATGGCCCCGTCGTAGCCGCCGCCCAGGCGTTGAAAGAACGCATCGTTGACCGGCTGCGTCTTGCCGTCGGCCACCAGAAAGGCCGCACCGCGAAACGACATCAGCCCGCCCAGCGTGACCACAAACGATGGCACGCCCAGCATGGCGGTCAGCGCCCCCTGGTACATCGACACGGCAATCGCCACCGCCAGCCCGGCCAGCGCGGCAGGCACCCAGTGCCAGCCAGCGGTGTACATCAGGGTGGCAATCAGCACCCCGACAAAACCCATGACGGAGCCGACCGACAAGTCGATGTGCCGCGCCACGATGACCAGCACCACAATGGTGGCCACCACACCGACCACCGCCGTCTGCTGGGCGATGTTGTACAAATTCTCGGCCGACAAAAACAGCCCGCCCGAGAGCACATTGAACACCAGGGCAATCACGGCCAGCACCGTGCCCATCATCACCAGCCGCCAGTCGATGGCGGCTTGTCTCAGCGAATTTAAAACGGGATTCATCGAGGATCGTTCTCCGCAAGGCGTAAAAAAACCGCAGGCTGCTGCCAGCCCGCGGTTCGAGGGCTCGTTCAACTCAGAGGGAAATACCGATCACTTGCAAGCCGCAGGCCCCTTGGCGGCATCGACACCCTTGCACAGGTCCTCCTTCTTGATCCAACCCGCCTTGACGACTTGGTCCAGGTTCTTGGCAGTGACAGGCACGGGTTTCAGGAACTGGGCTTGCAGCGCCACTTTCTTCTCGCCACCGTCCCAGGTTTGGGCACCGGCCACTTTTTGGCCCTTGGCCAAGGTCACAGCAGCGGCAGCGGCATCGCGGCCCAGGTCACGCGCATCTTTCCACACCGACACGGTTTGGGTGCCGAGTGCCACGCGGTTCAGCGCAGCATGGTCACCGTCCTGGCCCGACACCGGAATGCCTTTGAGACCCTTGGCAGTGAGGGCGGCCACCACACCCCCGGCCGTGCCGTCGTTGGAGGCCACCACGGCATCCACCTTGCCACCGGTCTTGGTCAAGATTTGCTCCATGTTTTTCTGCGCCACTTCAGGCTTCCAGCCGTCGGTGTATTCCTCACCGACGATTTTGATGTCGCCCTTTTTCACCGCCGCGTCAATGATTTCCTGCTGGCCTTCACGCAGGAAGTTGGCATTCGGGTCGGTCGGTGAGCCCTTGATCATCACGTAGTTGCCTTTGGCTTTGGCGGCAAACACGGCACGCGCCTGCATGCGACCGACTTCCTTGTTGTCAAAGGTGATGTAGAACACGCCGGGTGCTTCGATCAGGCGGTCATAGGCCACCACTGGAATCTTTTGCTGCTTGGCCTTGTTCACTGCGGGCAAGATGGCATCTTTGTCCATGGCCAGAATGATCAGCGCCTTGGCCCCTTTGGCGATCAGGCTGTCAATGTCGGCCAACTGTTTCTCAGGCGAACCACCGGCATCGGCACTGATGTAGCTGGCCCCGGCTTTGCTCAACTGCGCCTTGATGGCGGCCTCATCGGTTTTCCAGCGCTCTTCCTGGAAGTTGGACCAGCTCACACCCACGACTTGGGCGAACGCGCCAGCGGCGGCCATGCTCAGGGCAAAGGCAGTCAGTGTTGTCTTCAGTTTCATCAGTCTCTCCGGTTATGCAGCCTGTTTCAGGCCTTTGGTTTGTGACGGGCTCTATCAAAGCCATCGTGCCGCAGCAAATGCCACACGGTGCATTTAGTTTGGACGACGAACTAATTATGTGTGCGCCTTGAATGGCTGCGAATAGGGATAAACCCGACATCGTTCAATGCTCGAACTTATTCGGGGTAGAAAGCCAGAGGGCAAGCCAAGGCACAAACAAATACGCTACATTATTAATAGCTGTTTGCGCATATGGGATAAGCGCTAGAGGCCAATAATGCATGAAGTTTTCGAGCTTTTTGGCGCTAATTGGCATAAAACGCCCTCTGAACGGAAGAAATCAACCCCGCAGGCCGTGGTTAGCCTGGGGTTTTTGAATCGCAATGCCGACCCTTGTGGGGTCAAACTGCACAACAGCAGCGGGTTGCCATGTTGCTTGGGCTGTGGGTCACAGAGGCATTCAGTGTAGGCCGACTGTCAGGGCAGAAGATTGCGTTATTGCCCTTGTATTCGAATACTTTGGCATACTCTGCTTCAATTCAAATACAGATTGGCAGATTTATGAAATTAGACCGCTATGACCAGCAAATCCTTGACGCTCTGCAAGTCGATGGTCGGATCAACAACCAGGATTTGGCNCATCACCCTGCCTGCGCCGGGTGCGGGCGCTGGAGGAGTCGGGTCTGATCACCGGTTACCGCGCCATGCTGGATGCCAAAAAACTCGGCCTGTCACTGATGGCCTTGATCCACATCGCCATGGACCGCCACACGCCCGAGCGTTTTGCCAACTTTGAGACCACGGTGGGCTTGCTGCCCGAGGTGCTGGAGTGTTTGCTGATCACCGGGCAGGATGCCGACTACCAGCTCAAGGTGGCAGTGCGCGACATGGATCACTACCAGGCGCTGCTGCTCAACAAGCTCACCCGCATCGAAGGTGTGACCGGCGTGCACTCCAGCTTTGTGCTGCGCCAGGTGGTCAGCAAGACAGCGCTGCCGGTGGCGTTGGGTTCAGCATAGCCGACTACAGCATCAGCAGCTATCTTATTTGTAGCTTGTTGCGCAAGTCAGATAAGCGATAGAGGCATTATTTTCATATAAACCCCCTCAATGCTCCCGCGCATGGTTGCGGGTGTGTTTGGGGAATTCCACCGTGATGTCGGTGTCTTTCAGCTTCACGCAGCAAGCCAGCCGCGACTGGGCTTCCAGGCCCCAGGCATTGTCGAGCTGGTCGTCTTCGTTGTCATCCGGCTCGGCCAGCGACGCGCCGCCTTCGCGCACGTAAACGTGGCAGGTGGAACAGGCCGCCACCATCTCGCAGGCGTGTTCGATCTCCACCCCGGCTTTGAGCAAGCTCTGGCACAGCGATGCGCCGGGTTTGACTTCGATCTCGCGCCCTTCTGGGCACAGGTCGGGGTGGGGTAACAGGCGAACTTTGGGCATGTGACGACTAGGTTGGAGGTTATGGCTCAGGCGAGGCTGTCCATGGTTTGCCCGGCCAGCGCTTTGCTGATGGAGGCATTCATGCGCCGGGCGGCGAAATCGTCGGTCACCGCGCCCAGGGCGGCGGTGGCGCTGCGCAACTCGGGTAGCGCGGCCTCGGTTTCCAGCATGTCGCCAACCTTGAACATGGCCTTGCGAATGGCGGTGATTTCCTCCGCAGACAGCAACGCGGCATCAGCGCTCAGGGCGGTTTGGGTGGCATCGAGCATACGCCGCGCATCCACCTGCGCCTCACGCAGGGAGCGCAGCAGCATGTCGTCTTTGGACGCGCCAATCGCATCCTGCAACATGGCTGAGATTTGCGTGTCGGCCAGGCCATACGTGGGCTTGACTTCGATGTGGGCCTCAATGCCGCTGACCTGCTCC
Source organism: Comamonadaceae bacterium (assembly GCA_008080595.1). Lineage (GTDB taxonomy): Bacteria > Pseudomonadota > Gammaproteobacteria > Burkholderiales > Burkholderiaceae_C > Rhodoferax. The sequence continues at coordinate 14,893 of VIKI01000161.1, forward strand.
CGCGCGGTGACGGACAGCAGCCCATCGGCATCAATCTGAAAACTCACGCGGATATGCACTGACCCTGCTACCGCAGGCGGAATGCCGCGCAACTCAAAACGCGCCAGAGAGCGGCAGTGGGCAACGCTTTCACGTTCACCCTGTACCACGTGTAAGGACATGGCGGTTTGGCCGTCTTTGAAGGTGGTGAATTCTTGCGCACGCGCCACTGGCAGGGTCGAGTTGCGCGGGATGATTTTTTCCACCAAGCCGCCCATGGTCTCGATGCCGAGTGACAGCGGGCACACATCCAGCAGCAGCCAGTCGTCACCACCGCTGCCGTTGCCAGCCAGCACATTGGCTTGCAGCGCCGCGCCAATGGCCACCACCTGATCCGGGTCGATGTCGACCAGCGGTTCCTGGTCAAAAAACTGGCGCACGGCGTCGCGGGCAATCGGCATGCGGGTCGAGCCGCCCACCAGCACCACGCCGGTGATGTCGTCAATGGAAAGCAGGGAGTCGCGCAGCGCCCGCTTGGTGGCGTGCATGGTGCGGGCGATCAAGCCGGCCCCGAGTTCAGCAAACTGGGCGCGTGACAGGATGGCTTGCTGGGTGCTGCCGTCTTCACCGCTCAGTGACAGGGCCGCTGTCTCATGCGCCGACAGCGCTTCTTTGGCTGCGCGAGAGGCGGCCAACAAACTGCGTTGTGCGCCGGGGGGCAAGGCCGACAAGCCGTGAATGCCATGCTGGGTGCAAAACCACTCAGCAATCGCGTGATCAAAATCATCGCCGCCCAGGGCCGAGTCGCCACCGGTGGCCAGCACCTCGAACACACCTTTGGACAGGCGCAGGATGGAGATGTCAAACGTGCCACCGCCCAGGTCGTAAATGGCAAACG
>VIKI01000162.1:0-1511 GCA_008080595.1 Comamonadaceae bacterium
CTATGACGACCTTCCGCTCAAGACCAAGTCAGGGGCCATCATCCCGGTTGAATTTGTCAGCAATGCTTACGACTGCGAAGGTATCAAGGTCATTCAATGCAACATTCGCAACATCAGCGAACGCCATCTGGATCGGGCAAAAATTCTGCGATTCACCCAGCTCTATGCCACCTTGAGCCAGTGCAACAAGGCCATCGTGCACTGCACGACCGAGACCGAATTGTTCCAGCACATCTGCCAGATCGCGGTGCAATTCGGTGGCATGAAGATGGCGTGGGTCGGTTTGGTCAACTCAGAGACGCTGCTGGTGGATCCAGCGGCCAGCTTTGGGGATGACACGGCGTATCTGAACGACTTGATGATCTCTGTCGATACCAACAGCCCCCTCGGGCGTGTCAGAATTTCCAGACTGACCCGGTTACCGCACCCTGGCATGAACGTGCCGCCCTCGCCGGGCTGGCAGCCTCAGCCTCGTTGCCTCTTTTTAAAAACGGCATGGTGATTGGCGCTTTCACCTTGTATTCAGGAGAAACCGAAGCCTTTGGTGAATCCACGCGTGAGCTTCTGATGGAGATGGCGGATGACATCAGCTTCGCCCTGAATCAATTTGCCAGCGAATCGCTGCGTCGGGGTATTGAGGCAGAGATCAAGCTCAAGAACACCATCCTCAGGACGCAGCAGGAAACATCGCTGGATGCCATTCTGGTGGTGGGCGAGCACGGAAAAATCATCTCCTACAACCAGCAATTTATTGCGCTTTGGCAGCTTGATCCGCAACTGGTGAGCGCCAGAGTGGATGCGCCAGTACTCCAGGCGGTAACAGTGCAAACCGACGATCCGCAATCCTTTGTGGCCCGTGTCCACTATTTGAACGAACACCCTGAAGACAAGAGCCGCGAAGAAGTACTGCTCAAAGACGGAAGAATCATCGACCGCTACTCCGCGCCAGTCACCGGTGCAGACCAGACGCACTATGGACGTGTCTGGTACTTTCGCGACATCACCGAACGTAAAAAGGCCGCACAAAAATTTAAAGACTTGCTCGAATCTGCGCCCGATGCCATGGTGATCGTCAACCGTGATGCCGAGATGGTGCTGGTCAACGCCCAAGCGATTCGTCTGTTTGGTTGGTGTCGCAACGAGCTTCTGGGCAAAAAGATTCACAGCCTGGTGCCCAAGAGTCTTCGCCGCAAACATCCTGATAGCTATAACAGGTTCTTCCAGCAGCCACAAGCACGCAGCATGGGGGTAGACCTTGACCTGTTTGGCTTGCGTAAGGACGGCAGCCAATTTCCGGTAGAAGTCAGTTTGAGTCCCATGGAGGCGGATGAAGGCACACTGGTCATAGCCGCCATTCGCGATGTGACCGAAAGCCGGAAAGCACAGGAACGCATCACCTACCTCAACCGTGTCTATGCCATGCTCAGTGGTATCAACACGCTGATTGTGCGAACCGTCAGCCGCGAAGATTTGTTCAATCAAGCCTGCCGTATCGCTGTGGATGGAGGATT
>VIKI01000162.1:1524-16856 GCA_008080595.1 Comamonadaceae bacterium
GGATGGAGGATTCAGCATGGCCATGATTGCCATGGTGGACCCAAAGACCTTGAAACTGGTTCCGCTGGCCTCGCAAGGCAAGGATGAGGAGCTGATGCATGCCATCAAAGGCATCCTCTCATCGGATGAAACCGCCTCAAAAACCATGGGTATGCGTGCAATCATGGGGAAACAAATTCTTGTTTCCAACAATTCCCAGCTTGATCCGCAGGTTCTATTCCGTGCGAAATACACCGAATCGGGCATCCACTCGATGGCCGTTTTTCCGCTCATGGTTTCAGATAACGCGGTGGGCGTATTGGCGCTGTATGCCAGTGAAATTGATTTTTTCCATGGCGACGAGTTGAAACTGTTGACCGAACTGGCAGGGGACATCTCGTTTGCGATAGATCACCTTGAAAAGCAGGAACGACTCAGCTACCTCGCCTACTACGATGCCCTCACCGGCCTGGCCAATCAGAGCCTGTTTCTTGAGCGGGTTGCTCAATCCTCACGCAGCGCCCTCAGCAGTGGGCACAAACTTGCCATCGTATTGATCGACCTGGAACGTTTCAAAAATATCAACGACAGCCTCGGTCGGACAGCTGGCGACGAACTTCTGAGGAAGGTGGCGCAGTGGCTGACACGCTACGCAGGAGACGCCAACCTGTTGGCACGATTGGGGGCGGATCGTTTTGCGGTACTCATGCCTGTGGTCAAGCCAGAGCATGACGTTGAGCACCTGCTCGCAGAAATGATGACGGCTTTTCTGGCGCATCCCTTCCGGCTGAATGATGCGATCTTCCGTATCGCAGTCAAGGCCGGAGTGGCGCTGTTTCCTGATGACGGTGCTGACACCGACACCCTGTTCCGTAACGCCGAGGCCGCACTCAAAAAAACCAAGTCAAGCGGCGAGCGCTATCTGTTCTACACCAAAAGCATGAACGAGATGGTGGCCGGCAAGCTCACCATGGAAAACCAGCTGCGTCAGGCCTTGCGCCAAGGCGAGTTTGTGCTCCATTACCAACCCAAAGTGAATCTTGTCACTGGCAAGATGACCAGCGCCGAGGCCTTGATCCGATGGAACAGGCCGAAAACAGGCCTGGTGCCGCCGGGCCATTTCATTCCGATTCTGGAAGAAATTGGTTTGATCAATGAAGTCGGGCGCTGGGCAATACGCCAGGCCAATACAGATTACCTGCGCTGGCACACAGCAGGTTTGGCACCCGTGCCGATTGCGGTCAATGTGTCTGCGATGCAACTGCGTCATCGGACTTTTTTTGACGAAGTTCGCCAGCTCGTCGAAAGTGATGTCCGCACGGCTGCAGGTCTTGAACTTGAAATCACCGAAAGCCTGATCATGGAGGACATCAAACACAGCATCAGCAGCCTGCAGGCCATCCGTGCTCTGGGCTTGACCATTGCGATTGACGACTTCGGAACGGGCTTCTCCTCGCTGAGCTACCTGTCCAGATTTCCAGTGAACACCTTGAAAATTGACCGCTCATTTGTGGTCGACATGACCACTGCCCCGGAGGGCCTGGCCCTGGTGTCCACCATCATCAACCTGGCGCATGCACTCAAGCTCAAGGTGGTGGCAGAAGGTGTTGAAACACAGGAGCAGGAGCGCCTGCTGCGTTTGTTGAACTGCGACGAAATGCAGGGCTTTTTATTTAGCCGACCCGTTCCGGCAGACATCTTTGAGGCGCAATTCCTGACCCAAGGACCGGTCAACCCGGCTCATGAATAATTCATGGTATTTTTAGCCTCTAGAGCAATAAAACAATGCGTACACAGCTACTTATATGATAGCGTTTTATTGACCCTTGCGTGGCAAGCACAAACTGCGGGTAATGGAAACCTACCTGATATGTGTGCAATCGAACAGACCGCCTTCTTGCCAAACCTTACTGTCAGCACTTCGAAGCCTTTGTTGCTTGCGAAAGTCTTAACCTTAAGGAATAACCATGACGAAACCCCTCAATCTGCTCAGTGGCATCACCATGGCCGCTTGTTTGCTGTTTGGCTCTAACGCCATGGCGCAATCGATGTCATCCACCGATTTCAGCGCCAGCAAAACCCGCATCAAGGCTGAGTACAAAACTGACAAAAAGAGCTGCGAGTCACTGGCAAGTAATGCCAAGGACATCTGTGTTGCGCAAGCCAAAGGCAAAGAAGCCGTGGCCTTGGCTGAAATGGACAACAGCTACAAATCGACGCTGAAAACCCAGTACAAAGTGAGCATCGCCAAGGGCGAAGCGGCTTACGACGTGGCCAAGCAAAAGTGTGATGACCTGTCGGGCAACCCCAAGGATGTCTGCAAGAAAGAAGCCAAAGCCGCCCTGACCTCTGTCAAGGCCGATGCCAACGTGCAGATGAAAACATCAGCAGCCAACACCAAGGCCAATGAAAAAACGGCCGATGCCAACGCCCGGGCCAGCAGCGACAAGAAAGAGGTTCGCGCCGATGCCTCAGCCGACAAGCGCGCAGCAGAACTCAAGGTTGCCGAGGAAAAGTGTGATGCGCTCGCCTCTACCGCCAAAGACACCTGCCTGGCTGCAGCCAAAGCCAAATTCAGCAAGTTGTAAAACGACGTGACCGACTCACGTTCTCACGAAACTTAAGTGATCACGTTTTCCTTGCGTGACCAGCCCGCAAACTGCGGGTAGAGCCTGGCCACCACCGGGCCGTTGAAATCCCAGGTGCTGCATTGGCCAAAATACGGCGGCGGGTGCTGCGGGTTGCTGTCGGTCAGTTCATGGGTGACAGTCTGAAAAGCGGCGGTGGCCATGTTGAACAGCAGTTCACGCAGATGGGCACAGCCGCAGATGCCGCCCAGCTTGCGCTCGATGGCTTGTCGCCAGCCCCGGCTCATGGTGCAGCCGACCATGGACTGCATGCTGGCCAGCGCCTGTGGGCATTCGCGGTGGGGCGTGGCATCCATCGACACCTCAATGGCCTGGATGACAAAGTGGTCGTTGATCGTCACCCGGATCGCCATGCCGTGCAGCGGCTCACCGGGGGCAATGGCCTGTTCTCCTGGAACCGGCAACTCCTTGGCTTTGGTGTCGAGTAATTCGCCTTCAATGTCCCACAGCTGGTCGTCACGCCGGAAGCCCCGAAACACCGTGGTGCGGGTGTGCAGAGGGGTTCTTGAGCAGGGTGCAGGCAATGGCAATTTACTGCCCGCCTTCGCGCAACAGGTTGCGGGCAATCACCAGTTGCTGAATCTGGGTAGTGCCTTCATAAATACGGAACAGGCGCACGTCGCGGTAAAAGCGTTCAATGCCGTATTCGGCCAGGTAACCGGCCCCGCCAAAAATCTGCACGGCCCGGTCGGCCACGCGGCCACACATCTCAGAGGCAAACATCTTGGCGCACGCGGCCTCAGTGCCGACATCGCGGCCTTCGTCGCGTTTGCGGGCGGCATCCATCACCATACAACGCGCGGCATAAATGTCGGCATGGCTGTCGGCCAGCATGGCCTGAATCAATTGAAACTCACCGATGGGTTTGCCAAATTGCTTGCGTTCACGGGCATAACGCAGCGCATCATTCAGGATACGTTCGGCCGCCCCGGTGCTGGCAGCGGCAATGTTCAAGCGACCTTTGTCCAACACCTTCATGGCGGTTTTGAAGCCCACGCCCTCCACGCCACCAATCAGGTTGCTTGCTGGAATACGCACATTCTCAAAAATCACGTCACAGGTGTGGGCACCCTTTTGGCCCATCTTTTTGTCGATATGGCCCAATGACAAGCCGGGCGTGCCCTTTTCCACAATAAAGGCCGATATGCCGCCCGCGCCCTTGCGTTCCTTGTCGGTACGCGCCATCACGGTGAAGATGCCGGCCTCGGGCGCGTTGGTGATGTAACGTTTGGTGCCGTTGATGACGTAAAAGTCACCCTCTTTCACTGCCGTGGTGCGCAGGCTGGCGGCATCCGAGCCGCTGTCGGGCTCGGTCAGGGCAAACGAGCCAATGATTTCGCCGGTGGCAATCTTGGGCAGGTAATACTGTTTTTGTGCCTCGGTGCCATCAATCACAATGCCTTGTGCGCCGATGCCATTGTTGGTGGCAAACAGCGAGCGAAAGGCGGGTGAGGTTTTGGCCACCTCGAACCCCGCCATCACTTCTTCTTCCATGGTCAGGCCCATACCACCGTAGATTTCCGGGATCGACATACCAAAGAGCCCCAGTTCCTTCATGTCTTGCACGATAACGTCAGGAATCTGGTCCGTCTCAGCCACATGGGCTTCCATCGGCACCAGCTTCTCACGCACAAAACGGCTGATGGTGTCGAGCAAGAGGGTGAGGGTTTCGGGGTCTCTGATCATGGTGGTCTTTCGGTGGCTGAGGGCTTATTTGACGTGTTTGCGGAACTCGGGTTTGCGCTTTTCGCGGAAAGCGTTGCCACCTTCAGCGGACTCCGGGCTTTCGTAATACAGCTTGAGGGCGTGCATCGCCAGGCCACCCATGCCACGGATCATTTCGGTATCTACGTTGAAGGATTTCTTGGCCAGGGCAATCGCGGTCGGGCTCTTTTCCACAATCTCGTCACACCACTTTTTCACTTCAGCATCCAGCTGATCTTGTGGCACCACACAGTTGACCAGGCCCATCTCCAGCGCTTGCTGCGCAGTGTAGCGGCGGCACAGGTACCAGATTTCGCGGGCTTTTTTCTCGCCCACCACACGGGCCAGCAAGGCCGTGCCAAAACCTGGGTCAACCGAGCCAACCCGTGGGCCAGCCTGGCCGAGCTGGGCGTTCTCTGACGCAATGGCCAGGTCACAAATCGTCACCAGCACATTGCCGCCGCCGATGGCAAAGCCGTTGACACGGGCAATCACCGGTTTGCTGCAGTCGCGGATGGCGCTTTGCACTTCTTCAATCGGCAGGCCGATCACACCGCGGCCACCGTAGCCACCGTCTTGTGTGCCCTGGTCGCCGCCAGTGCAAAACGCTTTTTCGCCTGCGCCGGTCAGCACCACCACACCAATGCTGCGGTCATAGTCTGCGTCCTTGAAGGCGTGGATCATTTCCTCACAGGTGTTGGCGGTGAAGGCGTTGTATTGCTTGGGCCGGTTGATGGTGATGGTGGCAATACCATCACCTTTGGTGTAGAGGATGTCGGTGTAGACGGGGGTGGTCATTTCCATGAGGGTTCCTTGAGTTTGTTAAATGAAGAGAGGGCGTGAAGATTCCGTAGCGAGCGGGTCGAGGTTGCTTCGAGGAGCACAGCCGTACTCCCGTACGGCGCGCACCGCAGAGGCAAGATCGGCACGCGCAGTAGGAAGATTCATGTCCTCTCAGCCGACCATGGTCAAGCCACCAGACACGCTGATGACCTGGCCGGTGATAAAGGCCGCGTCGTCGCTGGCCAGAAAGGCAATGGCACCAGGCAGGTCAGCGGGTTGGCCCAGACGGCCAAACGGAATGGCACGGGCCAGACCCTGGCGCAGCTTGTCGGCGTTTTCGCCCTCACCGGCAAAGTCGGCAAACAAGGCGGTGTCGGTTGGGCCGGGGCAGACCACGTTGACGTTGATCTGCTTGCGCGCCAATTCGCGGGCCAGGGTTTTGCTGAAGGCAATCATGCCGCCCTTGCACAGCGCATAAACCGCCTCGCCGGTGGAGCCCACACGAGCTGCGTCCGAGGCCACATTCACCACCCGGCCAGCACCACGCTCCGACATGCCCTTGACCACCGCATGGTGCATGTAGAGCGAGCCATACAGGTTGATGGCCACAATTTGTTCCCACAGGGCTTTGTCAGTCTTGAGGAAGTTGCCTGCGCGATCCCATCCGGCGTTATTGACCAACACACCAATAGGGCCCAAGGCGGCCTCCACGGCAGCCACACCGGCAATCACCTGCTCCTGGTTGGTCAGGTCCACGGCAAAAGCCTGGGCCTTGCCGCCTGCGGCCACAATGTCGGCAGCCACTGCCTGGGCCGCGCCCAGATTGATGTCCACTACGGCCACGGCAGCACCTTCTTCGCCGAAGCGTTTGCAGGTTGCCGCACCAATACCACCGGCCCCACCGGTGACCAGAACCACTTTGTCTTTTAATCCACGCATTACTTTTACTCCTGTTAAAAATTCAAAATTACCGTTATCACGCATTCATCGTTTACGATCCATGCCGTTTCAACTGACCATCACACTGCTGATTCGCGCCATGCCTGACCTCAAAACCGAAAAAAACCAAGCGATCAACGAGATCAACAACCGGCTGTTCTTTCGCCTGTTTCAAGTGGCCAACACCACACAACAGTGGTCGGTGCTGGGAGCCTTGTCGCGGCCACAGGTCACCGACGGCATGTCGATTGGTGACCTGTCGCGCTTTTTGCTGGTGAGTCGCCAAAACCTGACCGGCCTGCTGTCGCGCCTGGAGCGCGACGGCCTGCTGGAGCGGGCCACCAGCGAGGACGACCGGCGCTCGCGCAAGGTCAAACTCAGTGCTCAGGGCGAAGCCTTGTGGATCAAGCTGCAAGACCCGATTCACAACTTCTACGACGCGGCCCTGAAAGACCTGTCGTTTGATGACCGGTTGGCGTTTATTCATTACTTCACCAAGCTGCAGAGCAACATGTCCAAGCTTTAAGGCTTCACGTCAACCGCATGCCCGACTTCTCGCGGGCAATGATCATCTTCATGATGTTGGCCGTGCCATCACCAATCTGCAGACCCAACACATCGCGGTAACGCTGCGCAAAGGCGTAGTCACTGGCATAGCCACCGTGACCATGGGTCAGCAAACACTGGTGAATGATTTCGCAAGCCAGTTTGGGGCCCCACCATTTGCACATGGCCGCCTCAGCCGTGTGCGGTTTGCCGTTATCCTTGAGCCACAGGGTGCGCAGGCAGTGCCAGCGCAAGGATTCCAGGTAGGTTTCGCTCTCAGCCAGCGGAAAACTCACACCCTGGCGTTCGATGATGGGCTGGCCAAAGGTTTCGCGGCCCTTGGCATAGTCCCAAGCTTCGTCCAGAGACGCACGTGCCACGCCCAGGCATTGCAGCCCGATCAAGGCGCGGCTGTAGTCAAAGCCCTGCATCACCTGAATGAAGCCCTTGCCCTCGTCACCCAGCATGTGATCAGCAGGCACACGCACATTGTCAAAAAAGATCGAGCCCCGGCCCACAGCGCGGGTACCCACGTCGTCAAACGCAGTGCGGGTCAAGCCTGGCAAATCCATGGGCACCAGAAAGGCGCTGATGCCTTTGGCACCATCGGCATCCGTGCCGGTGCGGGCAAAAACCACCGCCACATCGGATTGATCCGCCAGGGAAATGGAGGTTTTTTCGCCGTTAATCACAAAGTGCTCACCGTCTCGAACCGCCTTGAGCTTCAGCCGGGCCGCGTCAGACCCGGCACTGGGCTCGGTCAGGGCAATCGCCACCAGTTTGTCGCCCGCCAGGATAGGTTTGAGCCAGCGCTCTTTCAGGTACTCCTGCGCATGGGTGGCAATGATCTGGCCACACAGTGAGGTCAACAGGTTGATGTAAGACATGTTGAAGTCGCCGTAGGCAATTTGCTCCAGCAGCAAACCACTGGTGACACAGTCCACGCCAATGCCGCCATACATCTCGGGCAGCTCCGGGGCCAGGAAACCCATGTCCCCCATGGCTTTGACCATGGTGCGGTCTACACGCCCGCTTTTGTCGCCAGCGCGGTAACCGGGTGCCAGCTTTTGTTTGGCAAATCTGCGGGCACTGTCAATCAATGCCTGTTGGTCGTCACTGACGCTGAAATCCATTTCATGTCTCCTTTTGTTCAGATGCAAGAAGTTTAGGGATGAATAGCAAACAATGTCAATATGATTACGTAAATTATTTTCAGAAGATTTCCATGATCCACTGAAATTTCATTGATTTCACCCATATCACTAGGGAAAACACCTAGCATTGATTTGATGATTTTTTACCGAATGGGTCTTGCAAAAAACAATTTATAGCAATACATTGCTTCTATTCCGTTTTTCAGCGATCAACATCCGGCACATTTCAGTCGCACTCATAGACCAGAAGGAGACACCTCATGCAATTCGACCCCGTCCTGATTCCGCCCCGCCAGCAAGCCATGACCGAAGCCGGTTTCTGGCGGCACCAGACCATCAACCACTTCATGGCGCAAGCCTTACAAAAATGCCCGGAGCATGTGGCGGTAGTGGCACATCGCAGTGATGTGGCTGAGCCTGTGCGTTTGACTTACCGCTTGCTGGATCAGAAGATAGACCGGATCACACGTGGCTTGACGGCGCTGGGTGTGGGCCGCAGTGATGTGGTGAGCTGGCAGCTGCCCAACTGGTGGGAATTTATTGCGCTGGCACTGGCTTGCGCACGAATTGGTGCGGTGGCCAATCCGATCATGCCGATTTTTCGCCAGCGCGAACTCAAGTTCATGCTCGACTTTGGTGAATCCAAGGTGTTCATCGTGCCCAAGAGCTACAAGGGTTTCGACTACGAAGCCATGGCCAATGGCATGCGCGGCGATTTGCCGTTTCTGCAGCATCTGGTGGTGCTGAATGGCGAGGGAGCCAACAGTTTTGAGTCCCTGCTGCTGGGCGACGATACCCCGGCTTTCACCGGTACAGGCCTGACACCGGATGACGTGGTGTTGCTGATGTACACCTCAGGCACCACCGGTGAGCCCAAGGGGGTGATGCACAGCTCCAACACCTTGTTTGCCAACTTGCATGCCTTCAACGAAACCTATGGTCTCCCATGGCGCATTTAACGGGGTTTGGTTACCTGGCCATGATTCCGCTGATTCTGAACGCCACCACGGTGCTGCAAGACATCTGGGAGCCGCGCCAGGCCCTTGAATTGATTCGTGAGGAACACATCACCTTCAGCATGGCATCCAGCCCGTTTGTGGCTGACCTGTGTGCGGCTGCTGAAGCTGGCGGACCAGTGTCCGACCAGTTTGCCAACTTCTGTTGCGCTGGTGCGCCGATTCCGCCGGTGCTGATTGAGCGCGCCCGAAAAGTGCTGGGTTTGGCCGTCAGCTCGGCCTGGGGCATGACCGAATGTGGTGCGGTCACCATCACCGAGCCCCATCGCACCAACCAGAAATCCGGCAGCACCGATGGGCGACCGGTTGCCGGAATTGAACTGAAGGTGGTGGGTGTGGATGGAGACAGCTTGCCCGTGGGTGAAACCGGCAAACTGTACGCCCGTGGCAGCTCCATGTTTGCCGGATACCTCAAGCGCCCGCACCTGAACGCCACCGATGCCGAAGGCTGGTTTGACACCGGTGATCTGGCCTTTCTGGACGCGGAGGGTTATGTGCGCATCAATGGCCGCAGCAAGGACATCATCATCCGCGGCGGCGAGAACATTCCGGTGCTCGAAATCGAAAACCTGCTCTACAAACACCCGGCAGTGGCCATGGTGGCCATCGTTGGTTACCCCGATGCACGGCTGGGTGAAAGAGCCTGCGCATTTGTCACAGTGAAGCCCGGACACAGCTTTTCCATGGAGGAGATGGGGCGCTACTTGTCAGAAAACCAGGTCACACGCCAGTACCACCCCGAGCGCCTGGAGCTGATGGAAGACCTGCCGAAAACACCCAGTGGCAAGCTCCAGAAGTTCAAGTTGCGTGACAACGCCAAAGCCTTTGGCACAACCGCTTAACCCGTGGTCTTGATCAAAAAAATGAACTTGCGCCTAGGGAAAACACCGACGCTGACGTGCACGATTTGTCCTGAAAACTGCAGGAATCGTCGTGTCATTTCAGGGGCAGGTCTTCAAAATTTGGCTGTGCCTGACATCAGCCAAAACACTCAGGCCGTTCCATGAAGGAGACTCCATTGCACAAATCCAGTCAGCGGGTGGCCATCGTCACCGGCGCAGCCCATGGCATTGGCTGGGCTACCGCGCAGCAACTGGCTGCCGACGGCTACCGGGTGGCCTTGCTTGATCTGCAGGCCGATGCCGTCTCGGCACGAGCCACAGCGTTGGGCGCGTCCCACCTGGGGCTGGCCTGTGATGTGTCCTCGGAACCCAGTGTGGCAACTGCCGTCAGCCAAGTCATGAACACCTGGGGCCGGATCGATGTGCTGGTGAACAACGCAGGCATCGGTGACCAGACCGGCTCCACGGTGACACAAAACGTGGCGGCGTTTGACCGGGTGTTGTCGGTGCATCTGCGTGGCACCTTTTTGATGAGCCAGGCGGTGGCCCAAATCATGCTGCAAGCCACCCCCCTGGGAAAGTTGGGGCGTGGTGCCATTGTCAACCTGGGCTCGATTGCCAGCCTGACAGGGCTACCCACACGCAACGCCTACAGCGCAGCCAAGGCGGGCATTCTGGGCATGACGCGCTCTATGGCCAGCGAATGGGCTCGTGCCGGCATTCGGGTGAATGCGGTGGCACCGGGTTATGTGCGCACGGAGCTGATCAACGAACTGGAGCGCCAAGGTGCCATTGATGCCCAAGGTATTGCGCACCGCACACCCCTGGGTCGTATGGCCGAGCCCGCTGAAATTGCCGAGGTGATTACGTTCCTGGCCTCCCCCAAAGCCAGCTACATCACCGGAGCCCTGTTGCCGGTGGATGGCGGCTGGACGGCTTTTGGCGGTGTCGCATCTGCCTTGAGCCCGCTTGAGGCCGAGGTAAACGCATGAGCAATTCAAAAAAACCAAGGAAACACATCCATGCTGACCATTAACCTGTTCAACGGCCTGGTTTACGGCGCGTTGCTGATCATCATGTGCTCAGGCCTGGCACTGATTTACGGCCTGCGTCGGGTGGTGAATTTTGCCCATGGCTCGCTGTACATGCTGGGGGCTTACATTGGGTATTCGATTGCAGGTTACAGCAACTTCTGGGTCGCCCTGCTGGCCGCACCGGCCATCATGGCGGTACTGGGGGTGTTGCTGGACCGCTATGGTTTTCGCCTGTTGCAAGACCGTGACCCCTTGAGTGTGGTGCTGGTCACCTTTGGGCTGCTGCTGGTGATTGAGGATGTGGTGCTCACCGTCTGGGGCAAAAGCAATTTTTCCATGTCCGCCCCGGCAGCGCTGAACACCACCTTGGACTTGCTGGGCACCCCCGTACCAGCCTACCGGGTGGCGGTGATTGTGGTGGGTGCGCTGGTGGCCGTGGGGCTGACCCTGTGGTTGCGCAACTCCAAGATTGGCCTGTTTGTGCGTGCTGCCAGCACCGACCCCACCACCACCGCCATGCAGGGCGTGAACACCGATGTGCTGAGCGCCGGGGTGGTTGGCCTGGGCACGGCTTTGGCGGGCTTGGCCGGGGTGGTGGCCGCGCCGTTTTTGTCGCTGTCACCCTCCATGAGCAGTGACGTGATCATTGATTCGTTTGTGGTGGTGGTGATTGGCGGGCTGGGTTCTCTGGCCGGTGCTTTTGTCGCGGCCATGGTGCTGGGCATGATCCAGGCGCTGGGTGCAGTCTATTTGCCCGATGCCGCCGCATTGTTGCCATTTGGCCTGATGGTCGCCGTGTTGATCTGGAAACCCGCCGGGTTTGCCGGCAGCCGTACATAACAGGGGCTCCACATGTCTTTTCAACGACTCAGTCTCACCACCCTCATCGCCCTGGCCATGGGTGTGGCCGTGACCCTGGCTGCCAGCGCCAACCTGCTGGCGCTGTTGACCCAAGCCGTGATCTATGCGGTCTTTGCCATTGGCGTGGGGGTACTGCTGCGGCAAAACGGTATGGTCAGTTTTGGTCATGCGCTGTTTTTTGGTTTTTCTGGCTATGTGGTTGGCATCTTGCTGCAAACCAAAGCCATGCCCGCCGAGCTGGCGATTCTGGTCACGCTGCTGGCCACCACCCTGATGGCGTTTGTCATGGGCCTGGTGATTGTGCGGGTGCCCGGTGTGGCCTTTGGCATGCTGACGCTGGCCATCGGGCAAATGTTTTTTCTGACCGCATCACGTTCACGCGGCCTCACCGGAGGGGCCGATGGCATGAGCATCGAGTGGCCGGCCAGCTTGTTTGGTGTCGCCCAGTCACAACTGCTCAAGCCCGGCACGATGTTCCTGATCTGCTGGGTCACCCTGGCGCTGGTGCTGGTGCTGTTGACACTGTTGCTGCGCACCCGCTTTGGCAGCATCACCGAGGCGGTGCGTGACAACGAAGAACGGGCCCGCTTCATTGGTATCCGCACCTTGGTGCCCCGCGCTGCGGTCTACGCCCTGTCTGCCTCAGTGACTGCTGTGGCCGGATTGCTGTCGGCACTCAACACCGGTTTTGTGTCACCGGAAAACCTGCACTGGAGCCTTTCTGGTGTAGCGCTGATGATGGTGGTGGTGGGCGGGCACAAGGTGTTGTGGGGGCCTGCCGTGGGAGCGGTGGTGTATTTCCTGGCCAAGGACATTCTGGGCAGTTATGCCAACCACTGGATGGCGATCTTTGGCATTGCCTTGATCACGGTCATTGTGTTTGCCCCCTCGGGCATTGCCGGAACACTCGCCAAATGGCTTCGCGGGCAAGGCGCACCGGGGCCGCTGAGCAAAACATTGGGGCACTGAATGAGCACATCACACAACACACTGGTATTGGAGGCACACGATGTGGCCATCCACTACGGCGGGGTCAAGGCGGTGGACGGTGTCTCACTGTCGCTCCAAAAAGGGCAGATACACGGCCTGATTGGCCCCAACGGTGCAGGCAAGTCCACCGTGATTGATGCCATCACCGGGCGCAGGCGTTTGACACGAGGAAAAGTGTCTTTGGCAGGTGTCGATGTCACCCACCTGGGGCCGACCGAGCGCAGGCAACGGGGCTTGTCGCGCAGCTTTCAGCGCACCAGTATTTTTGAGCAGATGCTGGTGCGCCAGCAGGTTGAGCTAGCTTCCTACAAGATGGGGGTGGCTGACCCGGGCGCGGATGCCGATGCCATTCTGCAAGAGCTGGATTTGATGAACCTGTCCCATGCCGTAGCGGCCGACCTGGGCTATGGCGAGCAACGCCGCCTGGACTTGGCCCTGGCCTTGGTCGGACGGCCTTCGGTGCTGCTGCTGGATGAACCGATGGCGGGCCTGTCGGTGCAGGAGTCGCACGACCTGGCCAAACACCTGCAAGCCTTGACCTCACGCTGGGATGTGTCGGTGCTGCTGGTGGAACACGACATGGACGTGGTGTTTGGTATTTCCAACGTGGTCACCGTGTTTGAGCTTGGCCGCGTGATCGCCAGTGGCGAGCCTGCGGTGGTGCGCGCCGACCCACGTGTACGAACCGCCTACCTGGGGAGCGCCGCATGACCGCCTTGCTGAAACTGGACAAAGTCAACGCGTTTTATGGCGCGGCCCACATCCTGTATGACCTGGATTTGACCGTCAACGCCGGTGAGCGGGTGGCCCTGATCGGGCGCAACGGCGTGGGCAAAACCACGGTGGTCAACACCATTCTGGGTTTGGCCACATTACGCGGTGGGCAGATCCACCTGGGCGCTTATGCCTTGCAAAAACCGCGCACCTACATGGCCGCACAACACGGCGTGGTGGTGGTGCCACAGGGTCGGCGGATTGTGGCCAACCTCTCGGTGGAAGAAAACCTGCTGCTGGGTGCGGCCACCGGCCGCAAAGGCCCGTGGACGGTGCCTGAAATCTACAAGCTGTTCCCCATTTTGCAAGAGCGTGCCCATACCCCTGGCACAGCGCTCTCGGGCGGGCAGCAGCAAATGCTGGCAGTTGGGCGCGCCCTGATGGCCAACCCGTCGTTGATCCTGCTCGATGAGCCCACCGAAGGCCTGGCCCCGGTGATCGTGGATCAACTGGCCGACATTTTCAACAAGGTGGCAGACCAGGGCACAGCCCTGCTGCTGATTGAGCAAAACATGAGCCTAGTGGTGCGGGTGGCCCAACGGTATTGCGCCATGGCCAAGGGGGCGGTGGTGGCGCAAGGCGCTGTGGAAAACACCCGCGAGAGCCTGCTCGACCTGGAAAACCATGTGATGGTTTGACCTGTTTTTTTGAGGTAACGGCCGCCGGACCGATTCCGGCAATCTCAATCCATCTGGAGACAACAACATGTTCAAAATGAAACAGCTACAGCACACTCTGGCAACCCTAACCCTGGTTGCCGCCTTGCCCCTCAGCGCCCTGGCTCAAGCCAAAGACCCGGTCAAAGTCGGCCTGGTGTCCTCCAAGTCCGGCGTGTTTGCCGAGCAAGGTGGCGAAGTCATCAGCGCCATCAAATTTGCCATTGAGGAAGCCAATGCCAAGGGCGGTGTTGATGGCCGCAAGGTCGAGCTGTCCGAGGCGGACGACGAGAGCACGCCCGATGCGGGCCGCCGGGTCGCCGAGAAATTGGCCCGAGACGGCTACAACCTGCTGATTGGCGCAGTGCCCTCCTCCATCTCGCTGGCCATCATCCAAAACCTGGACCGCTGGGATGCCGCTTATTTTGTGCAGGCCTCCAAGTCTGACAAGATCACCACCGACAGCTGCAAGGCACGCGGCATTCGCACCAACCACTCTGATGCCATGGACATCGCCATGATCAAGGAGTGGGCCAAGTCCATCAAGGGCAATACTTTTGCCACCCTGGGTGCAGACTACGTCTGGGGCCGAGACTCCGCCGAATCGTTCAAAAAAGCAGTTGAGTCGCAAGGAAAAAAAGTTCCGTTGAGCCTGTATGTGCCGATGGGCACCAAGGACTTTTCACCCTACATCGCCCAACTCAAGGCTGCCAATGTGGACGCAATCTGGGTGGCCGAGGTGGGGCGTGATGCGATTGCCTTCATGAAACAGGCGCAAGAGTTTGGCCTGGTGCCCAAAACCCCGCTGCTGACGCATGCCATGTTGTCCAACTTCATGATCAACGCCGTGGGCGCTGCTTACGAAGGTGTGCCGGGCAACCTGGGCTACTCGCCCGATCTGGACAACCCGCGCAACAAGGATTTCGTCAAATCCTTCAAGGCCAAGTTCAACCGCCTGCCCACCGATGTGGAAGGCCAGGCCTACAACGGCATCCAGGTCATGTTTGAAGGTGTCAAGCTGGCCAAGAGTGTCAAGCCCGAAGACGTGGTCAAGGCTTTGCGCAACAACGTCACGCTCGACACCATCTACGGCAAGGTGGCTCTGCGTGCCGCCGACAACCAGTTGGTGCTGCCCAACTTTGTGGGCCGGGTGAAAAAGGTGGACGGCGGCTTGCGCCAGGTGGTGGAGCAGACTTTTGATGCCAGCCTGACCCCACCGGCATCCCCCTTGTGCAAGATGTAATTTAACTTGTCATTGAACTCGCGTCCTCCCGCGGGGGAGGACGCACCACATTGAGAATTTCACGGAGTATTTAAATGAAGGTTTTGGTCGCAGTCAAGCGTGTCGTGGACTACAACGTGAAGATCCGGGTGAAGTCGGACAACACGGGTGTAGACACCGCCAA
>VIKI01000321.1 GCA_008080595.1 Comamonadaceae bacterium
CAACACCAGCAATGGTGGCTTTATTGAAACCTCCGCCGCCCACGTCAAGATTGCCGACAGCGCCAAAATCACCACCGCCTCGGCCATGGGGCTGGCAGGCAGCTGGCTGATCGATCCGGTGGATTTCACCATTGCGGCAAGCGGTGGTGACATGACGGGCGCAGCGGTCAATTCAGCACTGACCAGCACCAATTTCACCATCCAGAGCACCACGGGCGCGGCAGGCACATCCGGCAATGTCAACATCAACGATGCTGTGAGCTGGAGCGCCAACAAGCTCACGCTCAATGCGCAAAACAACATCCACATCAACGCCAACCTGAACGCATCAGGAACCGCCAGCCTCGCCCTCGAATATGGTCAAGGCGCAGTGGCTGCGGGCAACACCAGCAACTACCATCTGAACGGTGCGCAAGTGAACCTGCCAGCGGGGCAGAACTTCAGCATCAAGCTGGGCAGCGACGGCACAACCACGGCCTACACCGTCATCACCACGCTGGGCGCGCAAGGCAGCACCACCGGCACTGACTTGCAAGGCATCAACGGCAACCTGGGTGGCAATTACGTGCTGGGGGCGAATGTTGAAGCGATAGCCACCAACACATGGAATGCTGGGGCTGGCTTCGTTCCGCTTGGAAATCCAGGTGCATATTTCATTGGCAAGTTCGATGGTCTTGGCCACACCATCAACAACCTCACCATCAACCGGCCATCGACCGATTTTGTAGGCCTGTTCGGAATAGCGGCCTATAACTCCACCGTCCGCAACGTGGGCCTGATCAATTCCAGTGTGACGGGCAGTAATTTCGTTGGCACTCTGGTGGGGCAAAACAATGTCACCATCAACAACGCTTATGCCACGGGCAACGTGGCAGGCAGCGGCAATAGCGTCGGCGGGCTGGTGGGGCGCAACAACGGAAGTATCAGCAACGCCTATGCCACAGGCGGCGTGACAGGCAGCGTCAGTCACGTTGGCGGACTGGTCGGAATGAATGTCGGCAGCATCAGCAACGCCTACGCCACGGGCAGTGTAACGGGCAACAACAACGTCGGCGGACTGGTGGGGTACAACTCCGGCGGCAATATCAACAACACCTACGCCACGGGCAGCATTTCGTCCCCTAGTTATTGGGCCGGTGGACTGGTTGGGTTCAGCTACGGGGGCAGCACCAGCAACAGCTTTTCAGGTCTGAGCACCGCGCAAATGCAAGCGCAGGCCACCTTCACCGGGTTCGACTTCGCAAACACCTGGGTGATGTACGAAGGCCACACCACTGCCTTGCTGCGCTCGTTCATGACACCACTGACTGTCAGCAATGCCAGCAAGACCTACGACGGACAGGCGGTGGGTGTGAGTGCCTTCGGCCTGCCAGCGAGCAACATCTTCGGCACACTCAGGCACACTCAGCTATGGTGGCACGTCCGTAGGCGCGGTCAACGCAGGCAGCTACACGGTAACCGGCCTGGGCGGTCTCTACTCCAACCAGCAAGGCTACATCATCAGCTATGCAGACGGCACACTGACGGTGAACAAAGCCAACCTCACCCTGAGCACCAGCAATGTCAGCAAGACCTATGACGGCGGCCTGAGTGCATCCGGCTCGGCAATGGTCAGCAGCGGCACGCTGTTTGGTAGTGACAGTATCAGCGGCGGCACTTTCGCCTTCACCAACAAAAATGTCGGCAGCAGCAACAAGAGCGTCACAACCACGGGTGTCACCGTCAACGACGGCAACGGAGGTGGCAACTACAACGTCACCTACGCGAACAACACGGCGCTACACCCGACCAGTCCAATGTCGCAACAGTGGTGATACCGGCAGGTGTCACCGTCACCTATGACAGCGGTGTGGCAGGAATAACCACGTTGAGCAACCTCAGCATCAACAGCGCAAACACCTTCAACGTGTCTGGAGGAACCCTTGTTGTGTCTGGCGGCAGCACCAGCATCAGCGCATTCAACCTGAGCGGCGGTGCGGTCTACATGTATGGCGCACTGACAGCGGGAACATTCAACCAGACCGGCGGCACCTGGCATCAGCAGGGAGCAAGCTTGCCCAGCTTCAGCGCAACCGACTTCCGCCTCACTGGCGGCACCTTTCGCCGCTTCACCAGTGGCAACGGCAGCAGCGCAGCCCCGTATTTGCTGACCGACATCTACGGCTTGCAAGGCATGGGTAGCGCAGGAATGCGGAGCTTCACCTACACACTGACAAACGACATCGACGCAAGTGGTACAGCCAACTGGAATGCGGGCACAGGCTTTGTTCCAGTTGGCGCTGCAGCCACTCCGTTCACCGGAAGTCTTGACGGACAAAACCACACCATCAGCAACCTCACCATCAACCGTCCCACGACCAATCATGTCGGCCTGTTCGGCTATCTCGGAATCTATGGCGCAAGTGCCGCCCTTCGCAACGTAGGTCTGATCGGTGGCAACGTGTCGGGCAGCAGCTTCGTCGGCAGTCTGGTGGGATACAACTACGGCGGCAGCATCAGCAACACCTACACCACGGGCAGCGTCACGGGCAGCAACAATTACGTCGGTGGGCTGGTGGGGTACAACAACAGCGGCAGCATCAGCAACGCCTACGCCACAGGCAGCGTGGCGGGCATCAGTAACGTCGCAGGGTTGGTGGGGTCAAACATCAGTGGGAGCATCAGCAACGCCTACGCCACGGGCAGCGTCACGGGCAGCAGCATCGTTGGTGGGCTGGCAGGGAGCAACACGGGTGGAGGCAGCATCAGCAACAGCTACTGGGACACCACCACATCTGGTCAATCGAGTTCCGCTGGCGGCACAAGCCTGACCACCGCCCAGATGCAACAGCAAAGCAATTTCACTGGATTCGACTTTGCCAACACCTGGGTCAGCTATGACGGCCATACCGCCCCCTTGCTGCGTTCGTTCATGACCCCGCTCACCGTGAGCGCCAACAATGCCAGCAAGACCTACAACGGCGCGGCGTACAGCGGCGGTAACGGCGTAAGCTACTCCTCCACGCCGAACGCGAATCTGTTGGGCACAGTCAGCTACGGCGGCACGGCGCAGGGCGCTGTCAATGCAGGCAACTACACCCTTACTCCTGGCGGCCTGTACTCCAACCAGCAGGGCTACATCATCAGCTACGCAGATGGCTCACTGACTGTGAACCAACTCGCCAGCGTCAGCTGGACCGGTGGTAGCACCGGCAACTGGTCTGATTCGGTGAACTGGGCCGGAGGCATCACCCCCAACCTCGCCAACGTGGCCGCAGTCGTCATCCCGG
>VIKI01000163.1 GCA_008080595.1 Comamonadaceae bacterium
AACGGTTCTGGTCTGTCACGCAGCACCCGCATCAGCGCCATGCAATTGGGGCAACTGCTGCAAACCGCCTACGCCTCCCCCTACATGCCAGAACTGATGTCGTCGCTACCGCTGGTCGGGGTGGATGGCACGCTCAAGCGCAGCCGGGCAGCCACCGGCAGTGCTCATCTGAAAACCGGAAGCCTGCGGGATGTGACTGCGCTGGCGGGTTATGTCCACGCGGTCAGCGGCAAGCGTTATGTGCTGGTGACCATGGTGAATCACCCCAATGCAGCCGCCGCCAAACCTGCACTGGACGCATTGATTGACTGGGCAGTGATGGACAATCAGGATCAGTAATGCCACTTGGCACGCTGACCTATCTGTTTGAAATTTATGACCCTGATTGACCTGATCGGCACACTCGCTGCCATCCTGACCACCCTGAGTTTTTTGCCCCAAGCTCTGCACACCTTTCGCACCAAAGATGTCAAAGGCATCTCGCTGGGCATGTACAGCGCATTCACGCTGGGAGTCATGCTTTGGCTGGTGTACGGTCTGCTGCTGCAAGCCTGGCCAGTGGTGATTTCCAACTGCATCACACTGGCGCTGGCAATTGCCATCCTGATCATGAAGCTGCGCTATCGGTAACCCCGAGTCCCGCTGACCTCACTCAAGGGTTTTCCCGACTCACCAACATTGAGACAAAACGTTACGATCATCTGCGTGAAATAGTACGGTCGTTCTTTTTTTAATTTTCTGGAGACAGTTGATGAGGCAATTCAAAATTCTGGGTGTCGCCATGGCAGCCGCGCTGCTGGTTGCGGCTTGCGGTGGTGGCGGTGGAGACGGCAATCAATCCCCTGCGGTAAGTTTTACTTCGGTGGTGTCCTTTGGTGACAGCCTGAGTGATGCAGGCAGTTACAAAGTGGGGCCCATTGCTGCGTCTGGCGGCGGCATGTTCACCGTCAACGGCATCACCGGAGCCTTGGGTGCAGACCCCACCCCCAGCTACAACTGGGCGCAGCTGGTGTCAGCCGCAGCCACTGGTAAAGTCTCATGCGCAGCACACACTGGCGGTTTTGGTGTAGCCAGAAGTGCGCTTGTGGCAGGTTGTACCAACTATGCCCAAGGTGGGTCTCGCGTGACAGATCCCAAAGGGGTTGGCAATACTGTTGGCGCTGGGTATATCACCGGCCCCATGACCGAACCCGTGGCAACCCAAATTGCAAACTTTGCCGCAGACGGTGGCAAATTCACTGGCAAAGAACTGGTCACCGTGCTGGCTGGAGCCAATGATTTGTTTGGTGCCACTGATGCGCTCAAGACAGCCGCAACTGCCGCAGGTGGCACGGCCCTGGCCACCTCCCTGGTGACTCAATTGGTGGCGGGGGCACCTGCGGCCAATCAGGCGGCAGCACAAGGTGCGATTGGTCTGGCCATTCAAACTGAAGCGGCCAAAACTACCGCGACCGCCACCACCATCATCACCGCCGCAGTCACAGCTGCCGCCACGCACGCAGCCACCAATGGCTACGTCAACACGGCCACCGCCAATGCGGCCACCATCGGAGCAACCGCTGGTGCGGCAGCCACAACTGCGGCCAGCACCTACGCAGCCACCACCGGTGCAGCCACGGCCATGACCAGCATGGCCACTGCAGCCACGGCGCTGGCCACCTCTGTCAAAGGCATGCTTGCCAGCGGTGCCAAGTATGTGCTGGTGGTCAACATCCCCGATGTCAGTCAAACCCCCATGGCCTTGGCCACCATCACCTACAACGCCGATGGCACGGTCAAAGACAATAGCCAACAAAAACTGGTGCTGGCCTTGACCACCCAGTTCAACACCACCTTGCAAACCGCCCTGAACGGCACAGCCGGTGTGGTGTTTGTGGATGCCTTTGCTGAAAACCAGCGCCAATTGGCCGACCCGGCGCACTACGCACTGACCAACGTGAAGAACGTCGCCTGTAACCTGACCCAGCCCGGCAACATACTGGCCACATCCACCACCACGGCTGACGGCAGCTCACTGGTCTGCAACAGCAAAAACGTAATTGCGGGTGATACTTCGCACTACCTGTTTGCCGACAGCGTTCACCCCACACCTTACGGCCACAAACTGCTGGCGCAATACGCCATCCAGAAGCTGGTTTTTGCTGGCTGGCTCTAACCTAAAGAACTTCAAGGAGAACCCTTTATGACAACCAAGATGAAGTTCATCGCTGCGGCCAGCTTGTTGCTTGCAGGTAGCGCTTATGCCCAAACTGCGGGCACCTGGATGGTGCGTGCTGGCATGGCCAAAATTGCACCCGCTGTCAGCAGTGGCTGCCTCTCAGCACCTGATTTCGGCAACAACGGCGCAGGCGGCGCCATTGGCTGCACCCGTAGCGACGTGAGTGCCGACACCCAACTGGCTGGTGGCATCACCTACATGTACACCGACCATTTAGCCGTTGATGTGCCAGTGGCATTGCCGTTCAAGCACAAAATCATTGGTGCAGGTGCCATGGCCGGTGCTGGCGATTTGGGTGAGGTGCAAGCCCTGCCCATGACCATCTTCCTGCAATACCGCTTTCTGGAAGCCAGCGCCAAATTCCGGCCCTACGTCGGTCTGGGCGCGACCTATGCCTACTTCTTCAACGAACAAGGCAGTGGCCGCCTGACCGCCACCACCAACCCCGGTGGCCCACCGACCAAGCTCAAAGTGGACTCCAAGTTCATCCTGACACCCCAAATTGGTGCCACTTTTGCCTTGAGCGACAAATGGTTCATAGACGTGTCTTACAGCAAGTCCAAGCTCAGCACCACCACGCACATGTCCACCGGGCAAAGCATGAATGTCGATCTGGATCCGGCCTCTTACAGCATTTCTGTTGGCTACAAGTTCTGAGAACCGTCCCGCAAAAAAAAGCCCCGCTGGCCGGGGCTTTTTTCATCCAGGCCTGTCACAGGCACTGCAATGGAATCGCCCACATGCCCTCCCCAAATGACAGGCATCGGTTACCGTCGTACAGCACAATGCCACTCACAAAGTCGCTGCGGCACTGATCGCGCAGCCGCTTCAAACCCTTGAAATCGCTCGCCAGCACGGTGGCCGCAGCTTTGACTTCAATGCCAATGATCTCGCGCATGGGTGACTCCAGCACAAAATCCACCTCCACCTGATCCTTGTCGCGGTAGTAAGACAAAAACCAGGCTTGGGGATCCGCACTGAGCTGCTTGAGCAACTCGGCATAAACCCAGGTTTCCAGCGTCGCGCCCCAGCGCTGGCGCTGCGTCAGCAGCAAGTCCGGGCTGAGCCGGGTCAAAGTGGCTTGCAGGCCAGCATCGAGAAAATGAAGCTTGGGTGTTTTGACCAGTCGACCGAGTTCATGGCGGCTCCAGGCGGGCAGGCGGCGCAGCAAAAACATCTTTTCAAACACGCCAAGGTACTTTTCAACCGTCTTGGCAGCCAGGCCAACTTGACCACCAAGCTGGCTCATATTGGGAATCTGCCCCGTCAAACCCGCAGCCATGGTCAGCAACTGCGGCAACCGAGTAGCATCGTCAATACGCGCCACATCCTGAACATCGCGCTCAATCAGCGTGCTCAGATAAGCCTGTGCCCAGGCCTGACGGCGTGCCGGGGATGCCCGCTGACGCATTTCTGGGTAACCGCCGGCGAGCACCTGCCGCACCAGATCATGGCCCAAGCGTGGGGTCTCCAACGCTGCGGCAGGCCAATCTTGCGATTGCACACGCTGTAAAAAATCGGCTGGTCGAGCATCCAGCTCCGAGTTGGACAGTGGCAGCAGCGTCAGCACTTCCATCCGACCTGCGAGGCTGTCAGCAATTTGCGGCAGCGCCATCAAATTGGCCGATCCGGTGAGCAAAAATCGCCCCGGGCGGCGATCATTGTCAATGGCGGCTTTTAGCGCCAGCAACAGCTCCGGGGCACGCTGAACCTCATCAATGATGGCGCTGGGGTGTTGCTGCACGAATCCAACCGGGTCGGCTTTAACGGCCTGCAACAAACTTTGCTCATCAAGAGAAAAGTAAGCCCTGTCCGCAGTCACATATTGGCGCACCAGCGTGGTCTTGCCACACTGACGCGGCCCATTGATCAGGATCGCTGGCGTGTCAAGCAAAGCCTCTTGAATACGCCCATCGAGGTGTCGTGCAATAAAAATGGTGGCAACTTCTGACATCGTCCAAATTGTAATCAGCACTCCGTCCAATCAGGAAGATACATTCGTCCAATCAGGAAGATATCTTCGTCCAAAATGACCGATGTCAGCACGCCGCCCGCTGCAAGCGGTCTCGCACCCCGTCCCACAACGGGTCATCGGGCAGGGTTTCGATCCAGATCAGTTTGACACCCTGAGCATCAAAATCGCGCAGCGCGGCAAACAGTTGTTGTGCGGTGCTGGCGGCGTCGTCTGGCATGCGCCGGTACAGCACGTGGACCGAGGGTTTGGCCCGCACCGTGCGGCTGTAGACGGCAATACTGGGGCGAACCTCCTGGCTTGGGGACTCGTGGCCCAGCAGCGTCAGGGCAGTCTTCAAATCCTTGGCCGTCATCAAACGCACCGTGGCGCTCGGGGCGTAATGCGATTCAAGTGTCCCAGAGGCCTTGGGCGCAGGTGCAGCATGCGCAAGAAGCTCTTCTTTTGATAGCATATTAAGCCCACACACAGTCTGAACCTGATCGGGCGTGATGGCCCCAGGGCGGAGCAACACCGGCTGGCCGCGGGTGCAGTCGATGATGGTGGACTCAATGCCCACCTGGCACGCGCCGCCGTCCAGAATCAGCAAGTCATCGCCAAACTCGCCCTGCACATGCGCCGCCGTGGTCGGGCTGACGCGGCCAAACTGGTTGGCGCTCGGTGCGGCAAGCCCCCACACCGGCAGAGCCTCAGGGCCAGCGCCCGCCGCCTCAAACAGCGCCGTCAGCAAGGCCTGGGCCACCGGGTGCGAAGGGCAGCGCAGGCCGATGCTGGGGTTGCCACCGGCAGCAGCGTTGGCCACGCCAGGACGGCGAGGCAGAATCAGGGTCAGCGGGCCGGGCCAGAAGGCTTGCATCAACTTCTGGGCAAATTCGGGAACTTCAGAGGCGTAATGCGCCACCGCACCGCCATGGGCCACATGCACGATCAGCGGGTGATCGGCCGGGCGGCCCTTGGCGCGGAAGATTTGCGCCACCGCCGCGTCATCGTCGGCATTGGCGGCGAGGCCATAAACGGTCTCAGTGGGCAAGCCCAACAGCTTGCCAGCCCTGATCTGATCTGCTGCAGCTGCGATGGATTCAGGTGCGCTTGCGGGGAGGATCATGGCGCTCAGAACGGCGCGATGCCCAGGATGCCGGCCGCCGCCAGCGCGGTGTGCCGGGCATCCATCGCTGTGGCAGCGGTCACCGTCAAATGACCCATCTTGCGGCCCTTGCTGGCCTTGAGCTTGCCGTACAGGTGCAGATGCACACCGGGCAGAGCCAGCACCTTGTCCCACGGTGGTGTGACTCCGTCCACCCACAAATCACCCAGCAAATTGAGCATGACCGAGGCACTGTGCTGGCGCGGCTGGGTCAGCGGCAGGCCGGCCAGGGTGCGCACTTGCAGCTCGAACTGCGACACGTCGCAGGCATTGAGGGTGTAGTGGCCGCTGTTGTGCGGGCGCGGAGCCATCTCGTTGACCACCAGGCCGCCCAGTGCCGCACGCTCGGGGGAGCCCTCTTGCAGCACAAAAAACTCGACACACAGCACGCCCACGTAGTTCAGCTCAGCCGCTATATTTTTTGCAGCAGCTACCGCTTGATCTGCAAGCGCCAGAGGCATATTTCCTTCATAAGCCTCGGTCGCCGCCAGAATGCCTTCGCGATGCAGGTTGAGCTGGGGCCGGTAGTTGACACAGGCTCCGTCCCAGCCACGCGCCACGATCACCGAGCATTCGCTGGCCAATGGCAGCATTTTCTCCAGCACACAGGGCACGCCTTTGAGGCTGTCCCAGGCGGCGGCCAGCTCAGTGCGGTTGCGGCAACGCACCTGGCCTTTGCCGTCATAACCCAGGCGGGCGGTTTTCAGGATGCCAGGCAGCAAATCGTCGGCCACAGCGGCCAGGTGCTCTGCGGTCTCGATCACCGCATACGGAGCCACCGGCACGCCACTTTTGGCCAGATGGGCTTTTTCCTTGATGCGGTCTTGGGCAATGGCCACTGCGTCGGCACTCGGAGCGGTGGGGCGGGCCGCGCCCAGCGTCACCAAGGCCCCGGCGGGCACGTTTTCAAATTCGGTGGTGATACCCGCACAGCGTTGCAACAGTTGGGTCAAACCTTGCTCATCGAGGTAATCGGTTTGAACATGGTAGTGGCTCACCAGCCCGGCCGGGCTGACCACATCGGGGTCAAGCACGGCGGTGAAATAGCCCATGGCTTGCGCCGCTTGCACAAACATGCGACCGAGTTGTCCACCGCCCATCACGCCCAGCGTGGTGGGCTGGCCGCTGCCGTTTTGCCCGGTCGCACCGGGCAGCAACATCGGGTTGCTCATAACTTGGGTGGCAGCGTCATGCCGCGGGCCATTTCGGTTTGCTCGGCGCGAAAGTCTTCCAGCTTGGCACGCAACACGATGTCGTTGTTGGCCAGCATGGCCACCGCAAACAG
>VIKI01000164.1:0-8209 GCA_008080595.1 Comamonadaceae bacterium
GGTGTCATTGACCATACGCACCGCTTCTTCTTCGGTATCAAAAGGCTGAATGTGGCAGCAGGGGCCAAAGATTTCTTCGCGCACGACTGAAGCAGTTTCGGGCAGGCCGGTCCAGATGGTGGGCTCAACCCAGCAGCCGTCTTTCAAATCCTCAGGCATGTCGGGCACACCGCCGCCAAAAACAATGGTCGCCCCTTCTTCCTTGGCGCGGGCGTAGTAAGACAGCACTTTTCTCTGGTGGATTTTGCTGACCAGCGGGCCAATTTTGGTGTCGTGGTCAAACGGACGGCCGGGCTTCATGCTTTCTGCCTTGACTTTGAGCGCGGCAACAAATTTGTCAAAAATCGGCCGCTCCACATAGACACGCTCAGTGCCCAGGCAGACCTGGCCGCAGTTCTCAAACACCGAGCGGGTCACGGTAGCGATGGCGTTATCAAAATCGCAATCGGCAAACACCACGGCGGCGTTCTTGCCGCCCAGCTCCAAGGACACCGGGCGAATGCCGTCGGCGGCGGCTTTCATGATGGCGGTGCCGGTTTTGGTTTCACCGGTGAATGTGATGCCGTTGACCCCAGGGTGGGCGGTCAGCATGGCCCCGGCGGAGTTCATGCCAAAACCGTTCACCACGTTGTAGACACCGGGCGGCACACCCACCTTGTTCATCACCTCGCCCAACAGCGTGGCGGTGCTGGGCGTGGCCTCGGACGGCTTCACCACCACCGTGTTGCCGCAGGCCATGGCCGGGCCGCATTTCCAGGTCATCAGCAGCAGCGGCAGGTTCCACGGGCAGATGATGGCAATGACACCGCGTGGTGTGCGCACGCCGTAGCTGCGGGCCGTTTTGCCATCGGGCGTGCGCATCTCAAACGACTCGGTGGAGACGTTTTTGATGGTGTCGGTGAAGATTTTGAAGTTGGCCGCACCGCGTGGGATGTCGATGTGGGAAGCCAGGTGCGCGGGCTTGCCGGTATCAAGAATTTCGGCCTGCAAGAAGTCGTCAAACCGGTGGTTGATCTCGGCCACCAGGCCGTCGAGCATGGCGCAGCGCTCCACCACCGAGAGCTTGCCCCACGGGCCGTGCAAGGCAGCGCGGGCGGCGGCCACGGCGGCATCCACCTCGGCTTGACCGGCTTCATGAACCAGGCCAATCAGCGAGTTGTTCACCGGGTTGCGCTTCTCATAGGTTTTGCCGCTGACGTTGGTAACGTACTGGCCGTTGATAAAGTTTTTGATGTCTTTCATATGCAAACTTCCAAAAGTGGCGCGGCAAGGCTGACCCTGCGCCGTTAACGTTTTCTTCAGACCTTCTGACCCGCGCTGTAGGAGCGTCGGCAGACGCGAATCGCGGTTTCCACCGCTCCTACAAATCAGATCAGGAGGTCTGAACTTTCATGCCCGTGGGCTCGATGCCCATGGGCCAGAAAATTCAGCGCCTCAATAAGTCACATGCATCAGGTCAATACGCTCAGGAAAGCCGGGTTGAGCTTGCGGTCGTGGTAGAAAATGCCGCGGCCAACATG
This sequence comes from Comamonadaceae bacterium, assembly GCA_008080595.1. Classification (GTDB taxonomy): domain Bacteria; phylum Pseudomonadota; class Gammaproteobacteria; order Burkholderiales; family Burkholderiaceae_C; genus Rhodoferax. The sequence goes on from VIKI01000164.1 coordinate 1,521, forward strand.
CTCCCAGCTCCAGGTGATGGGGTGGTTGTCCGGGTAGTGGTCATAACCACCGCAGAAGGTTTCCAGCCGGTTGCCCGACGGGTCAAAGAAGTAGATGGTGGTGCCCTGGGTAATGCCGTGGCGCGTGGGGCCAATGTCGATGCTGACACGGTTGATGCTCATGATGTCCGCGGCGCGCAGCACCTGCTCCCAGCTGGCCAACTGGAAGGCCACATGGTGCAACTTGTTGTCTTCGCTGTGGCGCACCATCGCCAGGTCATGCGCCTTGGCGCTGCAGGTCAGCCAGATCGCCAGATCCGTGTTGCCGTCTTCCAGCTTGACACGCTCCACCAGGTTAAAGCCAAGCACTTCTTCAAACAGCTTGCGCGAGCCGTCAATGTCACCACCGTAAAGCAGCGCATGGTCCATGCGGATCGGGCGGATGCCCTTGCCGTCGACCACATCCACCTCGGGGTCGTTGTAGCTCATGCCGTTGCCCACGTCGGTTTTTTCGGCATACAGCTCGATGGTGTGGCCGGTGGGAATCTGGAAACGCACGCGTTCACCGGTTTCCAGCATCTCGCCCGCGGGGATGCGTTCGGTCACCACCCCATAGGCTTTGAGCTTGCCGTCCAGCTCTTCCAGCGTGGCCTTGTTGAGCACCTTGTAGGCGAAGAAGTCAAGCCCGGCGCGGTCTGCCTTGCGCAGCACGATGCTGTTGTGATCCCGCTCGGCGCGGGTCTTGAAGTAGACGCGCCCTGAAGCATCGCGGCCGGTTTCCACCAGGCCCACCACATCGGTATAGAACTTGACCGACTCATCCATGTCGAGCACGCGAATTTGGGCGTGGCCCGGACGCAAAACACCTGTCATTGCCATTTTGTTGTCTCCAGTTTTTCTTCAGGTTGATAAAGAAGGAACGCCTGACGGTTCAACCGCCCGGCAGACGTTTTTTTTCATTTGTCCAATCACCCGCAAGCCGATGGGGCTGGTCGGGCGCACCCGGCAAGCCAGCACACAGCCCTGGGCTTCGTCAGATTCGCTGATGTGTTCGCGGCTCATGACCCGCTTGGTGTACGAGCCGCTGAGCACCTGCACCTTGCAGACCCCGCAGCCGCCGCCACGGCAGCCCACAGGAATGCCTTTTTTGCCCAGCGACTCCATGCCTTCGAGCAGCGTCAGACTCTCGGCGCAGCGGTAGCTGCTGCCGTCGTCTTCAATGGTCACGGTGTGGATCGCCATGGCTTTACAGCTTGCGGAACAAGGGGCTGCGCACCTGCTGTGCGTCGGCCGCCGAGATGAACTTTTCGGTGTAGATGTCGCGCTCAAACAAGCGCCCCTGCATCAGGGTGCTGATGCAGGCTTCAATCATCAAGGGCGGCCCACACAGGTAGGCTTTGCGGCCCCGAAAGTCGTTGTTGAAATGCGCTTTGGCCGCGTCGTGCACAAAACCACGCGCACCGGTCCAGCTACTGTCTTCGGGCTCGTTGGAGAGCACCGGCACATAGTCAAACTGCGGGTGTTGTGTGGCCAGCACCGTGAACTCGTCGTGGTGGTACAGCTCGGCTTGATGCCGTGCCCCATTGACCAACACAATCGGTCGCTCACAGCCGTTTTCCAGCAGATCCAGAATCATCGAACGCGGGCTCGACAAGCCGGAGCCCCCGGCCAGAAACAGATACGGCAGTTGCTCTGCCACATGCTGCGACTGGCGCACAAAGAAGCGCCCATAGGGGCCGCTGAAGCGCACCGTGTCGCCGACCTTGAGCGTGTCATGCACCCAGCCGGTGGCCGCACCACCGGGTACGCGGCGGATGTTGAGTTCGATCTCGCCACCCTGCGAGGGCGCACTGGCAATCGAGAATGCCCGGCTCTGGGTTTCGCCAGGCACCACCAGGTTGATGTACTGCCCGGCTTGAAACACCATGTGGTCTGGCGCATCGAGTTTGATCCAAACCCCCTTCACGGTGGGGGTCAAGTCCTGCAAGCGTGTCACCGTGCCACGGTAGTCCTGCACCGGCAGGTTGCGGGCATCGGGCTCTTCGTCAATCTCAGCGCTGATGGTCACGTCTGATGCCAGCGTGGCACAGCAGGCCAGGGTTTTGCCTTCTTCGCGCTCGTAGTCCATCAGCGCAAAGTTGGAGGCCGCGCCATGGTCGACTTCACCGTCGGTCACGTCAATCTTGCAGGTCGCGCACAGGCCGTGGCAGCAAGCGTGGGGCAGGTAGATGCCAGCACGCAAGGCCGCGTCGAGAATGGTTTGACCGTCTTCGACATCCAGCACCTGGCCAGTGGTTTCAATGGTGAGTTGGTAGCTCATGGGTGGGTAGAGGCAAAGTAATATTTATAAGAAATTTGGCTGTAGCCCTTGTTCTTATTGCGCAAGCAGCTATCAAAATTATTCAAGGCACCCGGCAATGCCGGGCGCGCTTGGGTACTAGTTACACGAACCATTCAGGCCATGCAGGCCTGGGGTGCGAAAGCGGATCACGTCCTTGTGGCCCAGGCCGTTTTCAGCCAGGGTTTTGTTGGCATCTGGCTTCCAGGCTTTGCCGGACTTGAACCATTCGGCACTTGTCCAGTCAATCTTGGCAAAGTCCGGGTGAGCGCCAAACACACCGGGCAGGGGCCCGGCCAGCATGTCGCCAAACTTCAGGGTCGGCGGCAGCGGCAGGCAAAACGGGGCGCAGAACATCAGGTGGTCTTCCCAACCGATGTAGAGCAGCGGGGCCGGGAACTTGTCCACGGTGTCCTTCTGGATGTGGGGGTAGGGGCGAACGGAAGTCGTTGTCATGATGAATACATCTCCTTAGTTGGCGGTGGCGAGGTCGCGCCAGGCCTTGAAGTTTTTCTGGTCTTGCGAGCCTTCAAAGTCGAGGTTGTCGCGGCCCATTTCCATGCGGTACCACTTGAGCACTTCGGCCAGCGGGTTGAAGTCCGCCGCTGTGGGGTCTGCCTCAGGGGTGAAGCAGTTGCCTTGGTAGATCTGGTGCACCGGCATCCAGGCCTGGATGTATTTTTCGGGCTCATGGTCGAAGATGCCTTTGCAGCCGTCGGAGCAGAAGTGGTACTTCATGCCGCTGTAGTCGGACTCGCGGTAGGCGATCTTGGTCGGATCGTCCGGCTCGGTGAAGAGCATCGGAATCTGGCAGGTCTGGCACAACATGGGCAGCGTGGTGTTGTAGAAGCGCTTGCCTTCAGCCGCTTCTTTGGCCCAGTGCTCAAAACGTGGCCGGTAGTATTTGTCAAAGGTGTCGGGGTACTTTTCAGACAGCCATTGCATTTCTGACTCGGACGGTGTCCAGGTGTGGAAGGGGGCTGCTGCGCCGTAGTTGTAGAAGGTCGCCCAGGCCTGGTGGGAGATGTGGTCCTTGTCCTTGCAGGCTTGGGTCCAACCGGCAGGCACGGTGATGCCGTAGCGGGCCAGGTCGGCAAACAGGGCACCGCCGTTTTGCTCGGCATAAGTTTCCCAGGCTTCTTTCCAGCTCATCACACGCTTGGGCAGCATGTAGTCCATCATCATCGCCACCAGGGTCAGCACGCGGTAGCCGCGCCAGAACCACTTGTCGATCCAGCGTTGCACGATGGGCAGGTTGTCCGGGTCTTGCTCCAGGATGAACTTGATCATCTCCAGCCCCAGCGTCATGTGGCGGGCTTCGTCGCTTTGCGCCGAGAAGCCAAACGCCATGGCCGCCATGTCGCCGTTGTAGGCCGCGCCTGAAACGAAAGGCACAAACAGCAGGTTGGTCAGCACGTATTCAAAGGCAAAACCAATCGACACCATGTACTCAAACGGGCCGGCGGTGACCGCATCGTCAAAGAAGGACTTGGGCACCGACAGGTACCACACGCGGTCATGCTGGTGGCGGAAATTCTGGAAGCCGTTGTAGAACTTGTTGTAGTTCGACATCGAGTGAATCTGCGTCTGCGAGTGGCGAATTTCATCCAGCGACTGCATCAGGCAGGCCACACGCGGCCCGGCCCCACCCAGCTGGCGACCCACATGGGCAAAGCCGCGGTGCGCCATGTATTCCAGCGGCGACACGCCGGTGAGGAACAGCTTCAGGGCGTTGATGTAGCGTGCATCGGTCACCTGCAAGTGGCCGTTGTTCTGGTTGAACGCGTCGATGATGGCGTAGAGTTTTTTCTCTTTCTCGGCCTGGTATTTCCAGTACGCATCCATCGTCAGACGGAACGGGTCTTCAAACTTGCTCCAGTCGTGAATCTTGATGCCCTCGTACTCCAGGTAGGGGAAGATGTCGCTCTTCTTCTGGTAGCTGGGCTCCCAGTCCAGATCGCGCGTCATCAGGTTGTAGCGATCTTTCAGGTTGAGCTTTTTCTGTTTGACTTTCATGTCCATGAGTTGTCTCCGTTTTAGCTTTTGGGCTTTGGTAGGAATGAGGGATTGGCGTGAGCGGGATCAGTGTTTCCAGCTCAGCGTGAACTCGTCTTCGGTCTCGTCGATGTGGCCGGTGAGCGTGATCAGGTTGACGTGTAACTCCTGCAAGTCAAAGGGGCGGCCCATCTGCTCCTCCACCGTGCTGCGGCGAACCACCATCGTGTCGGGCGCGTCGATCTTGACCATGGCAGGCTGCATGTTCGCCACTGCGTTGGGGTTGTCAGCCAGGATGGCATCCACAATGCAGCGGGTTTCTTCGTTACGTTGAAAGGCAATAAATACGTTGGACATGGTGTTGCTCCAGGGTGTTCAGGCCAGCAGCCCGGCCTTGACCAGGCGGGCATCGAGTCGGGCCGACACGCGGGCCAAAGCGGCATCGGCATCGCTGCCTAGCGCTTGCTGGGCCAACGGGTGCAGGGCTTGCGCGGCACGGCCACGCCAGTGGGCAATCCAGGTCTGCAACTGGGCCTTGTTCTCGGGGTTTTCGGCGGCAGCGGTTTTCAGGCAGGCATCGACCCACTTGCTGCTGTCTTCCAGCAGCTCGGTCTGAAAGCGTGTCAGCAGTGACACGGTGGGGCCGGCCTTGTCATTGAGCGCCTGATCCACTTCTTTGTAGGCCAGGCCAAACAACATGGCATCCAGCGCCACGTGTTGGGCGACAAACATCTCAAACCCCGGCGCAGTTCTTGCCATTGGGGTGCGTCCATCCAGGCCTGTTTGGCGGCCTGCACTTCGGATTCATCCCCCAGCACCATACCCATGCGGGTCAGGTACTGCGCCACACCGAGCTGGTCCATGCCCTGGTACAGGCAGGGCTGGGTGATGGCCGTGCCAAAACCATAGGCACACATGGAGGCCCCGTTCATGTTGGCACCCCAGGCCACGTGGCGCAGCGGAATGTAGAAGTCCAGCGCGGTGCGCTTGGCAGCATCGTCATACACATCGGCCAGGCCACGGCTTTCAACAAACTCAAAGTCGGCCTCGGTGGTTTCCTGCATGCGGGCACGGGACGCGGTGTAAGAGCCGTAATACAACTGGCGCGGGTCTTTCAGCGCATACCAGTCTTTCATGGTGATGGCGGTGCGCGTGGCATCAAAAATCTCGTGCTCAGGGTCCCAGGTCGGGCGATAGTGGTAGTTGGCTGCGGCCTGCAAGTCCATCGTGCCTTCCAGGTAGCGCGATGCTGGCTTGTTGGGGCCAATACGTGCGGCAATGTGGTCAAACGTCTGCCGCAGGGGCTCGATGTTGACGGTGCGTAGATCAATGTGCATGTCTAGGTGTCTCCTCGGGTAGTTGGCCGGTGTCAGGCCTTGTTGTCATGACGCAAATGCTGGTCGCGCGCAGCGCGCAAACTCCAGTCCCATTCCTGCTCTTCACTGCGCCTGCGCCATCAGCAACTCCACAAACAAGCCCGGTTCGCCGACAGCAAACTCAAACTCGACCAGGCCATTGGTGTGCTGCTCAATGATCCGAATGAACTTGAGGTTGGGGTTGAAAGTTGGTGTGTTGCTCATGATTTGGCGGGTGTAACGAGCACAACTTTGCAAGGAGCTTGCCAAGATGTGCCAGGATGGCGCTAATCTCGAGATTTCAAGGGAAAACCCCTAGAGGGTGGATGTCTGGGTTGGAATTTTTGGGTCTGTTTTGGCGTTTTTGCCGATGACTTTAGCGCTTGTCGTTCTCTCTTGTGCAGCGCAGCACGAATGAAATTGCGCATTTGGAAGAGTGGGATTCGGCGGAATTCATCAAATGAGCAATTCAGCTGGTATGGTGGTGGCTTGAGGGGGGTTTCTTGGGTGGATACAAAAATATCGAGAAAAAAGCGGGCTTGAGGGGTTTGAGGGGCGAATGCCTGCTTGGGGATGCGGATGCGCTGGGGATAGATGAATGCTATTCAATTACTAGCTGCTTGCGCAGATGGGATAAGCGCTACAGGCTGATTTCATATAAATTCTCGGGGATTGGGTGGCGAGTAGTGGCAAGTCATGCCGTGACGGCGTGGAATTTCGGTGTGGATCGCCCCTGCCACATGCGCATCAACTTCAGTGACGGCTAAGGAGCGCTGCATTGAAGGGTGATCAAGTCGGGCTGGCAACTTTCAGGCTTTGGTGGAGAACCGGAATCTTCGATTCAAAGCCATCTTGACTGGCTGGAAGTCACAGCAATGCACGGGAACTGACATTCATTCAGGAGCAAGTTCTGCTGGGCTATAGTTGCAACCCAATCAAACGCCGCATAAAGTGCGTTCGCACATTAACCCAATTTCGCCAGAATGGGCGACCGGATTTAAAGGGATGGAAATGAATTCAAC
>VIKI01000164.1:8285-11270 GCA_008080595.1 Comamonadaceae bacterium
ATTGATCGCAGACCTAGGCGGCACGCGACTTACCGCCTGAGCGGCTTCCGAGTCAGCGGACGGGCTTCCAGTTTATTTCGCAGTCTAGCTTGGGAATGCCAGGATAGGCGCTTGGCTACATTACGTTAGGCCGCACAAAGACCCGTTTGGCATGACCGCAAGGCCGATCACTGAAAGCTCAAAATGGCAAAACCCCGCGTGTTCGTAAGTTCAACACACTACGACCTAAAGCATGTTCGTGCGTCACTGTTCGCCTTCATCGAGGAACTAGGCTACGAGTCTGTCCTCTCTGAAAAAGGGGCAATCGCCTATACACACGACCGGCCGCTTGACGAATCCTGCTATCGAGAGGCTAAAGCAGCAGATATCTTTGTTCTTATCATTGGCGGCCGGTATGGAAGCGAAGCTTCCGGCAACGTGAGAACGTCCGACAAGGACTTTCACACACGATATGAAAGCATAACAAAGCAAGAGTATCTAGCGGCAATAGACGAGGATATCCCTACTTACGTGCTCATTGAAAAGGGTGTTTACTCAGACTACGAGACTTACCTCAACAACAAAGACAACGAAACAATAAGATATGTTCACGTGGATTCCATAAATATCTGCAAATTAATAGAGGAAATAGTGGCTCAGCCACGCAATAACCCGATCTACCAGTTCGAGCGTTTCGACGAAATTCGTGGTTGGTTGCGCGACCAGTGGGCAGGCCTATTCCGGGAACTCCTCAATAGAATGTCCGGTCAGCGGCAACTTACTTCGCTGGCTGCTCAAGTGGGCAGTCTCGCGGAAGTGAATACAACCCTTAAGACGTACCTTGAGGAGCTAATGTCGAAAGTTGCGCCCGACGAGGCAGGCAGCTTGATTCGACAGGAGACAGAACGACTTGACGTCGCTACAAGCCTCGCCGTGATCGGTGCAGGGGAATTCTGTGTCTATCTCGGCACCAAGTTTAGTATCCCACCGGACAAAATTCGAGGGCCGCTAATTCGCGCGTCAACAACAGAGGGTTTTCTCAAAGAATTGGCAGCGGAGACCGGTAGTGCGGAATTGGAAAAAGAGAGGCAGGTATTTACTCTAAAGCGGGTAACAGAAGATCTCAATTTGGTACGCATTAAGCTGGGGCTGCCATCACTGATGGAACGCGACGACCCGTTAGTCACACCAACACCACCACGCAAACGGCGTGCGGCCTAACCCCTCGTTCAAGCGGAGCGCCAACGGCAGGCCACCAAGCCCGGCCTGGCGGTACGCGGTACATTTTCGCCAGTCCGGGCTTGGCGTCCTGCCGCTGTCGCCCGCTTAACTCGAACGTTGAGATTTTTTGGTTTCCGCAAAGTAATCATTGGGGTAATAGGTGTTAAAAGAACTCATCAACTCAGTAGCTGCGAACTTTAAGGAACGTGCCTCTAGCCCTATTCTTGGCTCATATTCCATAGCCGCGTTAGCGTGCAACTGGAAGTCGTTGGTCGTTCTTCTGACATCCACAAGAAGTGGAACCGCACTTGTCGAGGAAGTCATTGCTGTTTCCCCTGGACTCATGCAAGGACTGGCTTATCCAATTGGTTTTGCGATTACATTTTCATTGACTTATCCAACACTAAAGGCGGCAATAGCAACGTTTAACACACGTGCAAAAATTATGGAGCTTAGTTCCGAGTTTCAAATGGAGGAATGGAAAGAGAAAATCTCTATGAAGAGAAATGACGTCGAATCGCTCATCAACGCGTTAGCTGATCTCAACGCCAAAGATAAGATTGGGTACCACGACTTGAAGAGAATTTTCGATGTACTTCCTAAGGCCGATGACCTCGAAATCAAACCCAACCCAGCAGTCAACACGGATGCTGCGCAATAAAGCCGCGCAGCACCGGTTTCTTCCACATTAAGTGTCATTGTGCGCCGCATCAATATTGGCTTGGCCTACGATAAGAAATGCCCTGAGCATGGGACACTGGGAATCCTTCCCTGTGCGTGGCCGGGCTGCCGGAACGGTCTCGATGATCATGAATTCGAGGAAAAGTCCCTGATCGAAGGTTCAAAACCTCGGATCTGGAAGAGACGAGAATGGAAGTCACCGCTCGGCGGGCAGTACTACAGTTGGGAAGGCAATGAGCTCCCAAACTGGTTCCACGCACCACAAACGTTCTGGAATGAAGCAAGGCGGCTTCAGCTAGTACCAGCGTCGTACCCGGACACCATTTACCACTACACCTCGATTGAAGGCTTCCTCGGAATCGTAAGAACCCGATCCGTTTGGATGACGGACTTCTCGTACCTGAACGACCGCCGCGAGGTGCGGTACGGGCTCGACCTCCTCCTTGAGGTAGTGAATGCTATGCATAGCACGGCCACGCGCGGTGACGTTCAATGTCTGTTATCCGCTTGGAGGGACAAGCTGGCAGCATCCTCGAACCGCGTGTGCATCACATCCTTCTCGGGTGAGGACGACAGCCTCAGTCAATGGCGAGCATACGGCCCAATCGCGATAGGCTTTCCCGTTCACCCGCTGGCTCTTCACGTAGACCAAGGTCGTTTGCAACCTGTCGAGTACGAACTGGCGACCCAGAAGAAGTTGGTTCAGATATATGTGCAACATCTTGTGTCCGCGTTTGAAGCTGACATGGATGAAAACAGGCTGGATCGCATTTCGGACGTGTACCACAAGTCCGACCGTCTCCTGGAACTCGCTGTCTTCTTCAAAGACCCGGCATTTCGCAGCGAGAACGAGTACAGATTGGTGTACATCGACTATCCCGATGTTCTTAACTCGTTTGGAGTCGAAAGTCCCCCGCGCTCGTTCAGGGTGGCGCGCGGGAGAATCGTTCCGTATGTGCCTTCCACAGAGGTATTGAAGTCAGAGCATCGGAGTTTTCCTTTGGAGATATCTGAGGTGGTGCTTGGACCAGAAAGCGACGAACTGCTGGAGCAGGGTGTCCGCGAGTTTCTTCATGAGAATGGCCTACCGGACGTGGAGGTTCG
>VIKI01000165.1:0-4071 GCA_008080595.1 Comamonadaceae bacterium
CTTAGGGGGGGATATGATCGAGAGATCATGTCCCTACCCTCCAAAAACATCGCCGATCTCCGCAAAAGTTACGAGCGTGCCGAGCTCAATGAAGAGGCTTCCCACGCAGACCCCATGACCCAATTTGAGCAGTGGCTGGGTGAAGCCATTGCCGCCGAAGTGCCCGAGCCCAACGCCATGACGCTGGCCACCGTGGGCAGTAATTTGCGACCCAGTACCCGCGTGGTGCTGATCAAAGGCGTTGATGCGCGTGGCATCGTCTGGTACACCAATTACGCGAGCCGAAAGGGTCATGAACTGGCCGGCAACCCGTTTGCAGCCTTGCAGTTTCACTGGGTCGAGCTGGAGCGTGTGGTGCGCATCGAAGGTGTGGTGGAAAAAGTCAGTGATGCGGACAGCGACAGCTACTTTCACAGCCGCCCGCTGGACAGCCGCATTGGGGCCTGGGCCAGTCCGCAGAGCCAGGTGATCAGCGGGCGTGGCGTGCTGGTGGCCAACGCCGCACGTTACGGCGCCCAGTTTTTACTCAACCCACCTCGTCCACCACACTGGGGCGGCTACCGCCTGAAACCTGAGCATTGGGAGTTTTGGCAGGGCCGCAAAAGCAGACTCCATGACCGATTAAGTTATCGCCTGCAAGCCTTATCTGATGAGCGTGAACAGCTATGGATTCGGGAGCGTTTGGCACCTTGAGATGCCGATGACTCTTGGGAGTACGCTTAGCGACTGGCCTCAGCTATCAGCTAAACCTGCCTCTTGAAACAGGATTATTCAGGATCAATAGAACTTATTCTTGGTTTAAAGATAAGCGCAAATCAGACCAGGCAACATCAGGCTTCCATGCAGCCACCCATGCGGGCAATTGATCGGCAGACATGGGCCGAGCAATGCCGTAACCTTGTGCCAACTCGCAGCCGAGTTGCAGCAACAAGGTGCCGTGTGCTACCGTCTCCACCCCTTCGGCAATCACCTCTCGTTTAAAGGCGCTTGCCAAGCCAATCACACCTTGCAAAATAGCCAAATCATCGGGGTCATCAAGCATGTCACGCACAAAGCTTTGGTCGATCTTGAGCAGGGCAACACGCAAACGCTTGAGGTAGGTCAGCGATGAATAGCCGGTGCCAAAGTCGTCCAGCGCAAACATCACCCCTATCTGGGCACAGGCTTCGATCACCTGCGACACCTGCACCATGTCCGCAAGTGCACTGGTCTCCAAGACTTCAAGTTCCAGGCTGGCCGGGCTCACCTGCGGATGTGCCGCCAGAATGGCTTTCAAGCGCTCGACAAAGTCACTTTGTTGCAATTGACGCGCACCCACATTCACACTGATCGGCATTTCCAGACCGAAGGCCCGCCATCGCTCGATTTGAATCAAGGCGGCATCCATCACCCACTCACCCATGGAAACAGCCAACGGGTGGTCTTCAATCACCGGCAAAAATCCTGCTGGCATCAACAGCCCTTTTCCTGGATGCTGCCAACGAATCAGGGCCTCCACACCAATGACTTTGCCGCTGCGCATGTTGACCTTGGGCTGGTAATGCAACACAAATTCGCCTTGCTCCAGCGCCAGGCGAATGCGCTCGAGACTTTCGTGGTGACCACGGATGCTGCTGTCTTGTTCAGCATCGAAGATGCTGTAGCGGTTTTTACCTGCCACTTTGGCTTGGTACATGGCCTGGTCGGCCTGGCGCAAGAGTTGATCGGCTTCAATGTCTTGCGTCTGAGGGTAAAACGTGATGCCCAGACTGGCCGAGACCTGAAGGATGAGCTCTCCCAGGTGCATCGGTTGTGCCGCCGCAGCCAGCAGCCGGGTGACCAGGGGCAGGCAGGCTGAAGTGTCCTCCAGGTCGATGAGGACCACCACAAACTCATCACCCCCTATTCGAGCAAGTGTGTCGCCCTCACGCAGAGCCTCTTTCATGCGTTGTGTCAGGGTCACAAGGACTTGGTCGCCGGTGTCATGACCATAGTGATCATTGGTTTCCTTGAAACCGTCCAGATCGAGGTAAACCACGGCAAGATGCTGACCACGCCGTTGCGCCTGAGCCATGGCTTGGTGCAGACGGTCAGCCAGCAGCACACGGTTAGGCAGATGGGTCAGCGCATCAAAGTGGGCAATATGCTCTAGGCGACTTTCATACTCCTTGCGCTCGGTGATATCGCTATTGATGCCAATCATGCGAAGCGGTTTACCATCGGCTTAACGGCTAACCACCATACCCCGACCCAGTATCCATTGCCAACGTCCGTTCTTGCACAACATGCGAAATTCAACGGTGATCGAGCCTGGTTTACCCTCCAGATAGGGCTGCATCACTGCAAACACACCCGGCGCATCGTCAGGGTGGATACGCTTGATCCATTCGCCTGCAGTGTCGCCGAATTCATCTTCGGCAAAACCCAGCATGGCTTTATAACGCGACGAGTAAAAGACCTTACCGGTCTGAGTATTCCAGTCCCACAGACCATCACCTGCACTTTCAATGGCAAATTTCCAACGCTCCTCGCTTTTGCGCAGGGCCAGTTCACTTTGGTATTTTTCGGTGACATCACTGAACACCAGCACCACACCCACAATTTCGTTTGAGGCATTGCGGATGGGAGCGGCGCTATCGGCAATCTGATATTCATGGCCATCCCGTGCCAATAACAAGGTGTGATTGTTCAGACCCACCGCCTGACCATGCAGCATCACCAAATGCACCGGATCGGCCATCGCCTCACGGGTGGTGGCGTTGACGATGCGAAACACCTCAGTAAGTGGTTGCCCAAGCGCATCTGCCAGTGACCAGCCACACAAACGTTCAGCCGTTGGATTCATGCGGGTAATCCGACCGGACAGGTCAGTGGCAAGGACGGCGTCGCTGATGGAGTACAGTGTGATCGCCAGATGTTCGTTGCTCTCACGCAGCAATATTTCGGCTTGCGCTCTTCTGCGCTTGTTCATCATCAAGGCAAAAATCAGCAGGGACTGCACCAGCACAAAAATCATCAGGCCGATCACATAAGTCTTGTATTGCTCCCAGAATGTAGGCACACGGTTAACAAATACCGTGTGGGATGGAAGCAGGGCTGGATCAGCACCCCAGCGTTTGATTTGATCCCAGTTGAACATGGGGAAAGGCTCACTTTTGACACTTGTGATCTGCTCAGACAGCTGGCGTTCGCCTCGCAACAAGTCCAGCGCCAGTTGTGCGGTAGTCTCACCGAGTTTTCCGACACCCAATACCGAGCCACCGATACCACCACCGTACAGATTGAAGTCATAGAAGCCAAACACTGGCGCATTGGCAGACTTGATGAGCATGCTTTCAACTTCATAAGCCACTCCGACACGGCCTTGGACATCGCGGTTGTATTGAGTGAAGACAATGATCGTCGCGGGCGGAAGGGATGAAACTCGCTTGAGCATGTCATCAAGCGACAAATCAAATGTGAATTCCACCTTCAATTTGTCTTGCCACTTGGCGGCACTTTCAGCTGCGGCCAACGCCAGCTTTTTGTCTGCATCACTGCTGCCCGAGGCGAACACCACCCTTTGTGTTGCAGGAAACAGTTTCATGGCCAGCTCCAGAGTGCCCTTCATGTCAAAACCTGCTGAGTGACTGACGATACGCCGCTCACCCACCTCCGCAATTGTCGGTACGGGTGCTGCTGTCGTGATGGCTGCGGCGGCTGGTGCGATTTCTTTTCCATCGGTCAGAAGGAAATTGAGTGCAGGCTGTTGCACGGTGATGACCAAATCAATTCTCCGTTCAGAATACTTCCGCTCCAGTAGCTCCTTTAAACGTTGTCGATACTGCGGATCTTCCTTATTGCGCTCCAGATCCAGGTACTCGGAGAAGATATTGCTGACGCTGACACCTGCTCCCACCATGGTTTCGCGAAAGCTGTCGCTGAATACTTCGATCCCCTTGCTACCGTAGCCATAGGAATAAAGAAAAAGGATGTTTTTGGCATCCGTTTGCCCGGAAGCAGACGGTTGGGTTTGACCGAGAACGAGGCCAGTGGAAAACAAGAAAAGCATGACCAGCTGGGCAATTCGGCCAGTCAAAGCTTGTAACCTCA
>VIKI01000165.1:4136-14242 GCA_008080595.1 Comamonadaceae bacterium
CCAAGCAAACAGCAGATGCCATTGCAACTCACCGTGGCAAACCCAATAGCACGGGCAGTGCAGCCCCTCAACACCTCAAATTCGAGGCAGCTTCGGTGTAGTCTAAGGCTTTCGTTTTGACTCAGTCAATCGCTGATTGACAGCACGCATGGATTCGAATTCAAGCAAGAAATCACGCCAGCAACCCGACCAGTGACATCACCAGCGTGATACTGATCAACCCGAGTGCGGTAGACACCGCCATGCTGGCCGTGACCAAATCCTGTGCCACCTGGTAACGCTGGGCAAACAAAAACACATTGGCCCCCATCGGCAGCGATGCGGCGACGATCATCACCTTCAATTCCAGGCCACGCAGCCCTGAGAGCCAGCACACGGTAGCCACCAGAACAGGCAAGGCCAGATTCTTCAGGCAGCTGATGCCCAGCGCCGGATACAAATGCGAACCCACCTGCACTTGGGTCAGCGTCGCCCCCACCAGCAGCAGCGCCATCGGGCCAAAGGCATTGCCCAGCAATTGCAGCGGGCGGTCAAGCACGTCGGGCAACACCAGACCGGTTTGGGCAAACAGCAAACCCACAATAATGGGCAAGGGCACCGGGTGGATGATGCCGTTCTTGATGGCGCTCAGCACGGTTTCAAGAACATGGCGTTGGGGCGCATCACCTGCCACCGGCAGTGCCGTGGTCTGACGGGCTTCGACCACCTCCAGCACGATGGTGGCGGCCGTGAGTAAGATCAACGCATGAACCGAGATCAGGGTGAGCAGCAGCACCAGTGCCGCCTGACCATAGGCCAGACCAATCAGCGGAATACCGATCATCACGGTGTTGCTGAAGGTGGCTGCCAGCCCCAGCACGGCAGCACGGGTGTTGCGACCCTGCGCATTGAACACCAAGGCATACAGCAGGCCAATCGCCACAAAATAAAGCGCCACCGGCTTGAAGTTAAGCTGCTCAATGTGCACCGAGCTCATGGCCCGGAACAGCAGCGCCGGTGTCAGCACTACAAACACCAGATTGGACAGGTCTTTGGTCGCCTCAGCCCTGATCCAGCCGACACGACCAGCTATAAACCCAATAGCAATCAAAAAAACGACGGGAATCAGGGAAGAAAAAACCGGGTTGCTCACACAGGCCAATCAAAGTCGAATTGGCTCGATTTTGACTGCAAAAACCAATCAACACACACGTGACCCAGTGCGCAGGAGCAACAAAAAAGCGGGCACTGGCGTTGGGCCTGCCCGCTACGGGTGGGGACAATAGCCCCTGGAAAAACTTACTCGCCTGCGTTTTTGGCACTTTCGGCCATTTTGGCTTTGAGCACCACGTAGGCTCCACCCAAGCCGATGATCGTCACCGCAATCACTATAAAACTCATGATGCCGTAGTCAGTAGAGAAGAGGTCTTGAATTGCTTTCATGGTGCGCATCCTTAATAAAACATATTGCCAAAAAACGAATAGGCTGGACTATGCAACACGGATGACCATCAATATCTGACATATATCAAATTAGTCAAAGATAAAACACTCTCGAACTGTCACCTTATTTCACCACCACCCCGTCCTTGATGCGGTAGTACAAGCCATAAGGGTCATCAGCCAGCACCGCAAACTTGCCCTCGACCACCACCGGCTCCAGGGTGTATTTCACCGGGTTCTGGATGTACACCTCCACCATACTCTCCGGCCCACCAGGGGTACAAAACGAGCAGGTCAAGGGCACCGCACTGAGTAAAAAATGCTTTTGTTTCTCGCCCGGCTCCAGCGGCATCATGAAGCCCTGGATGCGCTGGGTTTTGTCATTCAGCGCCTGCTGCTCTGGCGTATAGCGTGGCCGTGGGCCTTTGGGACCATCACGCAGCTTGACCGCCGTCAACAGCGACCAGGGCAACACATCGGCACGCTGCGGCAAGGGTGCAAACGGGCTGTTCGGGCTGTGAACCCCTGGGCCGGTACCCGCAGGCACACCACCTGCAATGGGTGAACTCAGCTGCGCCAAGCCCAGCAGTGGCAAGCAACAGCCGATCAATAAAGAGACCCATCTACTACGTTTCAAATCCATGCTCCTGTTTCATACACCTCTGCAAACCCAACCTGAACGGGTTGGAGTCATTTTTTGTGTTTCAGTTCATCGTACACACCATCCCACAAGCGCACGCGGGCATTCACCGCCTTCTTGGCCGCGGTTTCCACGCTGCGCCATTTGGCGGCACTGTCGCCACACAGGTGCTGCAACAAGTTCAAGGACAGCGGGCCGTGTGACTCACTGTCAAGGTAGATGTGGCGCTCCAGGTAGTAGTGGAACAGCGGGGCCTTTTTCTTGCTGATGCCCAAGTCTGCCAACAGGGCGCGGAACATGGCCGGAATCACCTGCTCACGCCCGAGCGCAAACGCGGCCCCAATCACATGGGTTTTGCCGGTGGCAATGAAGTCAAAGGTGCTGCTCATGAAGCGGCGCGAGGGCTCGGGAATGTCTGCACACTCCAGCGCCTGGATCACCCCGTGCTTTTTGACTTGTTTGAGAAAACGCCGCACTGGTCGGGTGTCCGCACCCACCTCTTCCATGGCCCCGATGTACAGGTCAAAGTGGCTGACAAACGTGGGCTGCCCACCTTTGCCGGGCAGGCCTTCGTCGGTTTCCTCACCCAGCACAATTTCATTGATCAGGCGCTGGGCTGCCGTGCTGGCCGCATCCCCGGTCGGCTGCCACGGCACCGACACCGGGGCAATCGCCCCTTGCAGATGTTTGAGCAAAGACATGAAGTCCCACACCGGGTAGACATGGTGCGACATGAAACAACGCAAGTCGTCCAGTGTGCGCACAGCGGCGTAAAGCGGATGCTGGTCAAGGCGCGCTTTGACTTCAGGTAAAAAAGCCAGGTGTGAAGGGGATTTGCTCATGGAGATAGTGGTGTGTTAAATCAATCAGTCCGTACTGAATCACATTATCTGTTCCGGGCAAGGCTCGGCTCAATGCACGTGTTTCATGCCGCAAAACTTGCCAATGCCCAGCCCTTTGCATTCCACCAGCAACTGCTTTTCACACACCGCATCAGACTTACCCGACTCCAGGCACTTGGCCGCGTTTTCATGCGCCTGCGCCATGGCCCGGTGGCGGGCAATGTCTTCTTTGGTGGCCTGATCCAGCTCGGCCCCATTTGCTATTGAAAAAATAGCTGTTACCGCAATTCCTATAAGCGCTAGATGCCAATTTTTCATATATTACCTGCCTTGTAAAAGTTCCAGAACACTGACCCGATACGCCCCCAGCGCCGGCAAAATCGCCGCCACCAGCGACACCCCCAATGCCACAGCGGGCACCAACCACAAGCCACTCGGCCAGGCCATGCCGCCGATCAGCAAAGAGTTGTCCAGTTGCAGCAGCCAGGCCAGCGCAGCGGTCATGCCCTGCCCGGCCAGCACTCCCACCACGGCAGCCAGCAGACCCAGCCACAGCGCCTCCAGCAGCAGCAAGGCCGCCACTTTGCGCGGTGGCGCACCCAGCATACGCAGCAGCGCCAGATCACCCCGGCGCTCGCGCACTGCCCGGCAAAGGCCCGCAGCACATCGGTACCCAGACCCAGCATACGCAGCAAGCGGGTGATTTCCAGCGCCGGGGCAGCGGCCTGCATCTCGGTGCTGGTGTTGACATAGCGCGGAAAACTCACCGCCGCCAGCGGTGACCTGTAGCGCACCAGGGCCATGGTGACCTCGCGCTCGTCGATCATGATCTGGCGGTCTTCGTCATCCACGGCGGTGTAGTCTTCATGCACCTTCCACACCGATGTGATGTCGGTCAGGATCAGCCGATCCAGCACGCTGCCGCTGGGCGCAAGAATGCCGACCACGGTGTACACGTTGTCGCCGTGCGCATGCCCGCCTTCACCCAGACCGTGCGTACCAACAAAGGTCTGGCCCATGGTCAGCCCCAGCTTGTGTGCGGCGGTCGCGCCCAGCACCACCTGCATCGGCTGCGTCCAGAGTTGCCCCTGCGCCAGCTTGGCCTGGTAATGCGTGAGGTAGTCGGTAGAGGTACCCACAATGCGAAAACTGTGCAGGCTGTCGCCCAGGCTGATCGGAATCACTTGCGCCACCATCGGGTGTTTTTGGAGTTCTTGCACGGCTTTCAAGGGCACGTTGCCCGGCGGCACATCAATGTGGAACACGCCCGACAAAATCAGCTGCATCGGGCTGCCCTTGGCCCCCACCACCACGTCAATGCCTTGCAGGTCACGCTCAAACGCCTTGCTCAGTTGCGCTGACACCAGCAGCAAAAAGGTAATCGATGCCAGCCCCAGGCTGAGCAGCAACAGGTTCAGTGCCGCACTCAGCGGGCGTGACCACAGGTAAGTCCAGGCCAATGACAGGGTTTTCATACGGGCCTTTGCAATTGCAGGCGATGCAGGCGGTTGGCAGCGGGCAAGGCCGGCTCCAGCAGCGCCGCCACACGGGCATCGTGGGTGGCAATCACCAGCGTGGCTTGTTGCGCCTGCGCTGTCGCCAGCAGCAGCTGCACCGCGTCCAAGGCGGCTTCATCGTCCAGGCTGGCGGTGGGCTCGTCGGCCAGAATCACTTGGGGTTTCTGCAACACAGCCCGCGCCAAGGCCACCCTCTGCGCCTGCCCGCCCGAGAGCTGCGCCGGTTTGCGCTGGGCCAGCTCGGCCACGCCCAGTGCGGCCAGTGCTGAGCGGATGGCCACCGGGTCTTCAGCCTGACCACTGGCCCACTGCGCCACTGCCAGGTTTTGCGCGACGGTGAGCGCAGCACTCAAATGCAATTTTTGCGGCAAAAACCCGATAGCGCCAGCCCGCCATGCGTCAGCAGCTACAGAATTGAGAGCATTCAAAGCCTGCCCTGCCACCGTCAATTGCCCAGCCGTCGGGCGCACCAAAGCCGCCACCAGCGCCAGCCAGGTCGACTTGCCGCAGCCCGAGGGGCCACTGAGCAACAGCACCGTGCCTTGGGGCACAGCCACATCAGGAAAATTCAGTTGGATGCCACCGGGGTAACGGTAGGCCAAACCCTGGGTGTCAATCATGCTGCAAGGGCTGGGCTGCGGTGGCGCAATCGGCACACACGCCGCGTACCGCCAGATCCAGGCTCAAACCTTGGTAGCCGAGCGCCTTCAAGACCGCCAAAGCGTTTTCGGCCGCCACTTCCAGATCCTGCGCATTACCTTGCAAGGTGGCCGCAAGCGGACTGTCGCGGTGGCAGCTTTGGCATTCAAAGTGGGGCAAGGCATGTACGCTGGCGGGCATGGCCTGGTAGCGCCGCACCCGCTGGCTGTCGACCCGGCACAGCAGCAAGCCCACCTGCGTCAGCCGGTCAATCAAACGGTAGAGCGTGACCCGATCCAACGCGCCTCCACCCTCGCCCGGCGCTGGCTCATCGGCCTGCAACGCGGTCTGCAACTGCGCATGGGTGTAACTGGTGTCCGGGTGGGCCAACAACCAACCCAGCACCCGCCTGGCCGCCCCGGTGCGGCGCAAACCATGGGCGGATAACAAGGCATCCATCGGATCGGAAACAAGCGTCGTCTGTTTGGCAGGCATGGCGGTGGTTGTACAACTTATTTTTGAAACAGCAGTATTAATGCAATTGAGTTGCGATAAACTATACCGCAATTGAGTTGCATTATGACCGCAATCTTGTTTTTTGAACACCCATCCATGACGCTCCCCTCTCATTCCCATTCACACCACCACGCCGCGCCAGCCCGCGCCAGGCCCACACGCAGTGTGCTGGCCTGGCCGGCCTGGCTGCGTGTGCTGGCGGTGTTACCTGTTGTGATCGCCCTGTGGCTGGCGGTGTGGTGGGCCAATGCAGGAGCTACCCTGTGGTGAGCATTGACAACCTGACAGTCAGCTACCGCCAGCACCCGGCCCTGCACCACATCAGCGGGCAGTTTGCCCGTGGCGCACTGACGGCCGTGATTGGCCCCAACGGCTCAGGCAAAAGTACCTTGCTGAAAAGCATCATGGGGCTGCTCAAACCCTCGGGCGGGCAAGTGCACACCCACACCGCCCGCGAACGCATCGCCTACCTGCCGCAACTCACCGAGATTGACCGCAGCTTCCCCCTGCAAGTGCGCGACTGCGTGCTCTTGGGTTGCTGGAGCGCGGTGGGGGTTTTTGGCGGGGTCAGCGCCGCCATGCTGGCACGCGCCGATGCCGCCATCCATACCGTCGGGCTGGAGGGTTTTGAGCAGCGTGCCGTGGGCTCGCTCTCCAGCGGGCAGTTTCAGCGCGTGCTGTTTGCCCGGCTGCTGATGCAAGAGGCCGAGCTGATCTTGCTGGACGAACCGTTCAACGCCATGGATTCCCGCACCACCGCCACCCTGCTGGACTTGATCCACCAATGGAAGACCGAAGGCCGTACCGTGATTGCCGTGCTGCATGACGACGCCCAAGTGCGCCAGCACTTTGCGCACACCGTGTTGCTGGCCCGTGAACTGGTGGCTTGGGGGCCAACCCCTCAGGTGCTGACCGAGCCCAACTTGCAACGTGCCCGCGCCCTGGCCGAAGCCTGGGACGACAACGCCGACATTTGCCATGCCGATGAGGTGGCCGCATGACGGATTTGTGGGATGTGTTGATTGGCCCGTTTGCCGAATTTGTCTTCATGCGCCGGGCACTGGTGGCCACACTGGCGCTGGCCGTGAGCGCTGCGCCGCTGGGGGTGTTTTTGACGCTGCGGCGCATGAGTTTGCTGGGTGATGCCATCAGCCATGCGGTGTTGCCGGGGGTGGCCATTGGCTTCATGGTGTCGGGTTTGTCACTGACGGCCATGGCCTTGGGCGGCGTGGTCTCGGGCATGCTGGCCGCAGGCCTGGCTGGCTTCATCAGCCGTTTCACCAGCCTGAAGGAAGATGCCAGTCTGGCGGCCATTTACCTGGTGGCGCTGGCGCTGGGGGTGACGATGTTGTCACGCCAGGGCACACAACTGGACTTGCTGCACATCTTGTTTGGCAGCGCCCTGGGGGTAGATGCCCAGGGGCTGCTGCTGGTGGTGGGCGTGGCCAGTGTCAGCGTGATCACGCTGGCGGCGCTGTACCGGGCCTTGGTGCTGGAGACCTTTGACCCGGTGTTTCTGGCCGCCTCCGCCGCGCGGGGCTGGGCCCGGCGCGGCTGGATTTGGCAACAGAGTTTTTTGATGCTGGTGGTGATCAACCTGGTGGCCGGTTTTCAGACCCTGGGCACGCTGATGGCCGTGGGGCTGATGATGCTGCCCGCCGTGTCGGCCCGGCTGTGGCATGAATCCTTGAGCGCCCAACTGCTTAACGCCAGTGCGCAAGCCGCGCTGGCCGGTGTGGCCGGGCTGCTGCTGTCCTACCACCTCGACACCCCCAGTGGCCCGACCATCATTGGCTGCGCCGGAGCCTTGTATGCGTTTTCGCTGCTGGTGTCGCCTGGCGGCTGGCTGCCGCAAGTGCTCAAGCGCCCACATCGGGTCGGATGAAATGCCCTGGCCTTTGTAGGAGCGGCGAAAGCCGCGATGTGCGCACGCCGGTTATCGCGGCTTCCGCCGCTCCTACAAAACCCGCATCGTCTGAATTTTTCTACCCTCAACCTCAACCGAAAGACACCCATGAAACGCCGCACCCTGACCCATGCCGCACTCGCCGCCTTGACCCTCTGCCACCTGCTTCCTGCCAGGGCCGCCGAGCCGCTGCCGGTGGTGGCCTCGTTCAGCATTCTGGGTGATTTGGTCAAGGTGGTGGGCGGCGACCGGGTCAAGGTCACCACCTTGGTCGGCCCGGATGAAGATGCCCATGCCTTCGAGCCCAAACCGGCCGATGCCCGGGCCATTCTGGGAGCCAAGCTGTTTGTCATCAACGGCCTGAACTTCGAGCCCTGGGCCGCCAAGCTGGCCCAATCTGCCAACTACCCAGGCCCGACCCTGGTGGCCTCCCAAGGCATCCAGACCCGCAGCATGCCCGCTGAAAAAGGCCACACCGAAACCGACCCACACGGCTGGCAAGACCCCAGCAACGTCATCATCTATGTCAAAAACATAGCAAAATCGCTCTCTAGCGCAGACCCATCAAGCGCAAGCAGCTATCAAAAGAATAGTGAAGCCTACATCCAGCAACTCATCGCGCTGGATCAGTTTGCCAAGGATCAACTGGCAGCCATTGCCAAGCCAAAGCGCCAGGTGATCACCTCGCACGATGCCTTTGGCTACTTTGCGGCACGCTACCAGATCAAATTTCTGGCCCCGCAAGGCATCAATGCCGATACCGAGCCCAGCGCTAAAGAGGTGGCGCAGCTGATTCGCCAAATCAAGCGCGACAAAATCCGGGCAGTGTTTGTGGAAAACATGAGCAACCCGAAACTGCTGGCCCAGATCACCCAGGACACCGGGGTCACGCTCGGCCCCAAGCTGTATGTGGATGCCCTCTCCGGCCCCAACGAGCCAGGCTCAAGCTACCTGCTGATGATGCGCCACAACGTGACGCAACTGGTGGCGGGGATGAAGCTCAACTGAGGGGCCATCGCGCCAATCGCGGCTGCCGCCGCTCCTACACAGAGGTCCGTTTGACAGGCAGACGCAAGCGCAGGCACGAACCGGTGGGGCTGGATGTCCAGTCAACTTCAGCGCCAATCGCTGCAGCCCGGCGCAACTGGTTGGACAGGCCCTTGCCGCCGCGCACCAGGGCCTCATCCACCGCAAAACCTGAGCCGTTGTCACTCACCGTCACCACCACCCACGGGCCATCTACTGCGGTGGCCACGGTGATCTCGGTGCTGCGGGTGTGCTTGATGATGTTGGTGAATGCCTCCTGCAAGATGCGCAGAATGTGCAGCGCGTTTTTCGGGTCCAGCCACTCCAGCTTGGGTACACTTTGCACCTCCCAGACCAGGTTGATGCCACTGGCTTCCAGCCGCGGCTCCAGGCGAAAGCGCAGCGTAGCCAGCAGCAGCAACAAGTCGGATTCAATCGACTCCATCGAGTCAATCGCCAGCTTCAGGTCATCAATACAACCCTTGAGCACCTGAGCGATTTCATCTTCGTCAAGCTGGCCGTGCTCCACCACCCGCAGAGCGCTGACCAGTGAAGAGCCCAGGCCATCGTGCATGTCCTGCATCAGGCGCTGGCGCTCCTGGGCCAGCAGCTCGCGCTGCTCGATCTCGCGCAGCTTGGCATGGCTGTCGGCCAAGTCAAAGCGCAGGTCAATCGCCACCCGTGCGGCTGCGGCACTGTTGCTCGCTTGCCCGAGCAGCGTCAGCACATACAGAATCGTCGCCAATGCCAAGGCATCAAAAGCGACATCGCCCAGGGAAAAAAGTCTGCCAAGCACCACCAGCATCTCGGCAATCACAAACGCCACAAACACCGGCAACACCGGGGCCAGCAGTGACATGGAGCTGCCCGCAACACCGGTCAGCACGGAATACACCAAAATGCTGCCGTTCATGCTGACACTGTCTTGCGTAGCCCAACACAGGGCGGCCCAGATGGCGCCGTCCAATGCATTCAGCACCATCAGTTGCCCAACCAGGTAACGAGCCCGCTGGGGAGCGGTGTCTACACTCAGATGATGCCGTGCATGAAGATAGCAGCCGAGCTTGGACGCAATCACAAGCACACACCACAGTGCCAGGCTCAGCCGATTGATCGGGTTTGACAGCACCGCCAGCATCAACACTGCAAGCAGAACAGCCGGAATCACCGAACTGCCTACATTACCCATCACCAGCCGCAACTGCTCCGCCAGAATGCGGTCTTCGGCCAAGCGGAACGGGTTGTTTTTGACAAATCGGATCAAGCTCAATTTCAAAGTCTCCTGGCAACGGTAACAAAACAACAGGGGGCCATCGCGGCTGCCGCCGCTCCTACAACACGGCACGTTGAAGCGGCAGGCTCAGGATCAGGCTGCTACCTTCTGCACTGGACTTCCAGTCCACCACCGCCCCAATCGCCTCGGCCCGGCGCAGCTGGTTTGACAAACCTTTGCCACCTTGCTTTCTGGCCGCTTGCAGATCAAACCCCTGCCCATTGTCAGCGATGGTCACCTGCACTCCATGGGCATCCGATCCGGTACTCACCCGAATCTGCGTGGCCCGCGTGTGCTTGATGATGTTGGTAAACGCCTCTTGCAA
>VIKI01000165.1:14260-16277 GCA_008080595.1 Comamonadaceae bacterium
AGCCAGTCCAGCTCGGGCACATCAGACACCTCCCACAGCAGCTCAATGCCGGTGTTCTCCAGCCGCGGCTCCAGACGAAAGCGCAAGGTGGCCAACAACAGCAACAAATCGGCCTGCACCGGCTCCATCGAGTCAATTGCCAGCTTCAGGTCATCAATACACCCCTTGAGCACATCGGCCACCGCCGTGTCATCCATCCGGCCCTTTTCCACCGACCACAAGGCCGTGCGCAGCGACGAGCCCAGACCGTCGTGCATGTCCTGCATCAGGCGCTGGCGCTCCTGGGCCACCGCCTGGTGTTGCTCAATCTCGCGCAGGCGCTGGTGTGTGGCGGTCAAGTCCGCCTCACGCGCCTGCAGCCGCGCCTCCAGGCTGGCATTGAGCTGCTCCACATCGTTGATGGCCCCGATGTAGTGCGAAAACATCACATAGCTGAAAATGAAAAACGCCCCAATATTGGTATAAGCATCAAGAAACAAACCCTCAATGTTGACCAGATTGTTTTGCAGCAGCCAGGTGTAAATACCCATGACCGACCCCAGCAAACACCAGCCCGCCAGCAACACACCATGCCTGGAGACACGCCACGAGTCACGCAAATCAAACCCAAACGTGGTGTTCCCCGCCAGCAACAACGCCGCATACAGCAACGGGGCCAGCAGCGTGGCATCGGGCAAACCAGGCAGGGGCAAGGTGATCAAGCTAGCCACCAGACTGGTGCCCACTATCAAGCGTGTCAGCCAGGCTCGCCTGCGGCCATGCAACTGCACCAGAAACAAGTGAGCTGTGGTCAGCAGCCAGAACAGCGAATTGACGGTGAGCCAGCCAAACCACTCATCTGACAGCGGCAACGGCTCCAGCCCCACGTGGTAATGCAGCGTGCGCACATAGGCCGCCACCGAGGCCAGGAAAAACAGCCCATAAATGTGCTCATTGCGCCGCACCAGCCAGACACAAAAAGCAAAAATGCCCACCGACAAAAACGCCGCACTGCTCATGAACGGCAGCGTCGTTTGCAACCAGTCACGCAGCTGGTAGCGCCACATCAACGCACCTCGCGCACCGACCCAAACCGACGACAAAGCCCCGCCAATACCCACCAGATGCTGCATGCGGATCACGATGTCTTGCGGCGGTATGGTCTGCGCCGTACCATCCAGCACCACCCACAGCGGGTGATTGGAGCCGTTCCACTGCATATTGCCCTGCGACTGGTACAGCAAGCGGCCATCCCCATAGATGGCCATCTGACCATCACTCTTCCAGCGCGGAATGTAGAGGCCATGCGGCCCTGGCAGGTGCGCCAACTCCGCCGTGGACACGCGGTACCAGGTGGTTTGGACAGCGGCCTGACTCGCCGACGGCAAGCTCTGCGGCTTGGGCTGCGGCAGCGGCGCATAGGGCAATGTCACCTCACGCCAGCCCCCCTCAGGTGCAAGGGTTGGCAGGGTCAGAGCTGGCGGCGTGAAACCCGTGCCGGTCTGAACCCACCTTTGCGCTTGCGTCAGGTGCAGACTGGCGGCCGCACCTGCGTGCTGTGGCCACCCGACCAACACCCACAAGCCGTCGAGCAGCAGAAGCAGTAGCACACTGAAAATCCAAAAGCCCTTGGGCACGTGCTTCATAACCGTAACGGGTTTCTTTTGACAAAACGAATCATGTTCAATTTCCAAGCGGCCATCGCGGCTGCCGCCGCTCCTACGAATGCCGGCCTGCCTGGACTCTGTAGGAGCGTCGGCAGGCGCGAACGCCTACAACACGGCACGTTGAAGGGCAGGCTCAGGATCAGACTGGTACCTTCTGCACTGGACTTCCAGTCCACCACAGCCCCAATCGCCTCGGCCCGGCGCAACTGGTTTGACAAACCTTTGCCTGCGCGTTTTCTGGCCTCCTGCAGATCGAACCCTTGTCCGTTATCGGTGATGGTTACCTGCACCCCATGGGCATCCGATCCGGTGCTCACCCGAATCTGCGTGGCCCGCGTGTGCTTGATGATGTTGGTAAACGCCTCTTGCAA
>VIKI01000166.1:0-9667 GCA_008080595.1 Comamonadaceae bacterium
CGACAAGGGCATGATGACCAGAATCGGCAGCAGCAAAAACAGCAAGACCAGCACGCCAGCCACGCGCAGGGCGTACCAGCCGAGTTTGTCGGCAAAGTTGGCGTAAGCCGGAAAGATCGGGCGTTTGGGCAGTGACATAAGGCTTATCCGAGGCTGAGTTCAGACTTCACCACGCGGCGGTACACGGCGTACAGCACCAGGGTGGCCGAGAGCAACACCGCGCCCAGGGCACAGGCCATGCCCCAGTTGACGTTGACGTTGGTGTATTGAGCAATGTAGTAGCTCAGCATCTGGTCATCCGCGCCGCCCAGCAGGGCCGGGGTGACGTAGTAGCCAATACTGAGAATAAACACCAGCAAGCCGCCTGCGCCCATGCCGGGGTAGGTTTGCGGAACGTAGACCCGGAAGAACGCCGCCAGTGGTGAGCTGCCCAGCGACACTGCCGCCCGCAGGTAGGTCGGTGGCACGGATTTCATCACGCTGTAGAGCGGCAAAATCATGAACGGCAGCAGGATGTGCACCATGGCAATGATCACGCCTAGCCGGTTGAACAGCAGCGGCAGGGGTTCACTGATGAAGCCCAGCTCCAGCAGTGAGCGATTCACCAGCCCGTTGGATTGCAGCAGCACGATCCAGGCGGCAGAGCGCACCAGAATCGACGTCCAGAACGGCACCAGCACCAGAATCATCAAAATATTGGCCTGACGCGGGGTCAGGGTCGAGAGCCAATAGGCCAGCGGGTAGCCCAGCAACAGGCAAAACAGGGTGACCACGGCGCTGATGCTGAAGGTGCGCATCAAAATCTTGAAAAAAGCCGCCGAGTCGGCATCCACCTGGACGATGTTGCCTTGAATATCGCGCTTCAAATCGACCGAGGTCAGCAGGTAGTCCGGGGTCCAGCGCGAGCCGTTTTTGGCAATGGCTTGCCAGTAGTCAGGTTCGGCCCAGCGCGGGTCGATTTCCAGCATGCGGGCTTTCACCTGCGCAGGTGTCAGGCCAGCATCAAAAGGCAGGGCACGGTAAGTGCTCATGATGAGGGAGCGGGCTCCGCTGACTTCACTGTTCAGCCGTCGTGCCAGGCCACCGGCCTCGGATTGTTCAGAAATGGCAGACAAATCGGTCACCAGCGCTGCGTAGGCCGCCTCAGGGGGTGCCGAAGTGCGATCCCAATGATCGAGTGCGCCAACCGTATGTTGGAGTGTGCTGGCCACTTCAGGGTTTTCTACCGCACGCACCAGCAGCGCACCAATCGGCACGATGAAGGTGGCCAGCAGAAAAATCAGCAGTGGCAGGGTCAGAGAGATGGCAAAGGCCTTTTTACGCCGCTGCGAGCGCCGCAGTTGAGCCGCCAGGTTGCCGGGAATCACGGCTGCAGTCATCGTCGTCACGGTCTTTACCTTCTCTCTGGGTCAGATTACTGCGCAGCCCAGGCAGCGAAACGTTTTTCCAGCGCCTCGCCCTGGTCAGCCCAGAAGCTCACGTTGAATTGCAGCGCGGTTTTGGCGTTGCTGGCAGAGGTGGGCAGGTTGTCCAGTACCTTGGCATCGAGCTTGGCCAGCGCCTTGGTGTTGGTTGGGCCGTAGGCGATGTTTTTGGCGTATTCAGCCTGGGCATCGGCGCTGCTGGCCAGGGCGATGAACTTCAGAGCCGCGTCCTTGTTCGGTGTGCCCTTGGGCATGACCCAGTAGTCCAGGTTTTGCCTTCGCGCTGGGCGGCATCAATGCGGCCGTTGTAGGCGGTGGCCATGACCACGTCACCCGCCACCAGGAACTGGGGCGGCTGCGCACCGGCTTCCCACCACTGGATGTTGGCCTTGAGTTCCGTCAGCTTCTTGAAGGCGCGGTCCGCACCTTCCTTGGTCTTGAGCACCTTGTACACATCAGCCGGGGCCACGCCGTCGGCCATCAGGGCAAATTCGACGTTGTAGCGGGCTCCCTTGCGCATGCCGCGCTTGCCAGGGAATTTCTTCACGTCCCAGAAGTCAGCCCAGGTGGTGGGGGCGGTTTTGAGTTTGTCGCCGTTGTAGGCCATCACGGTCGACCAGACAAACACGCCGATGCCGCACTCGTGGATGGCGGCGGGGGTGAAGTCGGCCTTGTTGCCAATTTTGCTGTAGTCCAGCTTCTCGAACAGGCCTTCGTCGCAGCCGCGGGCCACGTCGGGGGATTCAACCTCGACCACGTCCCAGGTCACTTTCTTGGCTTCGACCATGGCCTTGATCTTGGCTTGTTCGCCGTTGTATTCGACGCTGACAATCTTGTTGCCAGAGGCTTTTTCATAGGGGCCGACGTAGGCGATTTTTTGGGCGTTGCCGTTGGCACCACCAAAATTGACCACGGTCAGATCGGTGGCTTGGGCGGACAGGGCAAACAGCGCAGCGCAGGCTGCAACCAGGGGGGTGAGTTTCATCAAAGGGCTCCTAGGGGGTGAAAAAAACCAAAAAAATGCAAGTGAGTCAGGCATAGACCCGCAAATGCTCGGGAGGCAATACCAGCCAGATGGCATCCCCGGCTTGCGGGATGTTGGGGCTGGAGAGCGCAATCTTGACGGTGGCCGGGGCCTGCTGCTCCACCTGGCAGCGCATGCGCAGGTGGTCGCCGTAATAAATCACGTCGTTGACCCGGGCGCTCAAGCTGTTGGCCGGGGCAGGCTGGCTGCCGGGGCAAATCAGCGCCCGCTCGGGGCGAATGCAGGCCTGCACCGGGTAATTCAGCGGTGCGCCGTTGATGTCTTGGCCCTGCAAGCTGACCCCACCCGGCAGAGTCACCTGGCAACTGCCGCCGGCTCCCCGTTCGCTGGAGGTGAGGTGGGCATCCAGCACGGTGTTGTCGCCGACAAAGCTGGCTACAAAACGGTTCACCGGGGTTTCATACAGCGTGCTGACCGGGTCAATCTGCTGGATCAGCCCATCGTTGAACACCGCTACCCGGTCGGACATGGTGAGCGCCTCAGACTGGTCATGGGTCACGTAGACAAAGGTCAGGCCGAGCTTGCTGTGTAATTCTTTCAGCTCAATCTGCATGTGCTCACGCAATTGCTTGTCCAGTGCGCCCAGCGGTTCGTCCATCAGCACCAGTTGCGGGTTAAACACCAGCGCCCGCGCCAGGGCCACACGCTGCTGCTGCCCGCCCGAGAGCTTCGCCCTTGTCACCCAGGTGCACCATGTCCAAGGCACGTTTGACCTTGTCTTCACGCTCTGACTTGCCCAGTTTGCGCACCGTGAGCGGGTAGGCCACGTTGTCGGCAATCGTCATGTGCGGAAACAGGGCGTAGTTCTGGAACACCATGCCAAAGTTGCGCTTGTGTGGCGGCGTTTTGGTGATGGGCTTGCCCGCCAAAAAGATTTCACCCGAGGTGGGTGACTCAAACCCGGCCAGCATCATCAGCGTGGTGGTTTTGCCTGAACCCGAAGGCCCGAGCAGCGACAGGAATTCGCCGCTCTGGATATTCAGGTTCAGGTCGCGCACCACCAGGGTGCTGCCGTCGTAGGTTTTTTGGACGCTGGTGAAGCGAACCAGGGGGGCAGGCAAGGTCATTATTTGCTATTCTTTCAAAAGCACTCAGCGCACGTGGATAAAGGGCTAGAGCTGATTTATGTATGCAAATACTGTGCCAATCAGGCAATCGCGGCCAGGCTGGCTTCGATGATGTCCAGACCTTCATTCACTATTGAATCGCTGGCCGTCAGTGGCACCAGAATACGCACCACGTTGCCGTAAGTGCCGCAGGTCAGCAGGATCAGGCCGCGTTTTGTGGCTTCAACCGCCAGGGCTTTGGCCAGCTCTGCACTGGGCTGGTGCGCGTCGCCGTCTTTGCACAATTCAATCGCCACCATGGCACCCAAACCGCGCACGTCGCAAATGCGCTTGTCTTTGGCCGCCAGGGTTTTGAGCTTGGTCATCATGTGTGCGCCCAGGTTGCGGCTGCGTTCCAGCAGGTTTTCTTTTTCGAACACGTCCAGAACCGCCAGGGCGGCGGCGCAGGCGACCGGGCTACCGGCATAAGTGCCACCCAGGCCACCGGCAGCCGGTGCGTCCATCACCTCGGCACGGCCGACCACACCCGAGATCGGGTAACCACCGGCCATGGATTTGGCCATAGTGATCATGTCGGGGGCCACGCCACTTTGTTCGATGGCAAACCAGGTGCCGGTGCGGCCTGCACCGGTCTGGATTTCGTCAGCGATCAGCAAAATACCGTGCTGGTCACACAGGGCACGCAGGCGTTGCAAAAAGTCGGTGGGGGCCACGTTGAAGCCGCCTTCGCCTTGCACCGGCTCGACGATGATGGCGGCCACACGGCTGGCTTCCACGTCGTTTTTGAAGATCAGTTCAATCGAGGCAATGGAGTCGTCCACACTCACGCCATGGGCCGCATTGGGGAACTTGGCGTGGAAGATTTCATTGGGAAACGGGCCAAAACCCAGTTTGTACGGGGCCACCTTGCCGGTCAGCCCCAGCGTCATGATGGTGCGGCCATGGTAGCCACTGGTGAAGGCAATCACCGCGCTGCGTTTGGTGTAAGAGCGGGCAATCTTCACGGCGTTTTCCACGGCCTCTGCACCGGTGGTCAAAAACAGGGTTTTCTTGGCAAAGTTGCCTGGGGCCAGCGCGTTGAAACGCTCAGCCAGTTCCACATAGGGCTCATAGGCCAGCACTTGGAAACAGGTGTGGGTGTAGCGGTCGATTTGCTCTTTGACCGCCTGCGTGATCTCGGGGCGGCAGTGGCCGGTGTTGAGCACGGCAATACCACCAGCAAAGTCAATGTAGCGCTTGCCTTCCACGTCCCACACCTCGGCGTTTTCACCACGGGCAATGAACACCTCGTGGCTTTGACCGACACCGCGTGGAATGGCGGCTTTGCGGCGCTCCATCAGGGCTGCATTGGTTTGTTGGGTTTTGGTCAGCATAGCGTTCCTTAAGCTGTGGGTCAGTTGATAAAGTGGCGTGACTGTAAAGTTGACTGCAACCGTTCACCATATACAGTTGAGCCCTTTTTGAAGATGTACTGTGCAGCTCGGTCTCCCTGTACACGAAAACCCTAGGTAGCCTATGTTGACGCTTAATCCGCAAAGTCCTGTCCCGCTGGTGATCCAGATCGTGGACGGTTTTCGCTCGGTGATCGATGCGGGTGAACTGCGCCCAGGCTCCAAAGCCCCCTCGATCCGCCAGTTTGCCCATGCCCACAATGTGAGTGTGTTCACCGTGGTGGATGCCTATGACCGCCTGGTGGCGCTGGGCTACTTTGCCTCACGGCCACACTCCGGCTTTTTTGTCAAACAACGACCCACCT
The DNA here is from genome assembly GCA_008080595.1 of Comamonadaceae bacterium. Classification (GTDB taxonomy): domain Bacteria; phylum Pseudomonadota; class Gammaproteobacteria; order Burkholderiales; family Burkholderiaceae_C; genus Rhodoferax. The sequence continues at coordinate 5,293 of VIKI01000166.1, forward strand.
CGGTCAGTGTGCTACCGGGTCACGGCCCGAATTTCAGCTTTGACTCGATGTGGTATTTGCGGCGCATTTTTGAGAACCGGGCGCTCAGCATCAAACCCGGCTGCGGCTGGTTGCCGGGCGACTGGTTGTTTCAGGACGGTGTGCGCCGGGGTTTGCGCAACCTGGCCGCTGCCGATGTGGATTTGAGTGGTTATGGTGAGCCCAAGGGCTATCTGCCCTTGCGCCAGCTGGTGCGTGAACTTCTGGCCGAGCAGGAGATTGCCGTCACGCCCGAGCAGGTGCTGCTCACGCAAGGTTCCAGCCAGGCCATGGATCTGGTGGCACGCCGCTTGGTGCGCCCGGGCGATGCGGTGCTGGTGGATGACCCGGGTTACCCGAACTTGCTGTTTTCGCTGCGGTTTTTGGGCGCACGCCTGATTGGTGTGCCGCGCACCCCCACCGGCTACGACCTGGCCGCTCTTGAGCGGCTGGTGGTGGAAGAGCAACCCAAACTGTTTTTCACCCAGCCTCGCCTGCAAAGCCCAACCGGCTCGGTGGCCCAGCTGGCGCATCTGCACCGGGTGATGCAGCTGGCCGATAAACACGATTTTCTGGTGGTGGAAAACGACATTTATGCCGATCTGGACCCCGAGCCCAGGCCGTCGCTGGCCAGCCTGGATCAGCTGAATCGGGTGATCTACATCAGCAGTTTTTCCAAGACCATTTCGCCCAATATCCGGGTCGGCTACGTGGCGGCCAACCCGGATTTGCTGGAGGATCTGGCGCAGCTGAAGATGATCTCGGGCCTGACTTCGTCCGAGTTCAGTGAGCGGCTGGCCCATGGTGCGCTGACCGATGGGCGTTGCCGCAAACACGTGAAAGGCTTGCGTGAGCGTTTGGCCAAAGCCCATGTGCAAGCCGCCTCCAAGTTGCTCAAGGTCGGGTTCGAGATTTTTCATGAGCCCAAGGCCGGCATCTTTTTGTGGGCCAAACACCCGGCGCTGCCAGACTCGGGCGAGCTGGCCTACAAAGCCGCCGAACAGGACATCCTGCTCGGCCCCGGCCATTTGTTCAGCCCGGAATTACGCACCAGCCCCTGGATTCGCTTCAACGTGATTTTTTGCACCGAGCCGGCGCTGTTTGCGTTTTTGGAGGAGCAGTGCAACGGTGGCAGTTGATTTGCAGTTTGGTGCGGGGCGTTGGGATAGTGTCACCCGGTTTAATTTTGGTTGCTATTAATTGGATAGCTGTTTGCGCATGTTTTACGGGTGCTTCATGCCCATTTGATCCATAATCACTGTGGCGATGGCCGGTGTTTGCGGCAGCCCATACAACTGGAATTTCCTGCCTTTCGGGGGCACAATGAATTGCGTCGTAAAGCCCAAGTTCAAGCCTTTCATCAGGGGGAGTGTTATGCGCCGAAATTTGCCAGTTACCCAGACCGAAATCAACCTCAGCGACCAGTTCGCCATCGTCTCCACCACGGATTTGCAAGGCAACATCACCTACGCCAACCCGTATTTCATCGAGGTCAGCGGGTTCCCTTTGCAGGAGCTGATCGGTGCGCCGCACAACATCGTGCGCCACCCAGATATGCCAGCAGAAGCCTTTGCCGACCTGTGGGCCACCCTTAAAGCCGGTCGCCCCTGGACGGGTATGGTGAAAAACCGGACCCGCTCGGGTGACTTCTATTGGGTGCTGGCCAACGTAACTCCGGTGTACGACAACGGCCAGGCCATCGGTTACATGTCGGTGCGCATCAAACCAGAGCGTGAGCAGGTGGCGCAGGCTGAGCGCATTTACAAGGAAATCCGCGAAGGCAACCCGCGCAAACTGCGGGTGGAAAACGGCGCGGCGGTGTCCCCCGGCATCTGGGCCAAGCTCCATCACCTGCGGTTGATGACGCAGCTGCGCCTGGGTTTTGCGGTGATCGTTCTGGCCTTGCTGCTGCAGGGGCTGAACCTGCTGGCTCCCGAGTTGTTCGTCGGGGCCAAGGGCTGGCTGTTGGCTGTCACAGGGTTGGCACTGGCCGCCAGCGTGTGGATCGTCATCAGCCTGCAACGCCGGGTGCTCACCCCGCTGGCACATGTCACCCATGCGGCGCGCATCCTCGCGGGTGGCGACCTGACCCACGTGATCAAGCCTGCCGGGCAAGACGAGCTGGGCCAGCTGCAAAACGCACTGCGCCAGATGAATGTCAACCTGCGCAGCATCATTGGCGATGTGCGCAGCAATTTCGAGGCCATCCGCCAGGCCACCCAGGAAATTGCTCACGGCAACATGGACTTGTCCAACCGCACCGAGTCGCAGGCCTCCAGCCTGGAGGAAACCGCCGCCAGCATGGAGCAGATCACCGGCACGGTGCAGCAAAGCGCCAGCAATGCCGACAAGGCCAACACCCTGGGCGCACACGCCTCAGAGGCGGCCAACAAGAGTGGGGCACTGGTGCGCGAGGCCGTCCACACCATGAATGACATCAACCTGGCTTCGCACAAAATTGCCGACATCATCGGCCTGATTGATGGCATTGCCTTCCAGACCAACATCCTGGCGCTCAACGCCTCGATTGAAGCCGCCCGCGCCGGTGAACAAGGGCGCGGCTTTGCTGTGGTGGCCAGCGAGGTGCGTTCCCTGGCCGGGCGCAGCGCCGATGCGGCCAAGGAAATCAAGGCGCTGATTCAAAATTCGATGACCAAGGTGGATGCCGGCACGGCGCTGACCGCCCAGGTGGGCGGCACCATGCAGGAGGTGATTGACTCCACCAACCGGGTCAACCAGATCATGGCCGAGATGACCGCCGCCACCGAAGAGCAGAGCGCAGGCATCGCCCAGGTCAACCAGGCGGTGAGCCACATTGACTCGGTGACCCAGCAAAACGCCGCTCTGGTGGAAGAGTCCGCCGCTGCCGCAGGCAGCCTGGCCGAGCAAACCGAGCGCCTGACCAATGCGCTGGCGGTGTTCAAGTTGCCGCGCGGCAAATAGCGCTGAAAGCATTCATGTGAAAGACCGTGTAATGAGCCCACGGGCTGTCATGCCGGGCGACGACCCGGCATCCATTTGAAACTGCATGGTTCAACGCCACCTCACCTGAATACGCAGCAAAACCCAAATGTCAGAATAATATTCACAGACAATGATCGAACGGTCAGGTTGGCATTTTTGTAGGCAGAACAAATCAAGGAACCACATGGGTATCCAAGACAGGGACTGGTATCGTGATGCTCAGCGCGAGAAGGAAAAACAGCGTCAAATGGACGAGACGCGCAGTAAGTTTTCCTCGTTTACACGTCAAAATCTGGGCGTAAAAACGGGCTCACCAAGACAACTTGGCCTCATTCCAATGATGATTTTTTGGTGTGCTGTGATGGGGCTGCTGTACATGCTGATGACGCACTACCTCCAGCCCCGGCAAGCCAAAGTGATGGCCAATGGCGACTTGGTGATCAAGCGGTCTCAGGATGGGCACTTTTACACATTGGGAACAGTCAATGGCGTTGACGCAAAGTTCATGGTGGACACAGGTGCATCTCTGGTCACCGTAAGCGATGATTTTGCCAAGAAGGCATTGATTCGAGGGGGCGTAACCACCACGTTCAAAACCGCCAATGGCGACGCTCAAGGTCGTATCGTGGACGGTGTTGGTGTATCCATTGGGCCTGTGAGCGTGACGAATGTACGAGTCGGCGTAGGTTTGCGGGGGCACGAAGCCAGTGATGCACTGTTGGGCCAATCTTTTCTGTCGAAATTCGACATCATCATGGGCAAAGACCAGATGGTGATACGGCCACGCTAGTCAGCTTAAATCGAGACGGGCTATTTTTCGCATGCTTACCGCGCCCCATGCTGTGCCGCAACCGCCCGCACCAACCAATCCTCCAATCACTGCGTGGCCGCCGCGTTGTCGTCGGTCTCCGGCCGAACCCGGTCGTAGGCATGCTGGCTGCTGAGTTCATGTGCACAGGCCACGCGCAGGTTGCCGCGGGCCAGCTCTTCCTCCTGTACCAACGGCGGCGGTACCAGCGCCAAACCCAGACTTTGTACCGCCGCCGCTGCGGTCATCGAAAAAGCTCAAACCTTGCGCCTGCCAGGGCTTGCGGGGTCAGCGCGGTTTGACCCTTGAGCAGGGCCAGGGCACACACCAACAACACCACTTCATCGAGCCGCTTCACAGCTCGGGTGTCAGTCTGTAATTTCATGTTGTATTGGAAATTGTTCTGATCATTATGAAACGATACCGTATAGTTTCATATAATAACGATACCAAATGGTTTCGAATGGTGTTTGATTCAGTTGGTGATCGTCCTCGCGAGTGCGAGGGTGGCAGAGCACAAGGAGAAACATAGAGATGGCAAGAATGAAAACCGAGGCCCGTCGCGAGGCCTTCTTGGCCGCTGCC
>VIKI01000166.1:9715-23992 GCA_008080595.1 Comamonadaceae bacterium
TTCTTGGCCGCTGCCAAAGTGGTCTTTCAGGAAATGAGCTTTGATCGCGCGTCGATGGCCGAAATCGCAGCGCTTGTCGGGAGCTCGAAGGCGACGCTGTACCGTTACTTTGAGACGAAGGAGGCTTTGTTCCAAGAGCTCATCAGCAGGATGGCCAAAGAAGCAGGTGGTGAGGCCATGTCTTTCCTCTACAAGAGTATTGGTGTGGGTGGCGGGGTAGAGTTGCCCAAGGAGGCGATGAGCGTGATCTCATTGCTTGACCCCACCCGTGATGTTGAGCTGACTTTGAAGGAGTTCGGACGGCATGCTTTGAGAAATTTCCATACGCCGCAGCGGTTTGCAGGGACTCGCATGTTGATTGCGGCGGCAGCCAATCCCGAGATGGGTCGGATGTTTTACGAGCAAGGATCGGTTCGGGCCATGAAGCTCACGGAGAGGTATTTCGCCAGCCTCATTGCGGCGGGCCAACTCCGTAAAACCGATCCTGTTGTTGTGGCTCGACATTTTCGGGGCCTGCTTGAGTCCGAAGTTCATGAGGCTGGCCTTTTTAATGTGAAAACCACGCTGAGCGAGGAAGACATCGCAGAGGTCGTAGACCGAGCTGTGGACGTGTTTCTCCGAGCCTATCGATCTCCTTCGGCGGCTTGAATTGCTGTCGGTTCTATTTTTTCAAACCTGAATAAAGAGGTAAGTTATGAATTGTTCAACCCAAATCCACGTCACCAGCCGTGCGGCGAGTGCCGTTGCAGCAATGCTGGGTGTTGCCATGTCTTGGTCGTCAGTGGCCCTGGCACAAAGTGTTCGGACGGATGGCGGCGCTGAGTCGCAGTGGTCGATCGGTCTTGGTGCGGCCTCCGTGCAGAAGGCTTACCGCAACATAGACAAGGAGAACTCGGCGATCCCCCTTCTTGGCTACGAGAACAACTGGGTCAGTTTTTCGATCTCTAAGTTGGATGTGAAGTTGTACGCCAATCAGTCCCTTTCGCTCCGATTCAGGGCGCGGTATGCCAATGAGGGTTACCAAAGCAGTGACTCTCCTTACCTCGCAGGTATGGACGAGCGTCAAGGTGGTTTCTGGGTCGGCGGAGCTGCCATTTGGAATAACGACATCGCCAATGTCACTGCCGAATTGCTCGGTGATGCGTCGGGCAATAGCAAAGGTGCGCGCGTCAAGTTTCAAGTGGATCGACGTTTTGGGCTGGGTTCTTTGGGGGTCACGCCACGCTTGGGCATCGAGTGGTATGACCAAAAATTTGTTGACTACTACTATGGCGTGAAGGCTCCGGAAGCGCGTGTTGGACGCAGTGCTTATCAAGGCGATTCCAGCAGCAGCGTAGAGGCCGGATTGCGCGTCGACTATAGCCCTGTGCGCCAGCACACCCTGTTCTTGGATTTCGGTGTGACGCAGTTTGGCGCTGCCATCAAAGGCAGTCCATTGCTGGAGAAGTCGAGTCAGTCAAAGACGAGCATCGGGTACATCTACAAATTCTGATCGCTGTGGCGCTCAATTGTGTACTCCCGCTGAGGTGTAGCGGGTGCGAATGACTCAGCGGACTTGATTCATGGTGCAGACACGTGCTGCACAGCAACCACCCCCACCAACCAATCCTCCAATAACTGCGTGGCCGCCGCGTTGTCATCGGTCTCAGGCCGAACCAGGTAGTAGGCGCGTTGGCTGCTGAGTTCATGTGCGCAGGCCACACGCAAGTCGCCGCGGGCCAGCTCTTCCTGTACCAGCAAGGGGGGTACCAGCGCCAAACCCAGGCCTTGCACCGCCGCCGCTGCGGTCATGGAAAAAAGCTCAAACCTTGCGCCCGCCAGGGCTTGCGGGGCGCTCACGCCCTGGGCCTCAAACCACTGCCGCCAGGCATCGGGCCGGGTGCTTTGTTGCAGCAGGGGTAGCTCGGCCATGGCCTGCGGGGTCAACTCAGTTTGACCCTTGAGCAGGGCGGGTGCACACACCGGCAGCACCACTTCATCGAGCAGCTTGACGGCCCGGGTGCCGGCCCATTGGTTCACCTGCTCGGGCGTGCCGGCGTACAGGGCGCAGTCAAACGGCGAGTCGGTGAACATGAAGGGGCGGGTGCGGGTGTCGATGTGCAGGGTAAGGCCGGGGTGCTGGCTTTTAAGCTGCGGCAGGCGCGGAATCAGCCAGCGGGTGGCAAAGGTCGGCACTGCCGCCAGGTGGATCACGCTGGCGCGGCCCTGGGTGCTCATGACATCCAGCGTGTCTTGCTCCAGGGCGTTCAGGCGGCTGGCGACTTGCTGGGCGTAGTCGCGCCCGCTGGCGGTGAGTGTCACACCGTGGCGAGTGCGTTTGAACAGGGCTACGCCCAGATACTCTTCCAGCGCGGTGAGCTGGCGCGACACCGCGCCCTGGGTGAGCGAAAGCTCTTGTGCGGCACGGGTGTAGCTTTGGTGGCGGGCCGCAGCGTCAAAGCAGGCCAGGGCTTGGAGGGAGGGAATTTTTCTGCGCATGATGTGCGTAATGTACACATATTAAAATGTGATTCAATATTCATTTACTGCAAAAATAATAGCTGCTTACGCATTATTTAACTGTGCAAAATACATATTTTTATGATGAAAAACGATGTTAATCAATCCCAATGCATTGATCATATGTGTTTAAAACTCATATCAAAGTGACAATAAATCGTTTGTCGTCTGGGCCGCTGCCGCGCTACCATGCGTGCCAACTTTGTTCAACTCCCTGAAAGACACTTCCATGGCCCACGCAGCATTCAACTGGCAAGACCCCTTTTTGCTGGAACAGCAACTCACCGACGACGAACGCATGATCAAAGAGGCCGCCGCCGCCTACTGTCAGGACAAGCTGCAGCCGCGTGTGGTGCAAGCCTTTCGCGCCGAACAAACCGACCCCGCCATCTTCCGCGAGATGGGTGAACTCGGTCTGCTTGGCCCCACCATTCCCGAGGCCTACGGTGGCCCCGGCCTGAACTACGTGGCCTACGGCCTGATCGCCCGTGAAGTCGAGCGCGTTGACTCAGGCTACCGCTCGATGATGAGTGTGCAAAGCTCACTGGTGATGGTGCCGATTTTTGAATTTGGCACGCAAGCCACCAAACAAAAATACCTGCCCAAACTGGCCACCGGCGAGTGGATTGGTTGCTTTGGCCTGACCGAACCCAACCACGGCTCCGACCCGGCCAGCATGCTCAGCCGCGCGGTGAAAGTGCCCGGCGGCTACAAGCTGACGGGTAACAAGATGTGGATCTCGAACAGCCCGATTGCCGACGTGTTTGTGGTCTGGGCCAAAGAGGTGACAGAAGACGGCGCCGTTGGCCCGATTCGCGGCTTTGTGCTGGAAAAAGGCGCGGCAGGCCTGAGCGCCCCGGCGATTCATGGCAAGGTGGGCCTGCGTGCCAGCATCACCGGTGAGATCGTCATGGACGGCGTGTTCTGCCCGGAAGAAAACGCCTTCCCCGAAGTGCGCGGCCTCAAAGGCCCGTTCACCTGCCTCAACAGCGCCCGCTATGGCATTGCCTGGGGTGCGTTGGGCGCGGCGGAAGATTGCTGGTTCCGCGCCCGCCAGTACGTGCTGGACCGTCAGCAGTTTGGTCGCCCGCTGGCTGCCAACCAGTTGATCCAGAAGAAGCTGGCCGACATGCAAACCGAAATTGCGCTCGGCCTGCAAGGTTGCCTGCGCCTGGGCCGCATGAAAGACGAGGGCACGGCCGCGGTAGAAATCACCTCCATCCTGAAGCGCAATTCCTGCGGCAAGGCGCTTGACGTGGCCCGTTTGGCACGCGACATGATGGGTGGCAACGGCATCAGCGACGAGTTTGGTGTGGCCCGCCATCTGGTGAACCTGGAAGTGGTCAACACCTATGAAGGCACGCACGACATCCACGCGCTGATTCTGGGCCGGGCGCAGACCGGGATTCAGGCGTTTTGCTGAATGGAGTATTTGTCATACACTGGATGACAAATCAATTCAAAGGAACCATCATGCGCGTCAATGCCCGATTTGAAGGAGTTGCAGAGCAACAAGTGACTTACCTTGCCACCACCACCGGATTGAAAGTGAGCGATGTCCTGCGTGACAGCGTTGACTTTTACAGTCTGGCGGCGAAATACCAATTGCAGCCTGCTCAAACAGGTGCAAAAGCAGATGCAAAGGCCAAGCGATGATTACAGTCGATGCTGGCTTCCTGTTTGCCCTGGCCGATGCCGATGACCGCTGGCACGCACGCGCATTGACCCAGATGCACACCGTTAGCGAGGGCTGGATCACCACCTGGCCCGCACTGACCGAGGCCACCCATTTGCTCAGCCAGAGGCTGGACGTGAGCTTTGCCTGCGCTCTGTTGGCCGAAGTGGCCGACGGTGCGCTGCATGTCTGGGATATTCAGCCCCAGGCCTTGGCCCAGATCCCTGCGCTGATGCAGCGCTACGCCAACCTGCCCATGGACTTGGCCGATGCCTCGCTGGTGTTGCTGGCCGAACATCTGGGTCACGGGCGCATCCTGACCACCGACGAGCGCGACTTTGGCACCTACCGCTGGAAAAGCCGAAAGCCGTTTCACAACCTATTGGCAGAAAGCCGGTGAGCGAATTACGTCCTGGCTGCCCACAAACCAACACCATGACCACCCAAGCAGCCGCACTCTCCCACCTCAAAGTCCTCGACCTGTCCCGCGTGCTGGCCGGCCCCTGGTGCACCCAGATGCTGGCTGATTTGGGCGCTGACGTAATCAAAGTCGAACGCCCCGGTGCAGGCGACGACACCCGCCACTGGGGGCCTCCTTTTCTGAAAGATGCCGACGGTAACGACACCGACCAAGCCACCTACTTCACCGCCTGCAACCGCAACAAACGCGCCATCACGCTGGACATGGCCGCTTCGGAAGGCCAGGCGCTGATCCTCAAGATGGCCGCGCAAAGCGACGTGCTGGTGGAAAACTTCAAGGTTGGCGGCTTGCAGCAATACGGGCTGGATTACGAGAGCCTCAAAGCCATCAACCCACGGCTGATCTACTGCTCGGTCACCGGCTTTGGCCAGACCGGCCCGTATGCCGAACGCGCCGGTTACGACCTGATGATCCAGGCCATGAGCGGCCTGATGAGCATCACCGGCCATGCCGATGGCGAGCCCGGCGGCGGCCCCATGCGCATGGGCGTGGCGCTGATCGACGTGCTCACCGGCATCTATGCCTGTAGCGCCATCCTGGCCGCCGTCGAGGCGCGTCACCAAACCGGGCAGGGCCAGCACATCGATATGGCTCTGCTCGATGTCGGCATGGCCGTGCTGGCGAATCAGGCGGCGGGTTTTCTGAACACCGGCAAAGTGCCACAACGCCAGGGCAACACCCACCCCAGCCTGGCCCCGTACCAGACCTTTGAGACGCTGGACGGCCAAATGCTGCTGGCTGTGGGCAACGACGGCCAGTTCGCCCGCTTCTGCGAAGCTGCAGGCTGCCCTGAGTGGGCGGCGGATGCACGCTTTGCCAGCAACACCTTGCGCGTGAAACACCGCGAGGTGCTGATCCCCTTGTTGCAAACCGTCACCCGCACCCGCAGCACCGCCCAGTGGATCAGCCTGCTCGAAGACAAAGCCGTGCCCTGCGGCCCGATCAACGACATGGCCCAGGCCTTTGCCGATGCAATCAGCCTGTAGTGCAGGTACAACAAGCGCAAGAAGCTATTGAAAATATAGCGACCGTAGCCAGCCCGCTGCGCCTGCAATCCACCCCGCCTGTGCTGCGTCGCGCACCGCCCAGCCTGGGGCAGCATACCGATGAGGTGCTGGGCGAGTTGGGGCTGAGTGCGGCGCAGATTGCGCAGCTCAGAAGCGCCGGGGTGGTGTAGGAGCGTCGGCAGGCGCGAATCGTCACTTGCTTGACCAAAAAAATACATAAAAATGGCCTACAGACTACATCCATCAAGCGAAAGTAGCTCTTAATTCAATAGCTAAGAAATTACCCTCAAACCATGGATGTGGTCACGCTGGTTTCGATGGCATTCGGACGGCGGAAAAATGCAGCCAGATCACCGATGCCGCCAAAGCCACCCGCTACGTCGTCAACATTGAAGACTGGAACCAACCCATCATTTCATAACCCGTCTCCAAGGAACGCAGGGCGTGTTGCAAGAGCCCGGCTACCCACCACGATGGCGAGCGCGAGGACGATCAGAGCCGCAGCGATGATGAACGTGATCTGCATGCCGGTAGCAACGGCCTCGGGTTGCGCCGTGGTGATGTCGGTTGTTGTAGAGGCGAACGCGAACACCGCGCCCATCACGGAGGCACCGCTCAGGAGCCCGAGGTTGCGAGACAAGGTGAGCAGGCCGGAGATAAGGCCCCGCTGGTCTGCCGGAATATCGCTCATGACGGCCGTGTTGTTGGCGGCCTGGAACAGTTGGTAACCGGGGGTCAGGATGGCGATGGCCGCAATGTAGCCCGCCATGCCGAATATCGTCGGCAGCATGGACAGCGCTATTGAACCCGCTGCGATGGCGATGAGTCCAACAAGGGTCATGCGTGGCGCACCCCAGCGGTCGACGATGCGCCCGGATGGGACCCCGCTGAGAGCGGAGATGACAGGGCCAATAGACAGAACGAGGCCCACCAGCGCCGCGCTGAGTCCGAGCGCACGGGAGAGGTAAAACGGCCCGACCACCAGCGTCGCCATCATCACGGTGGCGACGAGCAGGTTTGTGGCAAGGCTTGCACGCAAGCCATGCTCGCGGAACATGACCAATCGGATCAAAGGAGATTCAGCTTTCGACTCGACGTGCATGAACAGGCCAATGCCGAAGGCCGCTGTCAAGAGCAGCGCCTGGTTGATCGCACCGAAGCTGCCGCGCCCCATCGTCATGGCAAGGGCATAGGCCGCAAGTGACAGGGTCAGCAGCAGTGTGCCGCAAAAGTCGAAGCGGGCACGGCCCGTCTTGGGCCTCGGGCAGTCGATGGGCAGGTAGCGGTAGGCAAGAACGAAGGTCAGGATGCCCAGCGGCACGTTGACCAGGAAGAGGGCCGGCCAGCCGATCCCGGCGATCAGCACGCCACCCAACGAGGGGCCAAGCGCCGTGCCCACGGCGGACATTGTGCCGAGCAAGCCCATGGCGCTGCCGGCCTTGGCCTTTGGAACCGTCTCTGCGACAAAGGCCATTGTCAGGGCCATCATGATGGCCGCTCCCAGGCCCTGCACCGCACGTGCGGCAATCAGCAGCCAGAGTGTGGGTGCCACGCCGCACAGAATTGAGGCCAGCGTGAACACAGAAATACCGGCCAGCAGCAGGCGACGGCGGCCCGTGAGGTCACCCAACCGTCCGACGCTGACGATCAGGGTGGTGATGACCAGGAGATACGCCAGAATGATCCACTGGACTTGCTGGAATGTCGCGTTGAACGCCTGTGCCAACGTCGGCAGGCCCACATTGGCGATGCTGGTGCCCAGCGAAGACAACAGCATGGACAAAGACAGGCTGGCGAGCGCCCAGCGAATTGATGGCGAAAGTTGCGCTACGGCCACATTGGCAGCGGCGACCTCTTGTTGACTGGCAATGATTGACTTCAATCTGTACTCCTTGTTCTGAAAACTCCCGAAATGGAGCTCAGGTCAAGCGTAGTTCTTTGCCTGGCGTGGCGGAAGGCGCACCGTTTGCACTTTATTCATGCTTTTGACGCCATGTCACGATCCAACTGCGTTATGGTTCAGGCATGACCACCCCCGATCTCAACTTGCTCGTCACCCTGGATGTATTGCTTGCCGAAGGCAACGTGTCACGCGCCGCCCAGCGCTTGCGGCTGAGCCCGTCGGCGATGAGTCGCTCGCTGGCGCGGCTGCGCGAGACCACAGGTGATCCGCTGTTGGTCAGGGCCGGGCGCGGTCTTGTTCCCACGCCCCGCGCACTGCAACTGCGCGAGCAGGTCAGCTGCGTCCCGCCGAGACGCTTGACCTGCAGCGGCTGGACCGAACGTTCACGCTGCGGATCCGGGACGGCTTTGTGGAAAACTTCGGACCCGAACTCATCGCGCGCATCAGTGCAGAAGCTCCCGGCGTGCGGCTGCGCTTTGTGCAGAAATTGGACAAGGACAGTGCGCCGCTGCGTGACGGAATTGTCGATCTCGACACGGGCGTGATCAGTGACACAACGGGGCCGGAGGTGCGCACGCGGGCCTTGTTCCAGGACCGTTTTATGGGTGTCGTGCGCATGGGCCACGCGCTGAGTCAGGGCGAGATCACGCCCGCCCGTTATGCGGCTGGCAAACACATCCTGGTCTCGCGGCGGGGTCTGGACAAGGGGCCGGTGGATCAGGCCTTGAATGCATTGGGGTTGAAAAGGGAAATCGTCACCATCGTCGGTGGCTTTGCGGGCGCATTGGCCTTTGCCCGGGCCAGTGACCTGGTGGCCACCGTGCCTGAACGCCATACCGGAAACCTGCGGGTCGGCATGTACAGTTTCCCCTTGCCGGTTCCCGCGCCATCGTTCACAGTTTCCATGCTCTGGCACCCTCGAATGGACGGAGATACCGCACACCGCTGGCTGCGCGGATGCCTTCTTGACGTGTGCACCAGGCATGGCTCTGATGCATAGGCGCAAAAGCCAATGGGGTCAGGTTTTGAAGACCCCTGCGCATTGAAGTCCCCGGTGGCCTGTGCAACGGTGAGTCTGTTGCAATGCAAGACTTGGCCCCTATGAGCACTGAAACGCTGGACGGCCAAATGCTGCTGGTCGTGGGCAACGACGGCCAGTTCGCCCGCTTCTGCGAAGCCGCTGGAAAGCCTGAGTGGGCGCAGGATGCGCGTTTTGCTACGAACACCCTGCGCGTCAAACACCGCGAGGTGCTGATCCCGCTGCTGCAAACTGTCACCCGTACCCGCAGCACCGCCCAGTGGATCAGCCTGCTGGAAGACAAAGCCGTGCCCTGCGGCCCGATCAACGACATGGCCCAGGCCTTTGCCGATGCCCAGGTGCAAGCCCGTTGTTTAGTGGTCAAACAGCCTCTAGCGCAGGTACAACAAGAGCAAGAAGCTATTGAAAATATAGCAACCGTGGCCAGCCCGCTGCGCCTGCAATCCACGCCGCCTGTGCTGCGGCGTGCACCGCCCAGCTGGGGGAGCACACCGACGAGGTGCTGCGTGAGCTGGGGCTGGATGCGGCACAGATTGAGCAGCTCAGGAGCGCCGGGGTGGTGTAGTGAGACTCTGACCTTGTTTGTGGCTGGGGCAGGGCTCAGGGCGGAGCAACCCGCCTCGCCCCGTGCACAATGACACCGCATTGCGATCACTTCCCCTCCACACCATGAAACTTGCCGCCCGGAACATCAACACCCTCACCGTGTGCCTGCCCCAGGTGCTGAACTGGCTGGCCACCAACCCGGTGGACGTGCTGACGCTGGATGCCACCTGACCGGAGGGCCTATTACATGATCGGAATGTGGCTGTTTGCTGTCTTCTGGTGCACCGTGTCGTTCGCGGTGCTGTCCCAGACCCTGAAAGCCTCGACCCCATGGGGTTGGCTGTTGTTTGCCGTGGGCATGACGCTGCCGGGTGTCGTCATTCTTCTGTGGCTGATCGCCACCCACTACCAGCGCTGGCGCGTGGGCCGCATCACACTGGTTGCCAGCCCCGATGTCGTGACATGCGGGGAGAAACTCCACCTGCGCTTGGAGCTGGCACGCACCGATCTCGGGCCCCGCGACGTGCGCTTCAAGCTGGAATTGCAGGAGAGCGATGAAGGATGGCGCACGGTGCAAACGCTGGAACACCTTGGGCAACTGCACCCGGGCGTGCCGTGGGTCAACGGCGCGATCACGCTGCCTGCGGATGCCAAGCCCAGCCAGCGCGGCTGGCGCTGGCGTGTGGTGGCGGTGCTGGAGGGGTTTCGCCTGGCCACGGCGGAGTGCATCGTCACGGTGAAGCGCGCCCCGGTCGTGGCTCAGGCATCACCTGCCGCCGTGACGCTGGACATCGCCCCAGCCGCGTCAGTACCCAATGGTGCGGCGGCCGACGCGCGGGCACCCGCAGGCGCACAGGAAACGGCACCCGGCACCTGGTGCTGGAGCCAGACCTACGGTCTTCTCAAGGTTGTGGGTGGCGTGCTGTTGCTGTTGTCCGGCTTCTGGCTCTGGCACACCCTGCGCGGTACTTGGCCCGAGCTGCTGGCGCTGCGCCATGATGCCTCCCTGCGGGTCGTCGGTGCCCTGCTGTTCCAGGTACCGTTCTGGGCCGCGGGCATGGCCGTCGCCATGGTCGGCCTCGGGCTGCTGAGCGCGCAGTTCCGCGCCACGGCCCAGGTTGGCTCGGTCACCGTGACCGTCCATGCGCTGGGCCGCACCTGGATCACGATGCCCGTGAACGCCAGCGACATCGAGCTGCTTCAACCCGCGCCGAGCCTGGTCAACAACGGCAAGGTTCTGAGCTACGCGCTGGCGGCACGCACCGCCACCGGGGTGGTGACCCTGCCCATGAAGTCCGACTCCGCTGCAGAGCTGCTGCCCCAGGCCCGCTGGCTGGCCGCGGTGTTGGGCCGGGACGGCCTGCGTTTCGACCCGGTCGTGATGAGCGCGGACGAACCCCGTTTTGCCATGTTCGATCGGGTGCAGCCCCTGGATCAGTGGCAGCAGCTCTCCGGCCTTGGGCGCACCCTCAAGCGGCTGATGACCGTCTGCATGGGCCTGGGGATCCTGGGCTTTGTGCTGCAGTTTTTGGGGGCAGGGCTGCTGCGCTGATCGATTGAATCATCCTTATTTCAAAGCCTCACCCGCGCCCACCATGAACTCACCCACCATCACCGTCTCACCGCCGCTTTTGAGGCGCAGGGACACCGACTGATCCCGTTGCTGCGCAGTGCCAAAAGCAGTGAAGAGATGCAGTTGCAGCGTCGTCGCCCCCGCCACCACCTGCTGGCGATGGCCGTAGAACTGGGCCTGTACCAAATATTTTCCGGGCTTGGCCGACTTCAGGATGAACTCCTCCGGGCCATAGCCACCGGTAAAGTCGAGTGAGATGCGGCCACCCTGGTAGCTGGCGTTATGGGCGTAAAACACCTTCTCGCCATTCGGGTCGGTGACCCATAGGTCGATGTCGGTATTGTCAGCATCCCAACTCAGCACAGTGCGCAAATCCAGTGGCAGGTTGCGCAACAAGCGCGGGTCGATGGTTGCAGTGTCAAGCTTGGAGGATGCCGTGGCAACGATGGCATTCAGCTCACCCAGGGCCACCAGTTCAATGTCCGGGAAGCGTCCATGCCAGGGGCGCGTCACCACTTCATTGAGCAGGTCAATCGCCTTCTGCGCTTCGCCTGCCGCAGCCTGAGCTAGACCCAGGTCGCGGTAGGACTGGGGTTCTTGCGGTGCCAGTTCAAGCACCCGCTGTAGCACTCCAACCGCCAGATCGGCTCGCTTTGCCTGCAACAGGCGGTATCCCAGGATGCGCAGAATGGTACGGTTTTCCAGATTCATTTCCGCCAGATTGGAGAGCACACGCAAGGCCAGTTGCGGCTCGCCGCGGTTAAAGAAGATGTCGGCGGCATCCAGAAAAAAGGCCGTGCTGTTCAGGTAGCCAGGGCGTTCATCGAGATAGATGCGGTAGAGCTGATGCTTGTCGGCCTGGCGCAGGCGCTCGGCGTAGGGTGCGTCGGGTGTCCACTTCTTGAGCTGAATACTGGTCACGGGGGCAGCGGCCTCGCCACCCGAGGCCAACTTCGCCATGGCTGGTGCGGGTCTGGCGACCGGTGCCATGGCTGGCATGGGTGTGCGGCTGGCGATAGGTGCGACTGCCGACATTGGCATTGGCGCACGGCTGGCAGCAGGTGCCACTTCAGGCATTTGCGCGGGGCTGGGGGCAGGAGCAGGCATCGGCATGGCGGACGGCGCAGGCATGGCTATGGATTCGGCCCGACGACGCGCCATGTACTCTGCCGCCAGGGAGTCGATGACCATTGCCTTGGCCTCCTCCTCCTTTGGCGAGGGAATATCGCCCTTCGGGAAATCCGTGTCCCACCAGTCCTGCCGTTCCTTGAAGCGGCGCACCACGTCCTCCAGGTGCGTGGCCTTGTCCTTTGCCAACTGCTGGCGCTGGTTGCCGCGCAGTAGGTCAAAATCGGTGCGCAGTTCCGCCGGGGGTGCGATGTCATAGCGCACATAGTCTTCCACCCGGTCCAGCACGATCAGCGAGGTGGCGCGGGTTACCAAGCCAAAACTTTTGCCCAGGCGCTGAATCTCGGCCTTGTTGAGGGCGTATTCTGGCTCCAGATCGTCAATGCGCAGGCGTGCCCATTGCTGGGCCGCAAAGCCCGCCATGGCGCGGTTGCGGGAGAGTTTGAGGGTCTGTTTCTCGCGCTTGCCGGAGGGGGCGAGCCATTCCACCTCCAGTGTGGTTTGCGGCTCACTCAGGATGCCTGCCACGGCAACGCGGCCTTCGCCATCCGCCGTCGATGCCACCAGTTGCCTGGCACCATTGGAGCGCAGGCTGACGATGCGCGGTGCCGCTTCGCGCAGCAATTGCGCTGCCTTGTCCGGTGCGGTGCGCATCAGGTCTACCGCCACGCCGCCACTGGCCTGAGCCACTTGACGCAGACGCGGAGTATCGGCTGTGGCCGAGGCGCTCACCGCCAGCACCGGCACGCTAAAGCGCGGCATGGCCGGGCTGCCGAAATTACCCAGACCGTCGGTGAACAGCAGCACCGTGTCGGCCTTCTCGGTGGGCAGGAGAGCTGCCGGGTTCGTCGCACCATCGTAGGCCACCTGCTCCAGCACCGTTCTCAATGCTGTCCAGTCGCCGCCCTGAACCGCAAAGCTGCCAGCGGCTTCGGCCTGCGCGTCATTGCGTGCCAGCAGCAGGCTCACCTGGGTGTCGCCCAGGCTCTTGAAATAGGCATCCAGCAGGGCAAACTCGCGCCCGTGATCCCGCATTGCGCCGGAGCCGGAAGCGTCCCACACCAGGGCCAGCTGTTGCGGCTTGGGTCGCAACGCCTTGTCAAATTTGGGGCTGCTCAGCTCGGCATAAAAATACGGCTGGCTGTCCATTTCTTCCACCACCGTGACCGCTTGGGTCGGCAGGTCAAGGGCAATTTCCAGCAACTTGGCGGGCTGGTAGTCGTGGCGCTGAAAGTCCAGGTGCAGCCCCTCAGGACTGCGCTTCCAGGCCGCACCAGAAAGCCCTTGCAGCACCCGCGCCTGATTCGTTGTCAGCCCCGGAGCGGCCAGGCGGAATTCAAAGCTCTTGAGCCGCTCGCTCGCCGCCACCGGC
Organism: Comamonadaceae bacterium; assembly: GCA_008080595.1. Lineage (GTDB taxonomy): Bacteria > Pseudomonadota > Gammaproteobacteria > Burkholderiales > Burkholderiaceae_C > Rhodoferax. The sequence goes on from VIKI01000166.1 coordinate 22,939, forward strand.
AGGCGCAGGGTCGCCTTGCCGTCGCGCCCCACGGGCAGGCGCTCGGTGAGGGTGATGGATACCTTGCGATCACCATGGGCGGGAATGGGATACAGCCGCAGCTTGAAGTTGTTACCCTGCGTTGCCTCCAGCAAGGCTGGGTCGATGCGGGTGCGCGTCACCTCCTCAAACACCTGCTGGCCCAGGGCCTTTTCGACCGGCACGGCGTTGCGCCACTTGCCGTCAAAGTCCAGCGCAAAGGCGCTCACCTGCTGCCCGTCGAGCAGCGGAAACTGCAATTCCCCCTCAAGGATGCGGCCATTGGGATTGTGAAACGTCAGCTCCACCGTGCTGCGCGCCAGCCGCCCGACCACTCGCACATCCATCTTCAGCGCCGCCAGGCTGACCGGCTGGGCCTGGGTATCGGTAATCCGCAACAAGGGCGGGGGTGGACGCATGGCAACCGGCGGCATCTTGAGCATGCTCACAGGTATGGGTTGGCCAACAACCCAGCCCGATGCAGACATGGTTGCCATGGCGAAGGCAAGAATCAGGGTTTTGGTGTGCTTCATGGTGTCCTTTTAGGAAAATAAGCATGTAGCCCTTGATTTTGCTGCATGAGCAGCTATCAAATAAATTGGCTGTCCCTGCAGCACAGATGCCGCCACATCAACACCTCTACATAAAAACAGCTTGTAGCCCATGTGAATAAAGCGTAAGCAGCTATATTTTTAATTGCAATGCAAGCCTTTTCAGGATTCCGGGTTGTGAGCGCTTGAACTGGCATCTCCTGCAGTGCCAGTACCCGCTGTGTTGCCATCAAGTCCGCTTCACGGGCACACCGCCGTCACCGTGGTCGCGGCGCTGGTACCTATGGCATTCGTGGCGGTGATGGAAAACTGGAAAGTAGCGCCATTCGGGGCCGATGCACAACTGCCCACGGATTGCGGCATGGCAGGCGCGGCCCCCGGTACGGACAGGGTGAACACATTGGGACCGGTTCCCCCTGTGATGGTCGTGCTGGTGATGGCCGAGCCGTTGTCCGCTCCAACGGTGTAATAGAGATCCAGCCCGC
>VIKI01000167.1 GCA_008080595.1 Comamonadaceae bacterium
GCCTGTCGCGCTTTATGGCGATGGGCCACACCCCTGGCAAGATGGCCGTGCCCCCGGCCACCATCAACCTGCCAGGCAGCCGCGAGTTTCCGTTCACGCTGGATTTGCGTCGGGTGTAGAGCCGCCTATAAGCAGGCAAAAAAATGGCAACCGGGGGTTGCCATTGACTTGAGCTTGCTTTTTTAATGATCAAATTGGCCTCTAGCCCTTGATCCACTTGCGCAAACAGCTATTGTTTTTGATGTTATGCCGGTACGGATTGGAAATAATCGTTGGCAATGTTGTGGATGAGCAGCACGTCAATGCCCGCCATACCGGCACTGGCAGCCGCTTGCAGGCCCAGTTTGGAATCCTCAAACACCACACACTGCGTGGCATCCACCCCGAGCAATTCGGCGCAGCGTAAAAAGGTATCGGGTGCGGGCTTGGGGTTTTGAACCTGATCGGCCCCCACCACCACATCAATGTACTGATCCAGTCCACATTGCTTTAAAACCAGCTTGGCCTCAGCCGTGTTGGCCCCGGTACCAATCGCCATGGGTTTAAGGCCGTGGTATTTTTTGACTACATCAATCAATGCGGTGGCTTGCACGTACCGGTGCATGTTGTCCCGCACACACTGCTCCTTGAACTCGTTCATTTCATCCGTACTGGCCTCTACCTGACAGTTGAACTTTTTCACCAGCAGCTCCAGTGTGTCTTTGGTCGGCACACCGGCCAGGGAACGCATCAGCGGGCCGTCAATCGGGATGCCATAACGCTTGAGCGTGGCAGTCCAGCTGAATTCATGCAATTGACCACTGTCCACCAAGGTGCCATCCATGTCAAAAATCAAGGCGGTGTAGTCGTCGTACATGTGCTGCGTTCCCCTGCAATGGGCTTAAAGGCCCTGGTTCAAATGGTAGAAGGCTGCATTGTGACGCAGCTCTGTCTTCAGACCACGAACGGTGGTGTCGGCACCAATCACCACGGCCTCAATACCAGCCATTTCCGCGAAGTCCACTGCCTCTTCGGCCGTGATGCCCTGGCTGTAAGCGCTGTGGTGGGCCCCACCGGCATGAATCCAGGCCGCTGCCGCCACCGCCAGATTGGGACGCGGTTCCCAGAGCGCCTTGGCCACCGGCAGATTCGGCAGTTCCTGGGTCGGGGTGACGGTGTCCACCTCGTTGATGACCATGCGAAAACGGGTTCCGATGTCGATCAGTGAAATGTTGATGGCCGGACCCGCTTTGCCAGTGAACAGCAGACGGGCAATGTCATTGCGGCAGCCAATGGTGTGCAGGTGCACTTCCAGCTTGGGCTTGGCCGCAGCAATGGACGGGCAAACTTCAAGCATGTGCGCCCCCAGCACTTGGCCGACCGCGCCAAAGTGGTAGGTGTAATCTTCCATGAACGAGCTGCCACCACTGCGGCCCTTGGACATGACCTTGGCGATGCGCACCATGGCGGCGGTTTTCCAGTCGCCCTCGCCGCCATAGCCAAAGCCCTGGCTCATCAGGCGCTGGGTGGCTAGGCCGGGCAAGTTGGTCAAACCGGTCAGGTTTTCAAAGCAGTTGGTGAAAGCCCCAAAGCCGCCCTCGGTCAGGAACTTGTGCATGCCCAGCTCCAGGCGGGCCTCGTTTTGCAGCATTTGGAACTGGTGCGGGTCGGCCAGCAAGGCGGGCGAGACGTCGTAGTCTGACTTGTAAATGTCGATCTGGCTGGCCACTTGTGCGTCGGTCACCGCATCCACGGCCTGTTGCAGGTCGCCCAGGCCAAAGGCGTGGACTTCGTAGCCAAACTGGATTTGTGCAGAAACTTTGTCGCCTTCGGTCACCGCGACCTGGCGCATGTTGTCGCCAAAACGGGCGACCTTCAGGCTCTGGCTCTCGGCCCAGCCCATGGCAACCCGACACCAGCTGTCGATCTCCGCTTGCACCCGGGCCTCGGCCCAATGCCCGACCACCACCTTGCGGTCTTGGCGCAGACGGGTGCTGATGTGCCCAAACTCGCGGTCGCCATGGGCGCTCTGGTTCAGGTTCATGAAGTGCATGTTGATGTCGGCAAACGGCAGTTCGGCATTGAACTGGGTGTGCAAGTGCATGTAGGGCTTGCGCAAGGCCTTCAGGCCACTGATCCACATCTTGGCAGGTGAAAACGTGTGCATCCACAGGATCACACCCACACAGTTTTCTGCGCTGTTGGCGGCCTGGCAGACCTTCAGGATGTCGCCAGGCGAGGTGACCGTATCTTGGGCGATGATCTTGATCGAGATGTTGTCGGATGTCGTCAGGCTGTTGGCGATGATCTGGCTGTTTTCAGCCACTTGGGCCAATACGCCCGGGCCGTACAGGTGTTGTGAACCGGTGATCAGCCAAACTTCTTGCTTGTCAAAAATCTTCATGGGGGAATCCTCAAAAATGACCACTTGGCAGTGGATTAGGTTTGTCCGTAATAGGCGTTCTTGCCATGTTTACGCAAATAGTGTTTGTCGATGATGGCCTGTTTCAGAGAGCCAATGCCAGGGCGCAGCGATTTGGTCACGTAAGCCATGTGGGCAATCTCTTCCAGAATCACCGCGTGGTAGACCGCTTTGGCCGCGTCTTTGCCCCAGGTGAATGGCCCGTGACCGGCCACGATGACCATCGGGGATTCGTCTGGCTTGCGATTTTTGAAGCACTCGGTGATCTGCACCCCGGTTTCTTCCTCGTAATCGCGTTGAATCTGCTCATCACTCATGACAGCGGTACAGGGAATGTCACCATAGACAAAGTCAGCATGGGTGGTGCCAAAGCAGGGAATGTCAAGCTGTGTTTGCGCCCAAGCCGTGGCATAGGTGGAATGGGTGTGGGTCACGCCGCCAATGTTGTCAAAGTGCCGGTACAAATGGGTATGGGTTTTGGTATCAGACGAGGGTTTGAGTTTGCCTTCCACCAAGCGGTTTTCCAAGTCAACCACCACCATGTCTTGGGCAGCCATGTCTGCATACGGCACACCACTGGGCTTGATGGCAATGACTCCCTTGGCTCGGTCGATGGCTGACACATTGCCAAAGTTGTAGACCACCAGCTTGCGCCGGTTCAGTTCCATATTGGCCTCATAGGCCGCACGTTTCAGTTCGGTGTAACTCATGGCATTCCTTTGTTGACATACCCAGCCAAGTGCTGGTAATTGGCGTACAGCTTTTCATAGGCTTGTGCCGCTTGTGGGTTGGGCATATAGGTTTTGCAAACCGGTGAGGCCATGACCTGCTGGGCGCTGGCCACGTTGGCGTGGACTCCGCCCACCGTGGCAGCAAAGATGGCTGCACCCAGGGCACAGCTTTGTTCGCTCTCCAGCACATCAATCGGGCAGTTCCAGACATCGGCGCAGACTTGCATGACAAAGTCTGACTTTTTGGAGATGCCACCAATCACCACCACGGCGTGGATGGCAATGCCCTCATCCTTGAAGCGTTCGATGATGGCGCGGGCACCAAAGGCAGTGGCTTCCACCAGGGCGCGAAACACCTGCGGTGCCTGGCTGCCCATTTTCAAACCCGCGATCGCCATGGCCACGGTTTGGTCGGCATCGGGGGTGCGGCGGCCATTGACCCAGTCCAGCGCGGTGATACCCGCTTCACCCACGGCTAATTTCGCAGCTTCATCACCCAAAGCGGCCAAGGTCTGGTCTTCAATATCGCGCATCAACTTGTTTTTGGTGGCCTCGTCCATCAAGCTGCTGCGCTGCACCAGGTTGGCCACCGGCCAGTTGATCAGGTTGCGAAACCAGGCATACAAATCGCCAAAGGCCGACTGCCCGGCTTCCAGCCCCACCAAACCAGGCAGTACCGAGCCATCGACCTGACCGCAGATGCCGCGCACTGTCTTGGCCCCAATGTCGGCGTAGCTGGCCACCGTGATGTCACAGGTGGACGTGCCCATGATTTTGGTCAACACCCCTGGTTTGACATTGGCCGCCACCGCGCCCATGTGGCAATCAAAAGCACCAAAGCCGACAGGCGTGCCTACGGGCAAACCCAATTTGCCAGCCCATTCGTTGGTGAGCCTGCCGCACAACTGATCTGCAGTAAACGTTTCAGCCTGATCCGGGTGAGTGGTACCGGTCAACACGGCTGAAATCCAGTCGCAGTGCTCGACCCACATGTACGCAGCTTGAGCCACAGCCGCATCGGCCCGCATGACATGCAGTGCCTTGGCCCAATACCACTCAGACGAATAAATACCCCCCTCGTACTTCAGGTAGTTTTCTGCAGCCACATTCGCTGCTGCGGTAATTTCCTGAGCCTCCTTGACTGCGGTGTGATCTTTCCACAAGACAAACATGGCGTTGGGGTTGTCAGCGAATTCAGGCAACAGCGCCAAAGCCACACCCTCGCGGTTCAAAGCCACCGGGGTGGAGCCTGTGGTGTCAAAACTCAGGCCCACCACTTGCTGTGCCGCACCGGCAGGGGCTTTTTGCCACAAGCTCTGAAGGGCCTCAACCAAACTCTCGGTGTAGTCCAGCGGATGTTGCCGGAACTGGTCTTTGGCCGGAGCACAAAAAAGGCCTTTGCTCCAGCGCGGGTAGTACACCACCGTGCTGGCCACTTCGTCGCCCGTTTGGGCATTCACCAGCAGCGCCCTGACAGAATCACTGCCGTAATCCAGGCCCAATGCATAAGAGGTCATAAAACACCCAGGAATAAAAAGAAACAATAAACCACGGTGAGATCAGGTATCCCGCACTTTTGTCAGGGGGTTTGATCTTGGAAGACAACACTCGGACACCGAATCTATGGGGCTAACAGCCTGAACCAATGCCAAAGTTCGAGCGGATGTTACCGAGCGAACCGATATTCATCCAATAGAGATTTGGCACTTATTGATATCAATAAGTGCATGCCTCCAATCCCATTGCGGATGCAGCGGGAATGCCAATTACACCAACGACCCGGCACCGGTCGAGGCATGGCAAACATAGACCGTACCAGCCTCACCCGTGGGTGATTGGTAATTGGTTTCTACCGCCAAGCGCACGGATTCAACTTTTTCCTGCGGCATCAAAGCCACGACACAGCCGCCAAAGCCGCCACCGGTCATGCGTGCACCACCCACATCACCTATGGCGGTTTGTAATATGTCCACCAACTGATCGACCGCTGGTACGGTGATTTCAAAATCGTCCCGCATCGAGTCGTGTGAGGCCGCCATCAGTCGCCCCATCCGGCGCAGATCCCCGCAAGCCAATGCCGCAGCCGCATCCAGCGTGCGCTGGTTTTCGGTGACGATGTGTCTGGCACGGCGCAGTACCGTCGCATCCAGATCACCAGCATCGGCCTCCAGCCTGTGCAGACTCAAATCACGCAAGGCCTTGACCCCAAAATGCTTTGCCGCCGCTTCACACTGCTGCCTGCGGGTGTTGTATTCACTGCCCACCAGACCACGACGGACCCTGGAGTGAACAATCATCACCGCCAAGTCGGCGGGCAAGGGGACATTCTGAGTCTGAAGGGAGCGGCAATCGATCAACAAGGCACGCCCCGCCTCACCACGCGCAGAAACCAGCTGATCCATGATGCCGCAGTTGCAACCGACAAAAAGGTTTTCCGCACGCTGTGCAATCAAGGCCATGTCGGTTGGATCGAGGTCACTGAAGCCTTGCAGGGTTTTGAAGGCTTGGGTCACCGCAACTTCAAGAGATGCGGAGGACGACAGCCCTGCACCCTGCGGGACATCCCCGGCCAGTGCCAGGTCAGCCCCTTGTAGTGGCAGCCCATGCGCTTGCAGGTACTTCACCACACCACGCACATAGTTCGGCCATCAGCCAACGCAAGAATGGGCTGATCGAGCCGAAACTCGTCAATTTCGTTCTGGTAATCGGCGGCGAGCACGCGCACCACCGGATCGGGGCGCAGGCTGGCCGCAATCACCGTACCAAAATTGATCGCACAGGGTAAAACAAAGCCATCGTTGTAGTCTGTGTGCTCACCAATCAAGTTGACCCGACCGGGAGCCTGCACCAAGTGGGTTGGCGAATAGGCAAATGCGGCTCTGAAACCCTGTGTGGCTGTCTGATTCAGGGCTTGAGTCATTGTGGAGTTTCCCGAAAATGCACATCAGACACGGCTCGCAAGCGTTCCGCCGCTTGCTCAGGGGTCAAGTCACGTTGAGCTTCGGCCAGCATCTCAAAACCAACCATGAATTTGCGCACACTGGCCGAGCGCAACAAGGGCGGGTAAAAGTGGGCGTGCAACTGCCAGGCCTCGGATTTCTGCCGCTCAAAAGGAGCTCCGTGCCAGCCCATGGAATAAGGGAAAGAGCACTGAAACAAATTGTCGTAACGACTCGTGAGCTTTTTCAGTGCCACCGCCAGATCGGCCTGTTGTTCGGCATTGAGTTCGGTGAGGCGTTGCACCGCAAAACGCGGCAGCAGCAGCAACTCATACGGCCAGGTGGCCCAGAACGGAACCACTGCCAACCAATGCTTGGTCAGGACAACCACCCGTTCGCCATGGGCCGCTTCACGTTCGGCATAGTCCAGCAACAGGGCGCGCTGGTGTTGGGCGAAGTAGGCACGTTGCTGCGTGTCTTCGTGCTGAACTTCACTCGGGACATAGCTGGTGGCCCAGATTTGTCCATGCGGATGCGGGTTGGAGCACCCCATCATTGCGCCCTTGTTCTCAAAAACCTGAACCCAAGGGTAAGTTTGCCCCAGGTCAGTGGTCTCGGCGATCCAGGTTTGAATGACCCGACCAATGGCCGACAGTGACAGCTCCGGTAAGGACAGGCTGTGGTCTGGCGAGAAACAAATCACCCGGCTGGTACCCCGCGCACTCATGACCTGAAACAAATCATCCTGGCCCTGCGTTGCATCGGGTGTATCGGCCATCATCGCGGCAAAGTCATTGGTAAAGACGTAGGTGTGTGAATAGTCAGGATTGCGCTCGCCAGTGACACGCAGATTACCCGCGCACAAATAACACTGAGGATCATGCGTTGGCCGATCACCGAGATCGGGTGAATCTTGCTGACCCTGCCACGGGCGCTTGGCCCGGTGCGGGGAGACGAGAACCCACTGCCCACTCAAAGGATTGAAGCGGCGATGGGAGTGATTGTTGGGGTCGAACATTGGTTTGAGCACCTTGGGGTGCGTGTGCTTGGTGGTTTTATTTCTTCTTGTTGTACACATCGAAAAACACGGCGGCTAGCAAAACCAAACCCTTGATGACCTGCTGCCAGTCGATGCCAATACCCATGATCGACATGCCGTTGTTCATGACCCCCATGATGAATGCGCCAATGACCGCACCCAAAACCTTGCCAACACCACCTGATGCGGACGCGCCACCAATAAAACAAGCCGCAATCACGTCCAGTTCGAACCCCAGACCTGCTTTGGGTGTAGCCGTATTCAAGCGAGCGGCAAAAATCAGACCTGCCAGTGCCGCCAGTACACCCATGTTGATAAAGGTTAAAAAGGTCAGCCTGTCGGTATTGATGCCAGACAGACGGGCCGCTTTTTCATTGCCACCCAAGGCATAAACACGTCGTCCAACGATGGTTTTGGAGGTGACGAAGTCGTAGAGCAACATCAGCACCAGCATCACGATCAGCACATTGGGCAAACCCCGGTAGGACGACAACAGATAGCTGAATGCGGCAATCATGGCAACAAACACCAAGTTTTTTATCCAAAAGAAAGCCAAGGGCTCATTCTCCATGCCATGTTTGGTGCGCTCGGCTCTTCCGGTCACCTTGGTCAGCAACAGGGCCAAAGCCATGGCCAGCCCCAGAATGAGCGACAAAATCTTCAGACTTTCACCTCCAAAAGGATCAGGAATGAAGCCCGTGCTCAGCAATTGAAACTCAGGAGGAAAGGGGCCAACTGAGGCGCCGCCAAGCACCACCAAGGTCAGCCCCCGGAACACCAGCATACCTGCCAGGGTCACAATGAAAGCCGGAATTTTGTAGAAAGCCACCCAGTAACCCTGCGCAGCACCAATGATGGCACCAAGCAACAGACAGATGAGGCCAGTCAGCGCAAAATTGAGGTTGTAATCGACCATCAAAACGGCAGCAACAGCGCCAACAAAGCCACACACCGAGCCCACTGAGAGATCAATGTGGCCTGCCACAATAACCAGCAGCATGCCCAATGCCATCACGATGATGTAGCTGTTCTGCAAAATGAGATTGGTCAAATTCAACGGCTGAAACAGGGTACCGTTGGTCATCACCTGAAAGAAGCCCATGATGACGATCAACGACATCAGCAAGCCATATTCACGCAGGTTATTTTTCAGAAACCCCAAACCCTTGGAGGATGTTTCAGTAGGGTTTGCGGCTGGGGAAACGGTCGTCATGTCAATTTGCTCCTGAGGTCACAATAGATCGCATAATTTTTTCCTGAGAGGCTTCTGCGGCGCTGAATTCCGCCACAAAAACGCCTTCATTGAGTACACATATTCGGTCACACATACCCAATAATTCGGGCATTTCCGACGAGATCATCAGTACGCATTTTCCTTGCTCGGCAAGTTGCGCAATGATGGTGTAAATCTCATATTTGGCACCGACATCAATGCCACGGGTGGGCTCATCGAGAATCAGCACCTCGGGGTCAGAAAACAGCCATTTGCTCAGCACCACCTTTTGTTGGTTACCACCTGACAAATTGATGGTGCTGGCAAACACGTTGGGGCTGCGAATATTGAGTTTTTTCCGAAAATCTTCAGCCACGCTGTACTCTCGCCCATCGTTGATCACGGCGTGTTGCGACACCGCTTTCAGGTTGGCCAATGAGGTGTTCCAGGCAATGGTTTCGTCCAATACCAGTCCATAACCCTTGCGATCTTCGGTGACGTAGGCAATACCTTGCTCAATCGCCTTGCGCACGGTGCTGGTGTCAATCGGTTTGCCATGCATTAGCACTTCACCGGTGATGTTGCGTCCATAGCTTCGCCCGAACACACTCATGGCCAGTTCCGTGCGTCCGGCACCCATCAGGCCAGCAATACCGACAATTTCGCCACGCTTGACGTGCAGGTCAATGCCTTTGATGACCTCTCGATCAGCATGCTCTTCATGGTGGACATGCCAGTTCTTGATTTCAAACACCTTTTCGCCAATGTTGGGGCTGCGTTTGGGATAGCGATCTGACATCTCCCGCCCAACCATGTGTTTGATAACCATATCTTCGCTGATCTTGGCACTTTGGGTATCCAGAGAGGCCACTGTAGAACCATCTCGCAAAATGGTAATGGCATCAGCCACTTTGGAAACTTCGTTGAGTTTGTGCGAAATCAAGATGCAGGCAATACCCTGGCGCTTGAGCTCCAACAACAATTCCAGCAAGGCATCGCTGTCGGTCTCATTCAAACTGGCTGTGGGTTCGTCCAGAATCAGCAGTTTGACCTGCTTGGACAAAGCCTTGGCAATCTCAACCAATTGCTGCTTGCCCACACCAAGGTTGGTGATCAAGGCATCGGGCGATTCCTTCAACCCCACTTTGGCCAGCAGTGCCTGGGTTCTGACATGGGCCTGATTCCAGTCAATGATGCCATGGCGAGATGGCTCGTTGCCTAAAAAAATGTTTTCAGCAATCGACAACAGTGGAACAAGAGCCAGCTCCTGATGGATGATGATGATGCCCCGGTGCTCACTGTCAGAGATGCCTCTGAATTGACACGTCTGGTTCATGAAACGAATGTCCCCACCATATTCCCCGTGGGGGTAAACACCACTGAGAACCTTCATCAAGGTGGATTTACCGGCACCATTTTCGCCAACGACAGCATGAATCTGGGCCGGATATACCGTCAAATTCACATCACTCAACGCACGTACACCGCGGAACGATTTGTTTATTCCGCGCATTTCAAGAATGGGATCAGCCATAACGCCTCTGAAAATGAAAAAAGGCCCTGCGCTTTTCTGCACAGGGCCCGCTCTACCCTAGCTCGTTGAATTATTTCAATTGCTCTTCTTTGATGTAACCGCTGCCAACCAAGACGGCCTTGTAGTTGGATTTATCAACGCTAACAGGTTTCAACAGATAAGACGGCACAACCTTGACCTTGTTGTTGTAGGTCTTGGTATCGTTGATCTCGACCTTTTTGCCACTCATCATGGCATCCACCATGTTGGCGGTCACTTTGGCCAATTCACGGGTGTCTTTGAAAATGGTGGAATACTGTTCACCGCGAATAATGGACTTCACGGATGGGACTTCAGCATCCTGACCGCTGACAAATGGCATTGGCACACCACCGCTGCCATAACCCACGCCTTTGAGGGCCGACAAAATACCGATGCTCAAACCGTCATAGGGTGACAGTACAGCGTGCACTTTGGCCTTGCCGTAGTATGCGCTCAGCAGGTTTTCCATCCGTGCTTGGGCCACAGCACCATCCCAGCGCAGAGTAGAGACCTTGGTCATGCCCAGTTGCTTGCTCTGCACCACCAGTTTGCCTTTGTCGATGTAGGGCTGCAGCACAGACATGGCACCGTCATAGAAGAAAAAGGCATTGTTGTCATCCGCAGAGCCACCGAACAATTCGATATTGAAAGGCCCCTTGCCTTCTTTCAAGCCTAACGCTTTTTCCAGGGACTGCGCCTGCAAGACACCCACCTGGAAGTTGTCAAACGTAGCGTAGTAATCGACATTCTTGCTGCCCACAATCAGACGGTCATAGGACACAACCTTGACACCTTTGTCAGCAGCTTTTTGCAAGGCATTGGACAGTGTTGTGCCATCAATGGCTGCAATCACCAACACTTTCACCCCTTTGGTGATCATGTTCTCAATCTGGGCCAACTGGTTTGGAATGTCATCATCTGCATATTGCAAGTCGGCCTTGTAACCTTTGGCTTGCAGAGCGCTGACCATGCTGTTTCCATCACTGATCCAGCGTGTGGAGCTCTTGGTAGGCATTGAGACGCCGACGGTGCCTTTGTCCTGAGCCTGAGCAAAAGGTGTTGCAATGGCAAAACCCAATGCCAAACCGGCGGCTAATGCTTTCAATGTTGTTCTGCGAGCTTTCAAAATGTGACTCCTAAAAATGATCAGCGATTTGTAATCTAATCCCCGCCCCGATGGCTTGGATGGCCCGAATCATAGGCACAATGCAAACTATGTTCCAATATTTTTTGCGCCCTGTTTGATACAAAAAAAGAGATCGGTACAAACCCTGACATGACAAATTACACGCACTGGCTGATTCGCGCACGACTGAAAACCAGGCAACTCTTGCTGCTCGTTGCACTTGCCGAAGAAGGCAACATCCACCGTGCTGCTCAAGTGCTCAATATGACCCAGCCTGCTGCCTCCAAGCTTCTCAAGGATCTGGAGGACATCTTGGGAGTTCAACTCTTTGACCGATTGCCAAGGGGGATGCGACCCACCTGGTATGGCGAAACCATGATCCGGCATGCTCGTGCTGCACTGAACAGCCTGAATCAGGCCAATGACGAAGTTCAGGCAGCCAAGAACGGACAGTTTGGTCAAGTTAATCTGGGCGCGATCACCTCCCCCGGCGTGGTGTTGCTGCCAAAAACCATTGCGTCTGTGAAACAGGCGCATCCTCATTTACGGATCACGATACACATCGAATCAAGCAATGTGCTCATTGAACAACTCAATCGGGGAACACTGGATTTGATGGTTGGACGTCTATCGGAAGAGCATGGAACAACTGATTTGCGCTACGAAGCCATTTCCAATGAATCGGTTTGTGCCGTGGCCCGACCGGGACACCCCCTGTTTGACCGCCCCCACCTCTCTATCGCCGAATTGCTGGATTTTTGCTGGATTGTGCCGCAGGTTGGCAGCGTGATGCGGCACAAATTTGACTTGATGTTTCAGGAACTGGACTTGCCGCAACTCACCAACCGTGTTGAAACCAGTTCCTTGCTCTTTCTGACCCAAATGATGCAGCAAAGTGACATGGTCAGCATCATGGCCGAAGATGTGGCCCACTACTATGCCAACCATGGCATGTTGCGCATTTTGCCCCTGGATTTTCCTTGCGAGATGGAGCCCTTTGGTTTTATTACACGGCGAGACATACCCCTGTCACCCGCTGCACAAGTGCTCCTGAGTGCCTTAAAGGCCTCGGCCCTGACGGTATACGGATAGGAGACTAATCCCAGCCAGCGTCGACCTTGAACTCTTGCGCCGTACACATGGCACTGTCATCAGAGGCCAAAAAAAGCACCATTCGGGCCACATCTTCTGCCATGATCTTGTCGGGCAGACATTGGCCGCTTTGAATATTGGCGATAGCCTCCTCATTGAGCCAGAGTGAGAGTTGACGTTGTGTC
>VIKI01000168.1 GCA_008080595.1 Comamonadaceae bacterium
AGCGTTCCGGCCAGAGCGCATATCCCAATCGTCTAGACTAGCGCTGCGATAACCCCTTGATTCGTCAAGGGGTTTTTCGTTTTTGAGTTTTGAAAAACGGGCTGCATGGTCTAGAAAAGGTCGAATTGATCAGGCGTTTTATTCGCGGGTTGTTGGGTTTTTCCGTGAAAACTGACGATGCGTTCGTACTGCTTGTCGGTGAACTGCAGGATATTCACTTTCCCCCCTTGTGGCAAGACTTCTTCGACCCGTTTGCAGTAGGTTTCAATCTGTGCGCCACTGGTGCAAAAGCGCATGTAGACACTGAACTGGCTCATCTCGAAGCCCATGTCCAGCAGGTTATTGCGAAACTCTGTGGCTGCTTTGCGCTCGGCTTTTTGCACCACCGGTAGGTCAAACATCACGATCATCCACATCAATCTGTACCCCGATAACATGGCTATGGCTTTCTATTCATCTTGCAGTGCATTGGCGAGCGCAATAGGCAAGCCGGGCAATGGCAAGTCCAGTTTGTCGCGCTCGCCTAAATAAACCTGTGCGAGTGACACGGCCAATTTTTGCGCACAGACCATCACGGGAGTAGCTCCCGCTTCGGTTTGCATGTCGTCATACAGCGTGCGTACCAAGGCGCGTTTGGTCTCCGGTGTTACCAGAGTTTCGCCACAGCGTCGCAAGTGCCATACCTTCAGGTCAATCACGGGTCGGAAAGGCTCCATGACATCGTCCACCAAACGCATGGCGTTGTTGTCATGGCTGTGGTGCAGGCCGATGCTGGGGTGCAAGCCTGCAGCAATGATGGCGCGTGCCGTGCAGGCACGCAAGACGGTGTAGCCATAGTTCAACAAGCCATTAATGTCATCGCCATCCTGATTGCGCCGAAAGGTGTCACCAAATAGGAGCCGCCAATAGCGTTGTGCGCCTTGTGCTTCAATGTTTTCGGGGTCACCGCTTTTGACTTTGGAAACCAGTGCAGCCAGCGGGGCAGTGGGTGCGCCGACGACTTCAAGTGCGGCGGCTTGTTGCTCCAGCTTGGATCGCACCACTGCTGCCCAAAGGCGTTTGTGGGTTGGCAAACTGGCTGCAATCTGAGCTTCAATGCGTTTGGCCTGCTCAAAGTTTCCGTCAATGGGCAGCAGCATGCCTACAGCGTTGTGATTTGCCGCGCAGAGTACAAAGGGTGCACCGCGCTCGGATAGGGCTACCAGTAGGTTGTTTGTATAGCTCAGGCCGTGCGCATTGGCGATGACAGCGGCTATGTCATCTAGCGGCACTTGTCCCAATTGTTTGCGTTCGCCCTCTGTGTCTTGCACCACCATGAACCCGCGGTGCAGGGACAAATGCCGACGGTCATCGGCCACTTCTACGATGCGACCGATCATGCTGTTTACTCCTTGAATCCGGGATCGTGGAGTTCGCCGATGGGGGAGATGGTGATTCGGCGGGCTTGGGATTTTTGAAGTGAACCGGCAGTTTTGAACACGTATGAAAGCTCTTTGCTGCGTGTTCTCTTGTCGACGTTGGCTTCTTGATGGTCGGCGAACGCTATCGTTCCGGCGGAATTTGCATAAGCAACTCTTAGAACCCGATGGTGACTTTCATGCTCCAATTTCACATAGTCATCAATGATCAACCGCATCACCAACGGCCTCCCATTCACGCCCAGCTTCGGATGCCGTAGTCGTGCCAGCCCGTGTTGTCGCACTAATTGATACGCCTCGAAGGTGGAAATCACTTCGCCTTCCCATTTTCCCTTGTCGTTGCGAATGATCTCGATGCAGTAATTGCTGTCGCCCTTGTAGCCTTTGTAGGGGCGCGGTTCACCCGTGGAAAGTACACCGTGGCGTGCCGTGGCTTTGGCATCGCTGAATTCAATGACCTTGAGGTTGTCTTCCATGCGTTCGCGTTTGCCATTGACCACTTTGTGGACACTCACGCGGCCATTGCCCAGCAAACCATAGGCGGTGTCGTTGTGCATGGCTCCTTCATGTCCATGGTCAGGTTTGTGGCTGACCCAGATGCTGCTGATGGCACGCTGCACATGGTCTCGATAGTTGTGCCATGGAAGGGGCATGTTGTCTACCAGTCGATTGAGCTGCTGCTCGCGTGCGCTGGCGCTGGCTTGAGCAAAGCGCTGGAGTAATCCTTGGTCTGTTACGGCGATTACACAAGCATCTACCGCATGGTGGCGATGGTCATTGCGGTTTTTCTCCCCGTTAAGACCGAGCACATCATTGAGTCCAAATTTGGCCCGCAGCATGGCAGTCATACGGCCAGGAATGACTCGGGTGTTTTGCGGGCAGATGAGGCTCAGGTATTCGCGAGTTACTTTGCTCAGATGACGGGTGTCGTTGAGTGCCCGAGCCAGGAATCCAGCGTCGTCTTTGAGCCAGCGTTGCAAACCATCTTCACCAAAGCGATAGCGTTTGGCCTTGGGCATTTGCTCTGCGCGATGCAGGATGTCGGCATAGGCCCAGCCCTGCGTTGCAAATTCCTCCCGTGCTTGCCATGGCGTTCGGTTGCCTTTGACGCGATTGGCTTGGCGCATGGAGACGGTTTTATTGTTCAGGCTGTCGTCCAGCGTTTCAGAAAAGGGCAGGATGTGCTCAATTTCTACCTGTTCACTGAGCAGCATGGCCGCACTGATCTGCACGCCAGAGTAGGGGCAGTGGCGGTCGGCTACGTTGTTGCTCAACTCTTCCCACAAAATCATCTTTTGAATATCAGCGGCCCGTACACGTTCGGCGCTGATGTTTAAAACACTTGCAATGTCGGAGCGTAGCCGTGTGTTGCGGCGTTGGTTGTCGGCCTGGCGCTTACTCTCTTCGTCTCGTTGCTCTTTGCTTTGTTTGAGGTTTTCCGTATCGCTTTTCGTCACTATCTTCTGGCTTGCCAGAGCCAAAGCCGACATGGCGTTGCAGCGGTATGCCGTAGTAAGGCAGCTCTGGCCGTATCTCGCCGGTGGCAGCGGGGCTGATGTTGCTGTGGTGATCGAAACCTGCTGCCAGCACTGCCTTGTCATACGTCACCACATCGCGGCGCAGCTCGGGCAATATGCGTGCGAGCGTTTGACTGCACAGACTGCCGTAACCTTCCGGCAGGCCTGCATTGGCAATGGCCTCGGCATGGGCTTCGTCCACGTCGGTTTCCTCCTGCAGCCAGCGCACCAGCTTGGCTTCGTTTTCTTCTTGGACGAGTTGCAACACGATGGCATCTTGTTTGGACTCGTCAAACGCAAACCACGCTTTGCCAAAGTGATCATCCTTGGACAAGATGGCGCTGGTTGTGTTGCCTTTGAGTTCCTGGCGTTTGGGGTCTTCAAAGTTGAACTGCACCGCGCCACCTATGTCCAGCAGCCTTTTGATTTGTGTGAAGCTGCGCTTGCCATTGGCTTCAAGTGCCGAAACCAAAACATCACGCTGCTGAAGCGTCAGGACTTCTTCCTTCAGCCCTTCACGCAGGATGCGCAGGTTATTCACCTCCTGGTAGATGCGGAAACGCTGTACGCTGGGCAGGGCCAGCGGGGCACGTTCTTCGTCGGGCATCAAGGTGCAGCGACCTGGCTTGACCGGCTTGAGGGGCCGCTGAAAGAGCAGGCAATAGCGCAGGTCATCACGTGCAGTGTCGTTGAACAGCATCGGGTTGAACGATGACTGTTTGGCCCACAGCGCATCAAACTCAGCCTCAATCATGGCGCGGTCGATGTACAGGTCGTAACTCTTGTCGAGTTTGGATTTACCGTCGTCTTTGACAATGCGTTGCTCACGGTAGCGGGCACGCACGGTGCGCTGCTTCGCAGGCAAAGCGGTGTTGGTCAGGCGGCGGTTGAGCAACTCGCCCACGGTGCGGGCCTTGCCATCTTTACCCAGTGAGTCGAGTTGTGCCCGCAGGCCGAGGATGGCTTGCTTGAGTGCGCCGCTGTCGTTGTCTTTTTTGTCGGTTTTTCGGTTGCTCTTGAAGCCGCGCCGCTGGTTGATGTGGAAGAGGGCGCGTGCAAATTCTGCCGGTGTCAGTGCTTCGTCCAGCCCTTTGGCACGCAGTGCGTAAGGGTCGAGTGTGACAAAGGCTTTGCGCTGAGCTTCGTCTGCGGGGAAAAATCCGTAGTCTGTCAGTGTTTTGGTGATGCGAGCCTTGCGCTTGAGCAGTCGGTCACGCCTGCGACGCATGGATCGTGCTTCGCGCCGTGTGACCGCCAGGGATGAGCCGTCCTTTGGGTTGCGTCCATCTGAGAAGATGCGAACTCCGGCTTTGATGACCGCAATAGGGGCCGGTGGGTTGTCGTGATTGAGCCGAATCATGGCCCAGCCCAGCGATGTTGATCCCAAATCGAGCGCGAGTCTGTAGCGCAATGCCGCCATGAGTGTCTCCCTGATATTTGTAAAACTGACTTCAAATGTGGTGTGTTAAAGTTTAGCCACTAATCGATTGGGATATGCGCTCTGGACGCTAACAAGCTGAAAGATGCACCAAATGGAAAGGCCGCTATATGCGGCCTTTCGTCTTTATCGATAAAAATATGCGCAATCCATTGTGTGACAAGCGCAAGCAGCTATCAAATTTTCATTGATTCCCGAAGATGTTCATGATCATTGCAGCCTCGAAAAATGGCCTTCGCCCCATTTATCCTGACGAAATCCTGCGTGAGGATTACCTCAAACCCCTGGGCATCAGCGCCAATGCCTTGGCTCAGTCGCTGAAAGTGCCCGCGTCGCGTATCAATGACATCGTGATGGAGCGGCGCGGCATCACGGTGGATACTGCCATGCGTTTGGTCCGCTACTTTGGTGGTGACGTTCAAGGCTGGATGAATCTGCAAACCGCTTTTGAGGTCAAAGTAGCTCAAAAGCCCTCGCCAGCAAGATCGACAAGGAAGTTTTGCCGATGGATATTGCCTTGGCGAGCTGATGGCGGAATGGTGTGATTGCCTCCATTTCCGTCAACTGCATCACCTCACCGAGGCACATAAAACGTAGTGTTTTCAAGCAACTGCGCCCCATCATCCCCATCACCCACCTGGCTCACCCTGAACTGCATCTGAAGTGTTTTCCCGGACTGTGACTCGGCTTGCTTGGCGGGCAGTTGCACGCCCACTGCCATGGTTTTGGCTTCGATGGGCGCAAGGCTCACCTGCACCGGGCTGACCATCGACAAGCCGGCAAGACCGACGGCCTCGACCTGGTAGCGTTGTGTCTGCTCTGTGGCATTCATCAGGTGCAGCCGGTACACGTTTTCAATGCTGCCGTCGTGCAAGGTTCGGGCCATCACACCCCGGTCACGGATCACGTCCAGGCGAAACGGGCTGCGGTGGTTCAGGCCGATCACCAGCGCGGCAGTCAGCAGGCACAACAGCAGGCCGTAAGCCAGCACGCGCCAGCGCAGCATCCGTTGGCGCAGGGTAGAGGTGCTCCAGCCATGGGTCAGCCCGTTGAGGCTTGAGTAGCGGATCAAACCGCGTGGGTATTTCATTTGATCCATCACCCCGTCACATGCATCAATACAGGCGGCGCAGCCAATGCAATTGCTTTGTAAACCGTCGCGAATGTCAATGCCGGTGGGGCACACCTGCACACACAGGGTGCAGTCAGTGCAGTCACCCAGGCCGATGGCTTTGTGATCGATTGAGCGCGAGCGTGGCCCACGTGCATCCCCACGCGCACTGTCGTAGCCAATGATCAGGGTGTCACGGTCAAACATGGCCGACTGAAAGCGGGCATAGGGGCACATGTGTTTGCACACCTGTTCACGCAAATACCCAGCATTGAGGTAAGTGAACAGGCCATAAAACAACACCCAGAACGAGTCCCACGGCCCCATCGACAAGTCAGGCAAAGCCCTTGCCAGCGATTGGATGGGCGTGAAATAGCCCACAAAGGTGAACCCGGTCCACAGGCTGATGCCCAGCCACAGGGCTTGTTTGCTGCCTTTGCGCAGCAGTTTTTCTGCGTCCCAGGTGCGGCTGTCCAGGGCCTTGCGGGCGTGTGGTTTGCCCTCGGTCAGGTGCTCCACCCAGACAAATAGTTTGGTGTACACCGTTTGCGGGCAGGAGAAACCGCACCAGATGCGCCCGGCCACCGTGGTCACAAAAAACAGCGCCAACGCGGCCAGCACCATCAGCAGCGTCAGGTAAATCAGGTCTTGCGGGTACAGCACCAGGCCAAACAGAAAAAAGCGCTGCTGCGCCAGATCAAACAACACCGCCTGCCGACCATGCCAGCTGACCCACGGCAGGCCATAAAAGACCAGTTGCGTGAGCCAGACCATGATCCAGCGCCAGGCGGAAAACCAGCCGGAAGTGGCACGCACGTAAACTTTTTGTTTGGGTTCAAGTTGAAACATCGACTCAACTCTTGAGCCGTCGATGGCAATGGGAATGGGAATGGTTTTGGAGTTCATGACCATGACTGTGCCGCAGCTTCATCTGAAATGGTAGATTCAGATATTCCTAAAAAAACCATATCAGTTTGCCCCATCATGAAACGCTACGAAACCTATGCGCAGGAAATTGCCGATCTGATCAAAACCAAGGCTTTGCGTCCGGGTGAGCGCCTGCCTTCGGTGCGCCAGGCCAGCAAGAGCCGCAAGATCAGCCCGGCCACGGTGTTTGCCGCCTATTACCTGCTGGAGGCACGCGGGCTGATTCAGGCGCGGGCACGTTCGGGCTACTACGTCCATGCCACACGTCAACCGATGCAGGCCGAGCCGGGCACGGCGGTGATCAGTGCCCAGTCGACCGAGGTGGCGATCAGTGAGCTGGTGTTTGAGGTGCTGGAATCCACCCGCCAGGGCGACGTGGTGCCACTGGGCTCGGCCTTTCCCAGCCCGACCCTGTTTCCGCTGGACAAACTGGCACGCAGCCTGACACCGGCTATGCGGCAACTGACCCCGCAACGTATGGTGGAAGACCTGACCCTGGGCCATGAGCGCCTGCGCCGCCAGATCAACCTGCGTTATGCCATGAACGGTAGCGCTGTGGAGCTGGATGAAATTGTCATCACCCACGGTGCCATGGAAGCCCTGAACCTCTGCTTGCAAGCGCTGACCCGACCCGGCGACGTGGTGGCAGTCGAGTCGCCCACGTTTTACTCGGCCTTGCAAGCGCTGGAGCGGCTGAACCTGCGTGCGGTAGAGGTGGCGACCCACCCGCGTGACGGTGTCGATCTGGATTCGCTGGCGCAGGTGCTGGCCCAGCACCCGGTGAAAGCCTGCTGGTTCATGACCAGTTTTCAAAACCCCTTGGGCAGCCTGATGCCTGACAACCGCAAGCAGGCCCTGGTGGCGCTGCTGGCCAGCCACAAGGTGCCGCTGATTGAAGACGATGTGTATGGCGAGCTGTACTTTGGCTTGCGCCGCCCGCTGCCAGCCAAGGCGTTTGACCGCCAGGGGCTGGTGCTGCATTGCAGCTCGTTTTCCAAATGCCTGGCCCCGGGCTATCGGGTGGGTTGGGTGGCAGCAGGGCGCTTTGCGCAAAAGGTACAACGCCTCAAACTCATGACCACGCTGTCCACCGCCATCCCGTCACAGCTGGCAATTTCAGACTACTTGCAAGGCGGGCATTTTGAGCGCCATCTGCGCCAGTTGCGCCAAACCCTGGAGGCGCAGCAAGCCTGGGCCTTGAAGCTGATCGAGGCGCATTTTCCGCCGGGCACACGTGTCACCCGGCCCGAAGGAGGCTATTTTTTGTGGATGGAGCTGCCTGCGCACGTGGATGCCCTGCAATTACATCGACTGGCTGCGGCACAACATATCAGCATGGCACCGGGGCATTTGTTTTCAGCAGACCGGCGCTTTGGCAACTGCTTGCGCATCAACTACGGCTATCCGGCGGATGTGCGCATGGAACAGGCCTTGGCGACGCTGGGGCGACTGGCTAGCGGTTTATAAAGTTTGGCGAATTTATGTGCTATATGTTTGAGAGCTGTTTGCGCTTTATTCATAAGCGCTACAGGCTAAAATGATCATGAAAATAGGGGTTTTAGCGCTGATTTGCCACAGGCGGCAACTTGTCCAACACAGTTTCCAGGGCCAGTTCTGCTGCCTCAAAGTCAAACTGATCAATCAGACGGGCCACTTGCGCCAGTTCTGCGCTCAAAGGGCCTGCGGCCGTCAGATTGTGCAGCTCGGTCATGGTTTCGCTGGCATCGGCATCACCATTGGCTAATTGCACTGCCAAGGTTTGCATCAGGGCAAGCAACCTGGCCGGATCAGCGTTGCCCAGGTCTGGCAAGCGGGGTGATGACGAGGCCAGCAAGTCTTTCAGGCCAGCGAGCAGGTTGTGCAGTTTGTTGAGGGTTTGCGCAAGCTCGGTGTTGATCTGATCGGCTGGGGCACTTGCTTTGCAGGCTTGTTCCAGGCGTGCTGCGGCATGCTGCAAATCAGTGGCTCCCAGATTTCCGGCAATGCCCCGCAGGGTATGGGCCGCGCGGGTTGCGGCTTGGGTATCGGTATCGACAAGCGCCGCAGCAAACAGCGTGGCAAAGTCCTGGTAGCTGTCAAAAAACCGTTTCAGTTGACGCAAATACAGCGGGCGTTGACCCATGACCGTGGCCAGGCCTTGGGCAGTGTCGAGTCCGGCCACCTCAGGCAAGGGGATGGGGTCGTCTTGCGCAGGCTTCAGCAAGCTTGCCGTGCCAGAGTCCATGGCGGATTGGGGGGTGATCCAGCGAGCCAGTGTGGCGAACATTTGCTCGACATGGATGGGTTTGGCGATGAGATCAACCATGCCGGCACGGGCGGTTTTTTCACGGTCGCCTTCCATCACGTCAGCGGTCATGGCAATCACCGGAATGGCATCCAAAGCACTTTGCTTGCGAATGGCCTGGGTGGCCTGGTAGCCATCCATGACGGGCATTTGGCAGTCCATCAAGATGGCATCAAAAGCGGCATCGTGGCTCAAAATGTCCAGCGCTTCTTGCCCATGCTTGGCCGTGACCAGTGTGATCCCGGCGCTTTGCAGCAGCTCTGTGGCGAGCTCCTGATTCATCTCGTTGTCTTCCACCAGCAAGATGCGTGCACCGTTCAGATGCCGCATATCCCGGGCGAGGGGCTCATGCTTGTGTTGCTGGCGCAAGGCTGAATCCTGGTCTACGAAGGTTTTGTCCAGGGCACGTCCCATGGCTTCCAGCAAGCTTGA
Organism: Comamonadaceae bacterium; assembly: GCA_008080595.1. Taxonomy (GTDB): domain Bacteria; phylum Pseudomonadota; class Gammaproteobacteria; order Burkholderiales; family Burkholderiaceae_C; genus Rhodoferax. The sequence goes on from VIKI01000168.1 coordinate 9,128, forward strand.
GCGGGTCACCGGTTTGGTCACCAATGCTTTGATGATGCCCGTGATGGATGCCGGTACGATGGTCATCTGATCCAACCCATAGGCGGTCATGATTTCTGAGCCAAGGCCTGCTGCACCCGATCCAGCGCCTGTTGCCCCGAGCTGGCCAGGTCGACCTGGCAGCCCAAGTTCTCAAGGGTGGCGTGCAAGATTTCGCGTGCCGATGAGTTGTCGTCCACCACCAGCACCCGCAAGCCCTGCAACTCCTGTAGGGCCCCAGTGCGCCGCTGTGCGGCATTGGTCTGAACGCCCAGGTTCACGTGAAAGTGGAAGGTTGACCCAAGTCCTGCCACCGACTCCACCCAGATACGCCCCCCCATCAACTCCACCAGCTCCTTGGAAATGGCCAGCCCCAGACCGGTACCGCCGTACTTGCGGGTGGTGGATGCGTCGGCCTGGCTGAAGGACTGGAACAGGCGGCTGCATTGTTCGGCGGTCATGCCAATGCCACTGTCCTTGACCCAGAAGTGCAAGGTCAGCGCGTCGCCCTGGCTTTCGGTTTGCTCCACGCCGATGATGATTTCACCGCTTTCGGTGAATTTGGCGGCGTTATTGCCCAGGTTGACGAGCACCTGCCCCAGGCGCAAGGGGTCGCCCCGCAGGGCGGTGGGCAATTCTGTGGGAATCTGAAACAGCAGCTCCAGCCCTTTGTCCTGGGCTTTCATGCCGACCAGATTGGCCAGGTTGTCCAGCACATCTTCCAGGTGGAAATCAGTGCGCTCCAAAGTCAGCTTGCCCGCTTCAATTTTGGAGAAGTCAAGAATGTCATTGATGATGCCCAGCAGATTCTCAGCCGAGCGCTTGACCTTCTCGATGTAATTTTTTTGCCGTGGGGCAAGATCGGTCTGCAAGGCCAGATGCGACATGCCGATGATGGCATTCATGGGGGTGCGAATCTCATGCGACATATTGGCCAGAAAGTCGCTTTTGGCACGGGTGGCCTCTTCGGCGTGATCTCTGGCCGCGCGCAGCTCTTCCTCTGCCAGTTCACGGCTCGACCAGCACGATCCACCAGGTGGTCACGCTGGCCAGCACGGCAATGGCTAAAAAAGCGCGTTGTACATGGGTATTGAGTTGCAGCACAATTTCTGGCGCAAAGGCTTTGGCGGCTGCAGGCACGGTGATCCACAGAGCCAGTGCGACCAGTGTCAGCATCACCAGCCAGATCAGACCAAAATTGGCCACCCGGCGTGTGATTTGTCGCGTTACCGGGCGCGGCCACAGCGTGTTCAGCACTTTGCCAACCGCATCGCGGTAATGCTCTAGTGGGTGCTTGAGTGCGGGTTTGCAACTGTCGTGGCAATTGGATTCCAGCGTGCAGCACAGCGAGCAGATGGTGTTGTTGTGGTACGGGCAATGCGCAGAGTCGGCCTGGGCGTAGTCCTGGTTGCACACACTGCAGGTCTCCAGCGTCGGGGAGTTGGCCGGGAAATGGCCCTCACGTGCGATGTAGTAACGGCCCTTGGTCAGGAACGCAATCAGGGGGGAGAGCAGAAAACTCAAGCCCGCAGCAATCAGCCAGGAATAAGCCTGGGCATATTCGCCCAGAACACCGCTGAAGGCAATCGAAGACACGATGGAGGCCATCACCATGCTCAGAACACCCACCGGGTTCACGTTGTACAAATGCGCCCGTTTGAACTCCACGATGGGCGGACTCAAGCCAAAGGGTTTGTTGATGGTCAGATCAGCCACCACGGCACAAATCCAGGCCACCGCAATGTTGGAGTACATGCCCAGCACACTGTTCATGGCTTCAAACAAGTCCATTTCCATGAGCATCAAGGCAATGGCGCAATTGAAGATCAGCCACACCACCCGCCCCGGGTGCGAGTGGGTGAGGCGGGAGAAAAAGTTGGACCAGGCAAGCGATCCGGCATAGGCATTGGTGACATTGACCTTGAGTTCAGACACGATCACCAGCATGGCACTGATGAACAGTGCGGTGGATGGGTTGCTCACCGCGAATTGAAAGGCGTGGTTGAAGATTTGAATCGGTTCTTTGGCATCGGCAATAGCCAGCCCGGCGACCACCGCCACAGCGGCCAGCAGCGCCCCGCCAAGCTGCTTGATGAACGCAATCCCGACCCAGCCGGGGCCGCCGGTGAGCATATTGACCCACCAGCTCCAGCGATTTTTGGCGGTGCGCTCAGGCATGAAACGCAGGTAGTCCACCTGTTCGCCAATTTGCGCAATCAGCGAAAACGATATCCCCGCTGCCACCCCAAAATGCAGCCAGTCAAAACCCTTGCTTTTGGATACCTCGCCCTCAACGTTCATCAGCATCTGCAGGGCATCTGGCTGACGCGTGAAGACGTAGTAAAACGGCACGATCAGCAGCACCAGCCAGATCAGTTGTGTCCAGCGATGAAAGCGGTTGATGGCCGTGACCCCATAAAACACAATGGGGATCACCACCACCGAGCACAGGATGTACCCCAGCCACAACGGTATGCCAAAACACAGCTTGACCGCCTGCGCCATGATGGCGGTTTCCAGCGCCAAAAAGATGAAGGTGAAAGAGGCGTAAATCAGCGAGGTGAAGGTCGAGCCCACATAACCAAACCCGGCGGCGCGGGTCAGCAAATCCATGTCAATGCTGTGCTTGGCCGAGTAATGGCAAATCGGCAGGCCCACGGCAAAAATGACAATGGCAGCGAACACCATGGCCCATATGGCGTTGCTGTAACCGTAGTCCAGCAGCAGCAAGGCCCCAATGGCTTCATACGACAGCGCCGAGTTGGTGCCGATCATGGTGGTGCCAATCACGGCAGGTGACCATTTGCGAAAACTTGCGGGCGAATACCGCAGCGCATAGTCTTCAATCGATTCGGTCGCCACCCATTTGTTGTACTGGCGGCGGGCAATGTGAACGGTTTGAACGCTTGCTTGGCTCATGTTTGTAGCCGTTCCAACTGAGTTGCCTTGGCCGCCAGATCGGCATCGGAATCCATGTAACGCGCGGCGATAGCGCGAAATTCATCCTGCAAAGACATGAAGGTATCGACCATGTCGGGGTCAAAATGGCTGCCACGCCCCGCCAGAATGATGTCGCGAGCCTTCTCATGGGGCATGCCTTCTTTGTAAACCCGTCGACTGATCAGGGCATCGTACACATCGGCCACCGCCATCAACCGCGCTGAAATTGGAATGGCATCACCTTGCAGACCTTCGGGGTAGCCACTGCCGTCCCACTTTTCCTGGTGATAGCAGGCAATGTCTTTGGCGTGTTTCAGAAAATCGACCTCCATCCCCAACTGCTTTTCGGCAGCTTCAATGGCTGCGCGGCCCAGCGTGGTGTGGGTTTTCATGATTTCAAACTCTTCTGGCGTGAAGCGGCCAGGTTTAAGCAAGATCCGGTCAGGAATGCCGACCTTTCCAATGTCATGCAAGGGCGCGGACTTGTACAGCAAGTCAATGGTTTTGTCGTCCAGAAAGTAGCCAAAGCGCGGGTGGTTTTGCAGTTTCAGTGCCATCACGCGCACGTAGTGCTGGGTGCGCCGGATATGGTTGCCGGTATCGGAGTCGCGGGTTTCGGCCAGTGAGGCCATGGCCAGAATCGTCACATCCTGAATCGCCGCCAGTTCCTGGGTGCGTTGTGTCACCTTGGATTCCAGATAGGCATTCTGATCACGCAAAAAATCAGCCACGGCCTTGTTTTCCAATTGGGTGCGCACTCTGGCCAAGACGATGGATGGCGAAATGGGTTTGGTGATGTAGTCCCCGGCCCCCAGCTCCAGCCCCTCACGCTCGTCGTCTGTTGCGTTCATTGCGGTCAGGAAAATGACCGGAATATGGCGCGTGAGAGGGTCTGCCTTGAGCTTTCGGATCACGTCATAGCCAGACATGCCGGGCATCATGATGTCGAGCAAAATCAGATCCGGCTGTGGCGTGGTGCTGGCAAATTTCAATGCCCGTTCGCCGTTGTTGGCCACCTTGACTTTGTAGCTGCCCTTGAGCAAGGCCGACATCACGGCCAGATTGTCCGGCGTGTCATCAACCACCAAAATGGTGGGGGGTTCAGAAAAATCCAGGGAATTTGAATGTGCCAATGGAGTCCCCTTAGGCTGATCAGGTTGTGTTGCAATGAGCGCACCTCACACTCGCAAATATCGTACCAAAGCTTAAGGTTTCTCGCAGTCAGCGCTGGGGTTGACCCCAAGATGGCGCTTGTGCGTCTGTGCAATCTGGAAGATGTGTGTGGAAGATCTCCGACAGGTCATTGAGGATCAACTGAACCTTGGGCAAATACCGATGCCGTTTGTGGCACACCAGGTACAGCTCACCGATGGCATTGGGGCCTAGATCCATATCCAGTTCGCACAACTCGACACGGCGCTGCAAACAGGCATAGCGGTAAAGCGCTTGCGGCAACACCATGGCACCCAGACCGGCCTCACAGGCGGCCAGTTGCACCAGAAAGTCGTCTGAGGCAAACGCCGGTTTGAAGTTGGGGATCAAGGTGCTGAGCTCTTGATTGACGCGCAAATCCTGGTATTGGGCGGCCCAGCAAATCCAGGGCAGGTCGGCCAGCTTGGGCGGTGTAGCCAATTGCGCGGCAAAGGTGTTGGAGACGTAGACCCGCATAGGAGTGTGCAGCTCGCTCAGACACACCAGGTCGGCATCGGTGGGCCTGCTGGTGCGCAGGGCGACATCGGCTTCGCCACGTGCCAGGTTCAAAAGCTCGATGCCTGACAGCACAT
>VIKI01000169.1 GCA_008080595.1 Comamonadaceae bacterium
GTTCGTGCTCAAAGTCATTGATTTCACTGTAGGCCCGCAACCAGTCGGCCTCGGAGCAAAAACCTTCGACCCGCTCGACCAGCACCCGGCCATACCAGGTGCGGTCAAAAATGGCCACATGTCCCTGGCGTGGCAAATGCCGCCAAAACCGCCACAAGTGGGGTTGGGCGCGCTCTTCTTCGGTCGGTGCGGCCACAGGTGTCACCTGGTATTGACGCGCATCCAGAGCGGCGGCAATACGTCGAATCGCCCCCCCTTTGCCGGCCGCATCAGCACCTTCAAAAGCACAGACCAGCGAGCGCCCTTTGAAACGCTCGTCACGCACCAGCTCCGACAAGCGCCCCTGCCATTGGGCCAGTTCATCCTTGTAAGGTTTTTCTGCCAATGCCAGCGACAGATCAAGTTCAGAGAGCACATTGCGGCCATCCAGATCGACCCGCACGATGGGTGCTGTGGGGGTGCGCGCAATCTCCACTTCCGCCAATTTTTTCTGCATGGCCTGGAGCAACACCTGTCCCACGGTCATCGAACGGTATCGGTCATCCGTGCCCTCGACCACCACCCAGGGCGCAGCGGCCGTATTGGTCACACGCAGCAAATGTCCCGCCACATTTTGCAACTTGTCGTAGGTTTTGAGGCGATCCCAGTTCCATTGGGTGACGCGCCAAGCGGTGCGTGGGTCATCAGAAAGTGCTTTGAGGCGCTGTTTCTGCCCGTCTTTGGTCAAGTGAAACCAGAATTTGAGCACCAGTGCGCCCTCATTGACCAGCATCTCCTCAAACTGGTTGATCTGTTGGGCATGTGCATCGAATTCTTTATCCGAAATATGGCCCTCAATGCGCTCGCGAATCGGGTCGGAATACCACGACCCGGCAAAAATGCCCACCCGCCCCTTGGGCGGCAGGCTGCGCCAATAGCGCCACATGGGTGGCCGCTCACGCTCTTCATCGCTGGGCTGGGAAAATGCCAGGGTAGAAAGGAAGCGCGGGTCCATCCATTCATAGAGCACATTGATGGTCTCACCCTTGCCAGCGCCGTCCTGGCCGCTGATCAGCACAATCACCGGTGTCTTGTGCTTCTCAAACAAATTGACTTGGGCTTCCAACAAAGCTGCGCGCAGCGCTGGTATCGCTTCACGGTAGGCAGCTTTGGTCATCTTGTGTCCTATTTCGGCAGATTCGAACATTGTTATTCCTCAGTTATTAAACATGCAACAAGGTACGCTCACCATCAGCGTGTCGCAGGCGCTGGGCCAGTGTGCGCGAAATGGCGGTCATCAGAATCAGTGCCAGCTTTTTGTGCTCTTCCGCCAGCTGGTTGAATTGCTCGAGCGACAGTACAAACAAATCAGTGTCGCTACTGGCGATGGCACTGTCACTGCGTACATGCTCATCCAAAAATGCCAGGCCACCAAAAAAATCACCGCGCCCAAAGCTGGCAATGTGATGCAACTGACGGCTGCCACTGATGGGGGCCATGATCCGCACCGTGCCGCGCCGAATCAAATACAGCTCACGCTGCGGATCACCCAGGTGATACACCGATTCACCCGCTTTGACTGTACGCAACTGAATTCGGGCCTCCAGGTCAGCCAGGGTGTCATCTTTGCGACCCTGAAACAGATCCATTTCTGCCAACCGTAAGGGCACCTCATCAGCGCTGGTTGGCAACTCAGCGCCGACCAATTGGTCTTCAACCCACTCAATGGCTTCCTCCAGTGTTTTGAAAACAAGCACCCCACTGCCCTCACCCATCAACCCGGTCTGTGTCAGAAACGCCACCAGATCCCGGCCATTGGGCAATTGCTCCCGCACATGACTGAGCACCAAGGGCACACCGCGATCCCGCAAGGTGTCGCGTACCAGATTGAGCATGTGGGCCGCCGTCATATCAACCGCCTGCACCCAGCGCATGTCCAGAATCACGTAATCACGCAGCTTGATTTCCGGCTCAAGCTGTGTATACAGCTCATAGGTGGTGCCGAAAAACAGGCTCCCTTGAAGCTCAAAAATAATCGCCTTGTCGCCCTTTTCAGCAATCAGGCGCATCTCGGCTTCAGGTCGACACCAGGTGGATGAGCGTTGATTCACAAAGGTTTTGCGCCGTACCACCGAGCCCCCCACTTGCTCACGTACAAACAGCAAAATCGACAGCGCCACACCTGAGGCTGAGGCTGCAATCAAGCCCACCATCAAGGCAAAACCAACCACCACAAAGACCACCGCAAAATCAAATACCGTGGCCCTTGACTCCAGAAAGCGCAAGGGTTCAAGATCAATCATGCGCCAACCCACCACAATCAAAATGCCTGCCAGTGTGGCCACCGGTATCCATGCGATGTAGGCCCCCAGCAACAAACCAGTCACATGAAGCCGTCATGTTGGCCAGTCCTTGTGCCAACAATTCGCGGTTGGGATCATGCCGATGACGGTTTTGCTGGTCGATCACCACACAGGTTTTGAGTGTGTCAATGGACAGCAATACCGCCAATGTCAGAGCGCTACCGGCTAAAGTAGCCACTTGACTGAGTTTGAGTTCACCCATTTCCTGCCAGCGCCCCATGATGGTCTGGATGTAGCCCTCACCAGTGGCATTCAACGCCCCCAGAACAAGTGGGTTGGCGTTCAGAGTGAGCATGGACGCATCCGTATTGGCCAAACCCAGATAGGCCAGCAAACCAGCCACAATACCCAAGATGGTACTGGGTATGGCCTTGGTGATTTTGGGAGCAAACAAGGCGACCAGCACCGTCGTCATACCAACCACCAGGCTGCGTGTATCCCACGTCTGGGGTGATAAAAGCGAACGCCACCAGGTCACTCCCTGAGCAGCACCGACAAAGCGAGGAATCTGGCTTCCGATGATGATGAGGCCGACACCACTCATGTAACCACTGACCACGGTGTAAGGAATGTATTTGATCAGTTTGCCCGCACCCATGAACCCAATGAACATCTGAATCACGCCGGTTAACATTCCCAGCACAGTCAGCAGCAACACAATGTTGGCAGCAGAGACACCCTGTTGTACGAGTTCAATCGCAAAAGCCGAAAGAACCGCTGCAGCGGGTGCACAGGGGGCACTGATCAAGCGGTCAGTGCCGCCAAATGTAGGGGCAATGATGCCCAGAGCCGTCGCCCCCAGAATACCCGCCAGCGCACCAAATACAGCGTACTCCGGACTGATCGCCGCGTAAACCGTGACTCCAAATGCCACTGAGGCAGGCAACGCCACCAGCATGGAGGCCAGACCACCCCAAAAATCCCCTGGGGTTTTGAACCTGACCAGCGATGCAGGCAAAAACATCACGGCACTACAGGTTTGATTGGCAAGGTGATATGGAACGTAGTGCCTTGTCCTGGTTCACTGTGCACTGTGACCTCTCCTTGGTGGCGCTGAATGATCTCCCAGGTGATAGACAACCCCAAGCCGGTTCCCTTGCCAACCGGTTTGGTGGTGTAAAAGGGTTCAAATATCCGCTTTTGAACTTCTTCAGACATGCCACAACCCGTGTCGCTTACCTCCAGCCAGACTTGGTCGTCCTTCACACCACTGCGCACGGTGATCACGCCTTGGCTACCAATGGCCTGAGCAGCATTCACCATCATGTTCACCAGCACCTGATTGATTTGTGCGGCAATGCAATTGACCAGCGGCAAGCTTGCCAGCTCTTTCACCACCCGGGCTTTGTATTTGATCTCGTTGGCAGCCACGTTAAGGGCGCTCTCAATGACCTGATTCAAATCAGCCTGCGCCCACTGACCATCATCCGAGTGTGAAAAATCACGCAAATCGCTGACGATGCGCTTGACCCGGGCCAATCCTTCTCGCGTCTCTTTCAACAAGCTGGGGATATCTTCACTCAGGTAGTCCAGATCGATTTTTTTGCTTGCCTCGTCCACCACTTTGCGCTGCTCGGGAGGTAAATCAACCATCGCAGTTTGGTATGTCCGAATCAAGCCGAACAACTGATCGATATAACCGGACAAGGCCCCCATGTTGGAAGTCACAAAACCGACCGGATTGTTGATTTCATGCGCCACACCTGCTGCCAGCTGCCCTACTGCAGCCATTTTTTCGGACTGCATCAACTGGTTCTGGGTTTGCTTCAACTGGGCGACCGTGGCTTCCAGATCGCTGGTACGCTCCTGAACCCGCAACTCCAGCGACTGGTTGGCCATTTTTAGCTCAGCCTGACTTTTGTGCACTGCTTCATTGGCCAGCACCAGCTTATGGTTACGCTCAGTCAGTAAAGTAAACAGCTCCAACAATGAACTGTTGTACACCTCATGAGCATTGTCCTTGGGTTGATTGACCCGCTCGTGCGCCTGAATCGCCGTTAACCCTGCCTCCATGTCCTTGATTTGCTGAGCCATGTTCTGGTCTTCCAACAAGATATGAAAACTCAGCCAGCTGCTCAAAAATCGCAATAAATCAGTGCCAGAAACTGTACCCTCCTGCTCATACTGCTGACGCATATGGGTCAGCTCTTCCACAAACACATGATGGGTCTGCTGGTGATGCAGCTGATAGTCTTGGGCCAGATTTTTTTCCGCCATCAAGACTTCTTCGTCATGAAAATGTACCGCAGCGTAACGGGTCAAATTATCAAGCAAGGGCCGCACCGCACGCTTGGCAAGCTCATCATTCAAAGCCAGATGAGGGGCAGCCTGATTGATCATGTCCACCAAGGCATGGTGTTGGGCATCCACCAAATCCAGGCCGGTTTGAAAGTGCAGGGTCCAGGCCATCAGCTTCATTTTTTCCTCCTTAGATGGGAATGTTGGATACCGTTCAGGCTTTGATTTCTTGCCAAACATCCGCCATCAGTTTAAGCTCGCTTGAACGTTCAAAGTCAACGATTTTTCGGATCACTGCATCGTCCAGAACATGACCCGCAGTCAGCATCAGCAAACCACTGGGGGTGATCATGTCGCGTGAGAGCATCATGCCAGGCATCAGGTCGCGTGAGTGAACTGTCAACTCAACTTGCTTTTCTTTTTTGAGCTGCTCGCGTGACTTGCCACCATGCAGCACCACAAACGCATCAACCACCGCCGGATCAAAACGACGACCTGAGCCCTGCACGATGGCATCATGTGCCTGACGGGCATCAAGCTTGCGCTGCCCAATCAGCCCCAGTTGCAAGCTGTCATATTCACTGGCCACGGCCAAAATCCGTGCACCCAAGGGAATTTGCGCCTCAGACAAATGCCGCGGATAACCGCCACCATCAAAACGTTCAAGATGATTTCTGATGATTTCCACAGCGCCTTTGAGTTCGTCAAGTGGCATCAACACTGTTTCAGCAATGGCCGGGTAATTGCGATACACCTCCAGTTGCCGTGTATTGAACAAGGACACTGGCGTGGTGAGCAACTCGTCCTCAAAGCCCACTTTACCAACCTCATGCAACAAGCCAGCCACAAATATTTCCTGAGCCTGCTTGGAATCCAGCCCCATTTGTCCCGCAAGCCTTCTCGCCAAATCGGCCACCCGGCGAGCATGGCCAGCCAGATTGGGATGACGCAATTCAATCAGTGAGGTAAACACCTTGATGGAGGTGATGAAGTTATTGCGCATACGCTCGTTGGCTTGGCGCAGCTCCTGAGTACGGGTGTGCACCCTGACCTCAAGACTGTCATTCATGACCTTGAGTTCTTCGTTCTGCTGCTGCACCAAAACCTGGAGCCGCTTTTGCTCCATTTCCATGGCCCGGTGTTGCAAAGCACCGCGAACCACCAGAAAAATGTCATTGTCATCCCAGGGTTTGGCAATGTAGCGGTAGATTTCCCCTTTATTGATGGCACCCATCACGGCATTGATGTCGGCATAACCGGTGAGCAACAAACGCATGGTGTCTGGCCAGTGCTGGCGCACCTGTTCCAAAAACGCTACGCCATCCATTTCTGGCATACGCATGTCAGAAATCACCAAATCGAAAGCTTGGGTCTGCATCAATGCCAAGCCAGCTTGTCCACTCTGGGCCACCTGCACTGCCAATCCCTTGGCACGAAACAGACGCCGCAAAGCCGACAAGATACCAGCCTCATCATCCACACACAAAATGGTGGCTGGCGACTCGCCAGAGCCCCCTAAAACATCTGCATCAGTCATATTGATTGAAACTCCGTTGGTTCATTCAACCCATTTACAAGTGGGAAAACACATTCGCCTCATTCAGCATCGGACCAAGATCACCCAAGCTAAGTCTCACGCTTTCAAGTTTACCGCCCAGCCTGTTGGCTACGCAGTCAGCCAGTTCCTCAATCACCAGCCAGCCACCAAACTCAAAACCAAGCTGTTTGCTGATCTGATTGGCTGCCACCACCGTGGCCATCATGGGTGTATCTGAATTCTCGGGTTCATGCTGGTAGCGAATGGTCTGAACCAAGTCAGGCGCAAAACGCCATTTCTCTGCCAGCATGGCACCCACATGCGCATGATCAACACCAATCACCTCCTGCAAAGCCCGGTGCAAAGGCAAGCCTTGCCAAAGACTGAGCTCCATCGATTTTCGAAAATCCGTGGGCATGAATTGCGCCACCACCACCTTGCCGAAGTCGTGCAGCAAACCCGCGATAAAACAGTCATTGGCATCTGCCTCATGCAGACGATGCGCCAATTGGCGGGCAATGGAAGCTGTCGCCATGGAATGCATCAGATACCTCTGACCATCAAAACCGGACAATCCGCTACTGGGCAACATACCTATGGCCGCCATACTCAGAGCCAGATTTTTGATGGTATTAAACCCCAGAAAAACCACCGCATGATCTACTGAAGTGATTTGTTTGGACAAGCCGTAATACGCCGAGTTCACAACCCGCAATACCTTTACCGTGACCACAGGGTCACCGTTAATCACCTGCACCAAATCTTTGGGTGAGCAAGACATATCACGTGTGAGTGCCAGTATCTGCTCCACACTCTTGGGGAATGCGGGCATATGATCAACAGCCGCAATCAGCCGCATTGACAAATCAGGATTCATCGCATCTATTCATGACCAAACCAGTTGGATATTTAACACCATAATGAACAGGGCAAACAGCTTATGAACAGCACAAAACCTGTGCGTTGGGGTATGCTTTCATTCTATGACTGAAGCCATACAGAAATGGTCTGCTGATGCTGAACTTGGTAGCGATAGCACAGCGCCAAGTCTCATAAGTATTGATGAAGCCAATATCGCCAAGACTAGCCCAGAACGGCTACCGCCAACATACCCATGTATGAGTATTGACATTGGAAGACTGCTTGAACCAACAACCTGTCATCGTAGTTCTGACAATTCACTCGCCATCCAACACACAAAACCCTCAGCTCATACCGCTCAATCACAAATTGAACGGTATATTGCGGTGTTTGCTTTTTTCAGGAAACCAACGTGCATACAGCCAAATACAAAATCTGGATCCAACTACTGACCACCATCGCGGTGGCTTTGCTGGTGGTTTGGACAGGTGTCGTCATTTGGCAAGGCCATGTGACACGCCAGGCGGCACTGGAACAAGCCACGGATTTTTCTACCAGCATGCACGATGCCACCATGGCCGGACTCACCGGCATGATGGTCACCGGCACCGTAGCCCAACGCGATGTGTTTCTGGATCAGGTGAAACAATTAGGCTCTATCCGTGATTTACGAGTGCTCAGGGCGGAGGCTGTGACTTCGGTCTTTGGTGCAGGCACAGAAAAGGACGACAGCAAACCTGATGCCTTGGAACAGCAGGTGCTGCAAAATGGCCAAACCCTGGTGCAGGTGGAAACTGATGCCAAAGGAGAATATCTGCGCGCCATTCGCCCGGCGCTTGCCTTGAAAAACTCCCTGGGTAAAGATTGCACCACTTGCCATGTGGTACCCGAAGGCACGGTTCTGGGAGTGGTCAGTATGAAGGTGTCGCTGGACAAAGTGAATGCGAGCCTGGCAGACTGGCAGACCAGCGGCTGAAATCCATTTTGGCCGCACTCATTACCTGTATTCCGGTGCTGATGCTGATTTACCCCTTTATCCGCAAAGTTGTGACAAGACCACTGGAGCGAAGCGTGGATGTGGCCCGCAGTATTGCCACAGGTGACCTGACCCAACACATTGAGATCAACTCACACAACGAAATGGGCGAATTGCAGCAAGCCCTGAAAGACATGAACGCCAGTCTGGAAGGTATCGTGCGACAGGTACGCATAGGGACAGACACCATTTTCAGCGCTGCCAGCGACATTGCCAGTGGCAATCTGGACCTGTCCAACCGCACCGAGTCACAAGCCAGCTCGCTGGAAAACACGGCTGCGTCCATGGCGCAAGTCACCGCAGCGGTTAATCAAAACGCCGAACACGCGCATCGGGCTAACCAATTGGCACAAACCGCATCCGATGTGGCAGTACACGGCGGCAGTGTGGTTTCCGGGGTGATTGACACCATGGCTTCCATCAACACTTCATCCAAGCGCATTGTGGACATCATTGCGGTGATTGACGGCATTGCCTTCCAAACCAATATCCTGGCCTTGAATGCCGCAGTGGAAGCTGCCCGAGCAGGAGAACAAGGCCGGGGGTTTGCGGTCGTGGCCGCTGAAGTGCGCAGTCTGGCCAAACGCTCTGCCGATGCCGCGCAAGAGATCAAGGCCTTGATCAACGACTCGGTCGCCAAAGTCGAAGCCGGCAGCAGTCTGGTGCAACAAGCAGGCAGCACCATGAATGACATTGTGGACAGCATCCGTCATGTGACCGACATCATGGGTGAAATCACTACGGCCAGTGCCGATCAAACCGAAGGTATTGAACGGGTTGGCAATGCCATTGACCAAATGAACCAGGTCACTCAGCAAAATGCGGCCCTGGTGGAACAAGCCGCAGCCGCTGCGCAATCCTTGCAGGATCAGGCGCAACATCTGGAAAGTGTGGTTAGCGCCTTCAAAATCAATGGCAATAGCCACTTGACCATCAAGTAAGTTAGACGAACGGCTCAATTTTTACAATCCACCCATCTCCATTCGAATGCTTGACCCTCACGCATTCATGCAAAAAATACGAAAGAAACGATGTTTCAAAATACCAAGATCACACAACGTTTTATGCTCGTCATCGTTGTTTATTCCATGGCCTTCATGGCCGTGATAGGCACCAGCCTTTGGGGCATGATGTCAGCCCGCGACAGCCTGAAGACGGTGCATGACAAGGCCATGCTACCGGCCTTGATGGCCGACGACTCCATCAGCAAAATTACGGCCAACCGTCTGCAAGTGTTATTGGCATTTCAGCATGCCCCCGATGGGCCACTGGCCTCCATACACGAACACCCCACCAACCTACACACAGAAGCCATTGCGGCCAATCGGGCCGAAGCCAATCGTCTGTTCAAGGAGATGGAGGCCCTGGCAAGTACCCCTGAAGAAAAAGCCATTTTTGAGGCCACCAAAACCAGTCGAACCGCTTGGCGTGACAAACTCGACCAAGTGATCAAGGCTATTGATTCGGGCGACTTCAGCCCCACCATCATGGCCTTCTTTTTGAAGGCCGGACGAGAAGAAGGTGAGTCTGCCATCAAATCACTGCTGGTTTACCGGGACAGTCAGGTCAAGGCTGCGCTTGATGCCTACACCGCTGCCGAAACTCGTTATCACACTTCGCTTGTTGTATTCATCATGGCAGTATTGCTGGGTGGTGTACCTGCAATTGTGATGACACTGATGCTATTGACACGACTGCGCAGCGGCTTCAAGCTGGCAGATGAAACCGCCTCGGCCATTGCAGATGGTGATTTATCACACACCGTCAGTCATACCGGAAGCGATGAAATTGGCCATTTGCTGGGGCAAATGGAGATCATGCGCAGCAATTTGAGCCGGGTGATTGGTCAAGTACGGAATGGCTCAGATTCCATCGCCAGTGCAGCCAGCGAAGTGGCCACCGGCACGCTGGACTTATCCAATCGCACAGAACAACAAGCCAGCTCCCTGGAGCAAACCTCCTCCGCATCCGCCAAACTGACCAACACCGTACAACACAATGCGGACAATGCGGATCAAGCCAACCAATTGGCTACATCTGCCTCCAATTTGGCCACCCAGGGAGGAGATGTCGTGTCCCAAGTCGTCAACACGATGGAGGCCATCAACACCTCTTCCAGAAAAATTTCCGACATCATCGGTGTGATTGATGGCATCGCATTTCAAACCAACATTTTGGCGCTGAATGCCGCAGTAGAGGCGGCCCGTGCAGGCGAACAAGGACGTGGGTTTGCGGTCGTCGCATCTGAAGTGCGCAGTCTGGCGCAGCGCAGTGCCGAGGCCGCCAAAGAAATCAAAACGCTGATATCTGACTCGGTTGAAAAAGTTGGTTTAGGCACTGAACAGGTCGCCCGAGCCGGAAACACCATGCAAGAAATTGTGTCGGGCATCAAACGTGTGGCCGATATCGTGTCTGAAATAGCCGCCGCCAGCCGCGAACAATCTGCAGGCATTGGGCAGATCAACCAAGCGGTGACTCAACTCGATGGTGTCACACAACAAAATGCCGCGCTGGTTGAAGAAACTTCGGCGGCATCAAGTGCACTGCAAGAGCAGGCACACGATCTGGCCACTCTTGCGGCATCGTTCAAACTCGACCGCCTGGAGATGACCAGATCAACCACCCACTTGCTCAGATAACGTAGAAGAAACCAGCTGGCACGATTTCTCAGAACAAAGCGGTAAACACAACCTTCAGGCTCGTTTTTTCAGCAGCCGTGGCAAGACCATGATGAGTACAACGACAACCAGAATCGTGAGCGACATCGGACGCTGCAAGAAGATCATGGGGCTGCCCTCGCCAATCGAGATGGCGTTGCGTAACTGGGCCTCGGCCAATGGGCCCAGAATCATGCCCACCAACACCGGTGCAGTCGGGAAATTAAAACGGCGCATGACCAAGCCCAAAAGACCAATGCCGTAGAGCAAGAACAAGTCAAACGCACTCTGGCGCATGCCATAAGCCCCCACCGTGGCAAAAATCAGAATACCCGCGTACAACTGCGGCTTGGGTATCTTGAGCAACTTCACCCACAAGCCAATCATGGGCAAGTTGAGCACCAACAACATCACATTGCCAATATACAGTGAAGCAATCAAGGCCCACACCAAACCAGCTGAGGTGGTAAAAAGCTGTGGCCCCGGCTGGATACCGTAGTTTTGGAACGCCCCCAGAATGATGGCCGTGGTATTGGAGGTAGGTATTCCCAGAGTGAGCAGCGGAATCAATGCTGCGGTAACGGTAGCGTTATTGGCAGCCTCGGGACCGGCAACACCTTCAATGGCACCCTTGGCACCAAATTCGGCCTGGTTCTCGCCTTTGGCCAGCTTCTTCTCCAGCGCATAACTTAAAAAAGTCGGTATTTCAGTGCCTCCTGCAGGAATGCAGCCAAAAGGAGTCCCAATGGCAGTACCACGCAACCAGGCAGGAAGAGAGCGCTTCCAGTCGCTCTTGGTCATGGTGACTCGGCTCATGCGGTTTTCGGTCTCCACCGTCTTGCCCTCAAACAACACGGCATGCATGGCCTCGGCCACGGCAAACAAACCTACGGCCACCAGCACAATCTCAATGCCGTCCAAAAATTCAGGCACACCGCCGGTGTACCGCACTTGGCCCGTGATCTGATCCATACCGACCAAGCCAGCCGCCAAACCGATGAATAAGGCAGTCAAGCCACGCACCGTGCTCTGACCCAGCACCGCACTGACGGTGGTGAAAGCCAGCAACATCAGCATGAAGTATTCGGGTGGGCCAAGCTTGACGGCAAATTCAGCAACTACCGGTGCAAACAGCGTCACGATCACCGTGGCAATGGTGCCCGCCACAAAGGAGCCAATGGCCGATGTCGCCAGCGCTGCACCAGCGCGGCCACTTTTGGCCATTTTGTTACCTTCCATGGCGGTGACCATGGTGGCCGTTTCGCCCGGTGTGTTGAGCAAAATCGAGGTAGTGGAACCACCGTACATGGCCCCGTAATAAATACCGGCAAAGAAAATCATTGAGGCCGTGGCCTCCACTTGCGTGGTGATCGGCAGCAACATCGCCACCGCAGTGGCCGGGCCAATGCCGGGCAACACCCCTACTGCAGTGCCCAAGGCACAGCCCACCAGTGCCCACAACAGGTTTACCGGTGTACCTGCAGTGGCAAAGCCTTGCAGCAACAGGTTCCAGGTTTCCATCAAATCCATCAAAGCCACCCGCTTTCAGTCAGACCGGGCAAGTTAATGCCCAAAAATTTCGTGAATGCCCAGTACACCGGTGCAGCAATCAGCAAGGCCACCACGGCATCAACCAACCAACTCCTGAGCCCTGTTTCAGCATTGGCTTTGGCCAAGCGCAAGCCACGCGCCGCCAGCAAAAAACACAGGGCACAACTGAGCACAAAACCGATTTGGTTGATCAAGCTTGCATTGAGCAACATACCCGCCGACATCCAGGCAAAACCAGCCCAGTAGGGGTGCTCACCATCATGCTCGTCCATGTGGAGAAAACCGCCTTGACGGGCTTTGCGGATCAGAAAAATGCCGCACAACGCCAGTGCGCAAGAAACCAGCCAGGGCAAGAAATCAGGCCCAACACCGGCATAACCCGCATTGGACGGAATAAACCAAGCCCCCAGTGCCAACCCAAGCGCCAGCAACAGCACCCCGACACCAACCAAAGCCTGCAAATACGGTGAATGTTGTGCAAAACCGCGCTGACGCATGGATTGTTCTCCTGAAACGTTTTAGATCATGCCGGACTTGACCATGGTCGCACGCAGCGAGGCAAAGTCATCATCGACAAATTTCTCAAACTCAGGCCCTGACAACACCGCCGGTGTCCAGGCATTTTGCGCAAGGGCTTCCGTCCAGGCTTTGCTCTTGAGTGCCTTGAGCACCACTTCGGTCAAAGCCTTGCGTTGCTCGGGTGTGATGCCAGGTGCGCCATAGACACCGCGCCAATTGCCAATCTCGACATCCAGACCCTGCTCTTTGAGCGTAGGCACATCAATACCCTTGAGGCGGGCCGCCGAGGTCACACCCACCGGCTTCATCTTGCCAGCTTTGATGTACTCAGAAAACTCGCTGTAACCGCTGCCGCCAATCGTCACATTGCCACCCAAAATGGCCGCTGTAGCTTCACCGCCGCCCCGGAAAGCCACATAGTTGATACGTGCCGGATCGACACCCACCGCGCGGGCAATCATGGCCGCAGCAATGTGCTCGGTGGAACCACGTGAACCACCACCCCACTTGACACTGCCAGGATCTTTCTTGAGCTGCGCCACCACATCGGCCATGGTTTTGAAAGGAGAGTTGGCGGGCAACACAAACACGTTGTACTCACTGGTCAGACGTGCAATCGGTGTAGCAGCCGTGATCGAGACAGGTGGTTTGCCGGTGATGATGCCACCCAGCATGACAGCCCCCATCACCAACAAGGCATTGGGATCACCCTTGCTGGCATTGACAAACTGGGCCAGACCCAAAGCCCCAGCCGCACCGCCCTTGTTTTCAAAGGTCACGGTATCGGCCACTTTGGCATCCAGCAAAGCCTTGCCCAGGGCACGCCCCGTGCCGTCCCAGCCACCACCCGGGTTGGCTGGAATCATCATCTTGATGTTGGTGGCCGCCAAGGCTGACAGTGGCAGCCCACCGCTGACAGCCAAAGCGGCCATGGATTTCAGAAAAGTATCACGACGCATCGAAGTCTCCTAAGGGGTTGATAACACGTCGATGATGCGCGGCCAGCCTGTCAATCGCCTGTCCAACCGTATTAGGGAAAATACCAATCCACCTACCGATCTCCTGATCTGTTAAAACCCCTCCACTCCATCAACGACTGCCTTCATGCCACCCACCACCCCTGACAAGCTCGCCCCAACTGCGCACTCCCCCCTGCCACGCATTCATTGGACAGAATCCGGGCAGGCAAGCTCGGCCCTGTGGCGCAGCGAACGCGGCAGTGCCCCACCCAAAAACGTGGTACTGGCCGACGACACCCTGACAGCCGACAGTGCCTACCGTTTGGCCTGTGCAGGCACCGGCATCCTGTGGCGTGGCGATTTTCAAAACGCCCGCCAACTGCTGCAAGCCATGGCCCGGCGCATTGACCAGGTGCCCAAACGCAAGCGTGCCAAAGCCGCGCAACCGATCCCGATCACCGAAGCCTTCAACCTGCACCGCCAGGCGCAATCGCAGCGGGCACGCACGCTGGGCATGCTGCTGATCGAGCTGGATGCCCGTTACCACATTGATTTGCGCCGCGCCCCCGATGTCAGCTTGGCTTGCAGCCAGGCCTGGCAAGCTGCGGATGCCGCCATGCAAGAACAGCAGGACACCGCTGGCAGCAACTCGGTGGTGTCCCTGCGTGAATTGCAGGGAGTCACCAGCGCCGCAGAATGGCGCGTGTATTCACCGGTGCGAGGTGAATACCTTGGCCTGGTGGCCAGCGCCCACCTGCCCAAACCGGCCAAGGGACAAACCGCCATCACTGCATTTGACATTGGCACAGGGACGGGTGTGTTGGCCGCCGTGTTGTTGCAACGTGGCGTGGGCCATGTGGTCGCCACCGATTCCGAGCCCCGTGCCCTGGCTTGCGCTCAGGACAACATCAGCCAACTGGGCCTGACATCGCACATCACCTTGCTGCAAACCAATTTGTTTCCACCGGGCTTGGCCTCTTTGATCGTCTGCAACCCGCCCTGGTTGCCGGCACGTCCCGGCTCACCACTGGAGCGGGCGGTGTATGACGAAGGTGGTCAGATGCTGCAAGGCTTTCTGGCGAGTTTGGCAGCCCACTTGCTGCCAGGTGGTGAAGGCTGGCTGATTTTGTCGAATCTGGCCGAACTGCTGGGCCTGCGCAGCCGCGCTGAACTGCTGCAGGCGTTTGAGCAAAACGGCTTGCGTGTCATCAGCCGCATTGATGCCAAACCCCAGCACCCCAAAGCACAAGACAGTACCGACGCACTGCACCAGGCACGGGCCCAAGAAGTCACCTCGCTGTGGCGTCTGGCCGTGCAAAAAACCGCATGAAACTCCTGCTGATCGAAGACGACACTGCCCTGCATACGGCACTGAGCCGCTCCCTCACCCGCTGTGGCTGGCAAGTGGAGGTGTGTGACGATGGCCGTACCGCCCTGCCACGCTGGCGGGCCAGCCACCCGGATGTGGTGCTGCTGGACTTGACCTTGCCTGGGCGTGATGGTTTGGCCGTGCTGCAACAAGCCCGTGATGAAGGCCTGAACACCCCGGTGCTGATTCTGACCGCACGCGGCACGGTGGGCGACCGGGTGCAAGGCCTGAACGCTGGCGCAGATGACTACTTGCCCAAACCCTTTGACCTGGATGAGCTGGAGGCCCGAGTCCGCGCCCTGCACCGCCGCCCCCATGAAATCAATGACAATTTGGCCTCTAACGCCCATCAATCAAGCGCAATAAGCTATGATAAAGATAGCGAGGCAATTTACCATGCAGGTCAGGTAATGGAGCTCAGTAGCCGCGAGCTGGCCATGCTGCGTGCACTCTTGGCCAAAGCCGGTCAAGCGGTGCCCAAAGAGCGCTTGTTCGACCTGGTGTTTCCCGGCCAATCCGAAGTGCATTTTGAAGCCATTGAAGTGGTGGCCTACCGGCTGCGCAAAAAATTGCAGGGCACCGGTGCAACACTGACCACCCTGCGTGGTTTGGGTTATTTGTTAAAGCTGCCCCCGGCATGAACCCAGGATGAAACCAGACCTGCGCCACCTGTCGCTACGCAGCTACCTGATGCTGGGCATTTTGATCCCGGTAGCGCTGTTTATTCTGATCGACACCTTGGTGCTGTACCGCCAGGCCATGGCGGCGGTCAACACGGCCTATGACCGCTCCTTGCTGGCTTCAGCCAAAGTCATTGGTGAGCATATTCAGGCCGAAGGTGATGCCGACACGGCACAACTTCGCGCCGTGGTGCCCTACGCTGCGCTGGAGGTGTTTGAGGCCGACAACCGCAGCCGCATGGTCTATCGCATCTCAGACACCCATGGCCAACTGATTGACGGCTACGAAGACCTGAGGCTTTGGCACGGCCAGTTGCCAAAGATCGGCCCTTATGCCGCCCTGGTTGATTTTTATGATGATGTGTACCGTGGCGAGGCGGTTCGAGTCGCCGTTTTGCTGCAACCGGTGGCCATGCAACGCGCCCGCAGCATGGCGGTGGTGCAAGTGGCTGAAACCCTGGAGCTGCGCCACACCTTGGCCCGCCAAATTCTGTTCGACACCTTGTGGCGGCAACTGGCACTGGTCTCGGTGATTGCGCTGGTGGTGTTTGTGGTAGTGCAACGCGCCACCCGCCCGGTGCGCAACTTAAGCCAGCAATTGCAAGAGCGTCAGGCCGACGACCTGACCCCGCTGGCCGTCGAAGGCACTCCGCGCGAATTACGCCCGCTGCTGGATGCCACCAACACCACCATGCACCGCCTGAACCATCTGCTGGAGAACCAAAAGCGTTTTGTGCGTGACACCGCCCACCAGTTGCGTACACCGCTGGCAGTGCTCAAGGTGCAGGTGCAATCGGCCTTGCGGGGCGACGTGGATGCCAGACAAGGCCTGACCGAGATCAGCCACACGGTCGAACGCGCCACCCAACTGGCCAACCAGATGCTGGCTTTGGCCAAAGTCGCCCAATTGGCCCAGGAAAAAGCCAGCCAGCCGGTCGACTGGGCCGAAATTGTGCGCGAGGTGGCACTTGATTTGTCGCCCCTGATCGCCGACAAGGCGCTTGACTTTGACATCAGCACCACCACCGCGCCGATCCAAACCCACGCCTGGATGCTGCGCGAACTCTCGCGCAACCTGCTGCACAACGCCATCCGCTACAGCCCCAGCCATGGCCGATTACATGTGTGCCTGGTGTGTGATGCCAGCCATGCCGCCCTGACCCTCAGCGACGATGGCCCGGGCATCAGTGAGGAACTTCGCAAGCGCTTGTTCCAGCCGTTTTCAGCCGGCCAGGCCCACAGCGGCAGCGGCCTGGGTTTGGCCATCTGCCAGGAAATCACCCACACCCTGGCCGGGCAAATTGAACTCAACAACCGTGAACAACATGGGCACATCCAAGGCCTTGACACCACGGTGCGCCTGGCACTGGCCAACTGCCCGTAGGTCGGGTGGGTGCGAAGCGCGTAACCTGACAGGAGCCCCTCCAAACACATGTAAACAGGGAGGCTCTGGATCATGGAGATGTCGGGTTGCGCTGTGCTAACCCGACCCACATTGCTATTAATTCAGTAGTTTCTTGCGCATATCCAATAAAGGCTAGAGCACGATTTTGCTTGCAATATCTGCCCCGTAAGTCGGGTTAGGCTACGCAAACCCGACCAACAAGACCCAGCACCCCAAAGCGCTACGCGCCCAAACACTGACGGGCACGCAACTCACCACACCCACTACCGCACCAGCCGAACCCGGCTGGAGCTGCCGCGGCTGCCGCCGTTGACACCGCCATCGCTGAAATCGACGACCCAGGCGAGGGAAGCATCACCAGCATAGGGTGTCGAAGTCCAGAACCCATTTGACGGTGTTGCCGGAAAGGCGGTGATATCAATCGCCGGGTTGCTGCGGGTCTTGTCGGTGATGCTGGAAAGTTCCTTCACATTGGGCAAACGCCAGCCGGTCTGAGTTTTGGCAAAACTCAACGCGGCTTCATGCGTGTAGGTTGCCGCCGTGCCGGTGCAAGTGGTCGTACCTGCGCTCCAACTTTGCCCGGCGCTGCAACGCTGCCAGACCAGGCCGGTTTTGCTGTCAGTCACCTCTGT
>VIKI01000170.1 GCA_008080595.1 Comamonadaceae bacterium
CGCACCGGGGCACGGGTGGTGCGCAGCATCTTGTTTGAATACACCCGCATTGCTGCCGACATGCGTTTCACCGACATGATCGTCTCGCCCAGCTACTGTGTGGATCGCACCGGGGAAACGCTTTACCGTGGTGACGAAACCGCCCAGCTGCGCTGGGGGGATGCACGCGCTTAACTCGCAACTTGTACTGTTTACACCATGACCATTCTGCTTCAACCCGTCATCTTGTCCGGTGGCTCAGGCACTCGCTTGTGGCCCCTGTCTCGCGAGAAATACCCCAAACAATTGCTCAGCCTGGTGGGGGACGACTCGCTCTTGCAAGCCACCGTGCGCCGCGTACAAGGCCTGCCAGGTGTGGAACTGACCGAGCCCATGGTGGTGTGTAATGAAGAATACCGCTTTGTGATAGCCGAGCAACTGCGCCTGCTCCATCTGAGCGGTACCGTGGTGCTCGAACCTTGTGTGGTGATGCCGGCAGACCATGTGATCACCGATGTCACGGCATTTCAAAAGGTGGTCAGTGCAGGTGCCGTGCTGGCCGACCAGGGGGCGGTGGTCACTTTTGGCATCACCCCTGATGCACCTGAAACGGGCTACGGCTACATCCAGGCCGGTGCTCCCTATGCTGATGCCAACAACGCCCGCCTGATTGCCCGCTTTGTGGAAAAACCCAACCTGGCGACGGCCCAGTCTTACCTGACTGAGGGCAGCTACTCCTGGAACAGCGGTCTGTTCATGATGCGAGCCTCGGTCTGGTTGTCTGCCATGGGCATTTGCCGTGCCGACATTCTGGCCACTTGCCAGGCCGCCTGGGAACAAGGCCAAACCGATGGGGAATTTGTCCGGGTGGACAAAGCCATCTTCACCCAGTGCCCGAGCGACTCGATTGATTACGCAGTGATGGAGCGCATTGCCAGCAGCGCAAGCCAAGACTCCATCACCCTGCCCCCAGGCGTGGTACTGCCCCTGAGTGCCGGCTGGTCTGACGTGGGAGCCTGGGATGCCCTGTGGCAAGTGTTGCCCAAGGACAGCAATGGCAACGTGTCGCAAGGTGATGTGCTGCTGCACGACTGCGAAAACACCCTGGCCCTGTCCGAAGGCCGCCTGATTGCCTGTGTGGGTGTGAGTGACCTGGTGGTGGTGGAAACTGCTGATGCGATTTTGGTGTCGCACAAAGACAAAACCCAGGATGTGAAGAAGATTGTGGACCAGCTCAAGGCCCAGGGCCGCTCCGAGAGCAGCATCCACCGCAAGGTGTTCCGCCCCTGGGGCTGGTATGACGGGGTGGATGCAGGCGAGCGCTTTCAGGTCAAACGTATTGTGGTCAAGCCGGGCGGCACGCTCTCGCTGCAAATGCACCACCACCGGGCCGAGCACTGGATTGTGGTGAGTGGCACAGCACGGGTGACCTGCGGCGACAAAAGCTTTTTGTTGTCGGAGAACCAATCAACATTCATCCCCTTGGGCACCACCCACCGGCTGGAAAACCCTGGGCGTGTAGCGCTTGAAATGATTGAGGTGCAGTCGGGCTCTTACCTGGGGGAGGATGACATTGTGCGGTTTGAGGATGCCTATGGCCGATAGCCAGCAACGCCTTATCGGGATGGCGCAGATTTCGCGGCACACAGGCGGCACAAGGTCATGGCCAAGCGTGCCAGTGCCTGCCAGCCATTGGTTGGCCAGTCCGCCACCTTGAGACCTTTGACAATGCCGTCGACCTGGTGCGCGGACTGCAACAGTTGCGCCAAGGCGGCATCACTCAGGCGTGGCAACACACGCTCAAACAAGCGCTCCTTGTTGCCCCAGACACGTTGCTCACGCAGCGCCATCGGCAAGGGCTTGCCTTGTCCCATCGCATCTTTGACCCGCTTGAGGGCACGAATGTCTTCGGCCAGGGTGTAGTGCACCAGCACCTCGGCCTCGCCCTCGGCTTGCAAGCCGTCGAGCATACGCTGCACCCGCTCATGCTGGCCCGCCAACACCGCTTCACTGAGTTTGAACACATCGAACCGGGCTACATTGAGCACAGCGCTCTCAATCTGCTCAAAGCTGAGTTCTCCGGCAGGGTGAATCAGCGCCAGTTTTTGAATTTCCTGATGTGCCGCCAGCAGGTTGCCCTCGACCCGGTCGGCAAAAAACTGCAGGCTTCGTTGACCTTCTGCCCCGGCCACCACCCGCTGACCTTGTGCCGCCAGGCGCTGGGCAATCCATTGGGGCAAGGCAGCACGCTCCACCGGACTGACCTCCAGGGTGATGCCGGTCTCCAGCGCCACAAACCAGGCGCTGGACTTGGTGGTGCGATCCAGCCGGGGCAAGATCACCAGCGTCAAGGTGCTGTCATTGCCACGGGATTGCTCAACCAACTGCTGCAAGGCCGTGCCGCCTTCTTTGCCGGGCTTGCCGCTGGGTATGCGCAGCTCCAGGATTTGTTTGTCGGCAAACAGGCTCAAACTGCCGCCAGCGGCCAGCACCTCGCCCCAGTCGAAGTGGGCCCCGGACACGGTGAAGGAGCTGCGCTCGGTATAGCCTTGGGCACGCGCTGCCGCACGCAGGGTATCCAGCGCTTCCTGGATCAGCAGCGGTTCATCACCGTGCAGGGTGTAAAGGCTTTTCAGGCCTTTGGTCAGATGGGCGTTGAGCTGGGCGGGGTTGAGTTGCATAGCCTGCAAGTGTAGTCAGCCAGGCACTCAAGCCACCCGAAAGGTTTCCAGGTGAATGCTGGTTTCGGTGCTGCTGATGCCCTTGAGCAGGCGAATGCGCTCCAGCACCTTGGCCAACTCTTGCAGGGTTTCAGCGCGCAATTCGGCCAGCAAGTCCCAGCGGCCATTGGTGTCGTGCAAGGCGGCCACGCCAGGCTCGCCGAGCAGGTTGGCGATCACGGCCCGGGTCTGGTTGCCATCGACCGCGATGCTCATCCAGGCAATGATCAGGTTGTGCTGCACGTCGGGGCGCAGGCGCACGGTGTAACCGACGATGGTGCCGCTGTCCTCCAGGCGGCGGATGCGGTTGGTGACGGTACCGCGCGACACCTTGAGTTTCTGCGCCAACGTCGCCACGCTCAGGCGGGCATCTTGTCGCAGCAAAGCCAGCAGTTGGTGGTCTGTTTCATCCATTGTGATAGTCAGTGATGTCAAAACGGCAATTATGTGACGTTTTTTATGCATTGTTGGCGATTGTGCTTGCTTCACTTGGGCGAGACACTTCCAGCCAACCCCTTCATTGAAACTGAGAGACAACATGCACACCCCACACCACAGCTCACCTCGCACCCTGTTTCTAAGCCCGCAAGACATTGCCCGCATCGTGGCTCAGCAAGGCATGGCGGCCACCTTGCGCGGCCTGGCCGACACCATCGAAGACGACTTTGTGCGCTGGCCCTGTTTTGACAAGTCGGCCCGGCTGGCCAGCCATTCGCCAGACGGTGTGATCGAGTTGATGCCGATTGCCGATGCCCGCCACTACAGCTTCAAATACGTCAACGGCCATCCGAAAAATACAGCCAAGGGGCTGTCCACGGTGATGGCATTTGGTGTGCTGGCCGATGTGGCCACCGGCATGCCGCGCCTGATCAGCGAGATGACCCTGACCACTGCCTTGCGCACAGCGGCCACCTCCGCCGTGGCCGCCCTGGCCTTGGCCCGGCCGGACAGCCGGGTGATGGCTTTGATTGGCAACGGTGCACAAAGCGAGTTCCAGGCGCTGGCGTTTCACCTCCTAGTGGATATTGAAGAAATTCGCCTGTACGACATTGACCCACAAGCCACGGCCAAGTTGCTGAGCAACCTGCGCCACAACCCGGATACCGCCCAACTGCGCCTGATCGCTTGTGCCAGCGTGGCCGAGGCGGTGCGCGGGGCCGACATTGTGACCACCATCACCGCCGACAAAACCAATGCCACCATCATCACCGCCGACATGCTGGAGCCGGGCATGCACATCAACGGTGTGGGTGGCGACTGCCCTGGCAAGACCGAAATTCACCCCGATGTGCTGCGCGCCTCCAAGGTGTTTGTGGAGTACGAGCCGCAAACCCGCATCGAAGGTGATTTGCAGCACTTGCCTGCGGATTTCGCGGTGACCGAAACCAGGCCGGACGCGATCACGCCGCGCAAGTCACTCTGTTTGACTCGGTAGGCTTTGCCATGGAGGATTTTTCAGCACTGCGCTACATGTGGGCCCAAGCCCAGACACTGGGTATGGTCACCCCGATTGACCTGATTCCTCAGTTGGCTGACCCGAAGGATTTGTACCGGTTGCTCCGGCCAGTCAGCGCGAGGACGGCACATACCGATGACTTGCACGAGACCGTGGAAGCGTGATCAATCCAGCTGCGCCGCCTGAACCGTACTCAGACGGCGCAGAATTTGCTGCACGATGTCCGTCTGCATGTCACGGTACAGCAACGCCTCTTCGGCTTCCTTGGCCAGCACAGCGGTTTCATTGAAGCTGATGTCGCGCTGCTGCAAAATTTCAACACCTTCAATCAAGGCTTTGCCTTGGGCATTACGCAAGTGCAGTTGAACACGCAGGCGCAACTGAAATTCGCGCACCTGACCTGAGGTATTGACACCCACCACCACTTTCTCACGCTGCTCATTGCCCACATCCAGCACCAACTGGGCTTGTGTGATGGGCTCAGCTTGCGCCAGCACATGCACCGCATCGCCAAAAGAACGGCGCAGCTCTTGCGCCACACCCCCGCCCGGATTGGGCACGATGGCAATACGACTGAAAGCGAATGCCTGGTTGCCGCGTAACCTGAAGCCACAGCCAACCAACGTGGTGCTGGCGGTGGTCAGAGCCGCCAGTTGGATGAAGGCACGGCGCGCCCGATTTGACACACCGGCTTGGGGCAAGGGTGAGGGCATGGTTTAAATCACCAGATTGACCAAACGCCCGGGCACCACAATCACTTTTTTGGGGGCCGCGCCATCGGCCAGCTTCTGGAACATCTCATGGGCAATGGCAGCTTGCTCGATGGCCGCCTTGTCGGCCGTGGCACTGACCATGATCGAACCACGCAACTTGCCATTGACCTGCAACATCAGTTCAATTTCATCCTTTACCAAAGCACTGGGGTCAACCTTGGGCCAAGGGGTATCGAGCAAATCACCCAACTGGTTGGCATAACCCAGCTCAGACCACAGGGCATGGGCAATATGCGGTGTCGCAGGGTACAGGCAGCGCAGCAAAATACCAAAACCTTCGATCAGCGCCACTTGTGCACCGGCGCAGTCCGTGGCCTTGAAGTCTTCCAGCGCATTGATCATCTTCATGCAGCCCGACACCACGGTGTTGTACTGCATACGCTGGTAGTCGTAATCCACCTGCTTGAGCACGCTGTGGATTTCCAGCCTCAAGGCCTTCGCCTCTTTTCCAAATTCAACATCTTTTAGGCTTGTAGCGCTTGTAACACTTGCGTCAGCAGCTACAGAATCAATAGCCAACAATTTGACACCAAAATTCCATACCCTGCGCAGGAAACGGTAGCTGCCCTCCACCGCCGCATCGTTCCACTCCAGTGTGGCCTCGGGCGGGGCGGTGAACATGGTGTACAGGCGGGCGGTATCGGCACCGTATTTTTCGATCAGGTCTTGCGGATCGACACCGTTGTTTTTCGACTTGGACATGGTGCCCACGCCCTCGTAGTCGATGGCTGTACCCACCGGCAAATCACCCACCGCCTTGATCAGGCGTGCGCCGGTGACCTTGCCGGCCTCATCAACCACATGCTCTACGTCGCTGGGCCAGAAATAGTCTTTGCCGCCCTTGTCAGTGCGACGGCTGTAGATGTGATTCAGCACCATGCCTTGGGTGAGCAGCTTGGTGAAGGGCTCGTCGACCTTGACCAGCCCCAGGTCGCGCATCACCTTGGTCCAGAAGCGGGCGTACAACAGGTGCAGGATGGCGTGTTCGATGCCGCCGATGTACTGATCCATGGGCATCCAGTAATCCGCACCTTCGGCCACCATCTTCTCGCTGTTGGTCGGGTCGCAGTAGCGCATGAAATACCAGGAGCTGTCGACAAAGGTGTCCATGGTGTCGGTTTCGCGCCGCGCCGGTTTGCCACACACCGGGCAGGTGACACCGGCATGGAAGCCTTCATGTTTGTGCAGCGGGTTGCCGGAACCATCGGGGATGCAGTCTTGCGGCAGCACCACCGGCAGGTCTTTCTCAGGCACGGGCACCGCGCCGTGTTCGTCGCAATGGATGATCGGGATTGGCGTGCCCCAGTAGCGCTGGCGGCTCACGCCCCAGTCGCGCAAGCGCCAAGTCGTTTTGGTCTCGCCCAGGCCCTTGGCGGCCAGCAGTTCAGCCACCTTGGCCACAGCAGCTTTCTGATTCAGGCCATCAAGCACACCCGAGTTGACGCAAACACCGTTTTGCTTGTCGGCATACCCGTCGTGCCAGACCTTGTCATCAAAGCTCTGGCCCTTGACCGCCACCACGGGCAGGATAGTGAGCTGGTATTTCAGGGCAAAGGCAAAGTCCCGCTCGTCGTGTGCGGGCACACCCATCACCGCGCCGTCCCCATAGCTCATCAGCACGTAATTGCCAACCCAGACTTCGACCTGCTTGCCGGTCAGCGGATGGGTGACGAACAGGCCGGTAGGCATGCCGACTTTTTCTTTCAAAGCCAGCTCGGCCTCGGTGGTACCGCCTTTTTTGCATTCTTCGATGAAGGCTGCCAGCGCCGGATTACTGGTGGCGGCGTGAACAGCCAGCGGGTGTTCAGCGGCCACCGCGCAAAAGGTCACGCCCATGATGGTGTCGGCGCGGGTGGTGAAGACGTACATCTTGCCGTCGCCAATCAGCGTACCGTCAGCGCCCTTGATGTCATGGGTGAAGGCAAAGCGCACACCTTCAGACTTGCCAATCCAGTTTTCCTGCATCAGCTTGACGCGCTCGGGCCAACCCGGCATGTTGTCGCCGGTGACGTTGGCCAGCAGTTCGTCGGCGTATTGGGTGATGGCCAGGTAGTAGCCCGGAATTTCGCGCTTTTCAACCACCGCACCGGTGCGCCAGCCCTTGCCGTCAATCACCTGCTCGTTGGCCAGAACCGTCATGTCCACCGGGTCCCAGTTCACGACCTGGGTCTTGCGGTAGGCAATGCCTTTTTCCAGCATCTTCAAAAACAGCCACTGGTTCCACTTGTAGTACTCCGGGGTGCAGGTAGCCACTTCGCGGCTCCAGTCGATGGCCAGGCCCATGGCCTGCATCTGGCCCTTCATGTAGGCGATGTTCTCAAACGTCCACTGGGCCGGTGGCACGCCATTTTTCAATGCAGCGTTCTCGGCGGGCAGGCCAAAGGCATCCCAGCCCATGGGCATGAGCACGTTGTAGCCCTGCATGCGCAGCTGGCGCGTCAGCATGTCGTTGATGGTGTAGTTGCGCACGTGGCCCATGTGCAACTTGCCGCTGGGGTAGGGCAGCATGGAACAGGCGTAGAACTTTTTCTTCGGGTTGCCTTGGGGGTCGGTCGCGTTTTCGTTGACGCGGTAAGCATCAAGGGACTGCCAATAGGCTTGGGCAGCAGGTTCTACGTCGAGGTGGTTGTATTTGTCTTGCATGGCAGTCTGGGAGGATGGCGCACGGAAGCCGTGGCACGTGAAATAGAAAAAGGATTTTAGGGTTGTGTCAATGCAGGTGCACCGGGCTGAGCCCGGTCAGTGGCATCCGCCACAAAGCCAATGTGCGTCAATCCAGCTTTGTGGGCCACACCCATGATTTCCACGATACGTCCGTAAGGCACAAGCTTGTCGGCACGCAACTGGACTTCGGTGTCAGGATTGAGCTGCTTGGCTTCTTCAAATTTGCGCACCAGCGTGTCCTGGTTCACCGGTTGGTCTTTGAGGTAGGTCTGCCCGGCAGCGTCCACCACCACGGTGACGGACTGGGATGCCTCACCAGGCTTGGCCGCATTGGTGTTGGGCAGATCAAGTTTGATCGAACTGGCAAGCAAGGGCGCGGTGATGATGAAGATCACCACCAGCACCAGCATCACGTCGATCAGCGGTGTCATGTTGATGTCGCTCATGGGTTGTGAGCCCGAGCTGCGATCCAGACGACCAAAAGCCATGGCTTGTCTTCGCCTCAGTGCGCTACGCCAACACTGCCGAGCTCGCGCAGGTCACGGGCAAAACCTTCGAGTTCCGCCTCGATGCGGGTCAACGCCCGGCCAAAGACGTTGAAGGCCAACACGGCGGGAATGGCCACCATCAGCCCGGCTGCCGTCATGATCAGCGACTCACCGACCGGACCGGAAATTTTGTCGATGGTGACCTGCCCCGCACTGGCAATCCCCATCAGCGCATGGTAAATGCCCCACACCGTGCCCAATAAGCCAACAAATGGCGCAGTCGCACCTACGGTGGCCAACAAAACCTGGCCGTGCTGGAGTTTGGCAAGTGCGCCATGCAGTGCATTGCGCAACACACGAGTCAATTGCTGGGCGCGATCACCGACACTAGCCAAAGTGCCATCATCATCAATTTTGATAGCATGAACCATAGGAAGTACCAGCGCTT
Source organism: Comamonadaceae bacterium (assembly GCA_008080595.1). Taxonomy (GTDB): domain Bacteria; phylum Pseudomonadota; class Gammaproteobacteria; order Burkholderiales; family Burkholderiaceae_C; genus Rhodoferax. The sequence goes on from VIKI01000170.1 coordinate 8,529, forward strand.
CACGATCAAAAGCCTTGATTTTCTGGGTGGCTTCTTCGACATTGACCGATTGCCAGAAGGCGGCCACGCAACGCGCCACGTCGCCACTGGCGCGGTGCAGCAGCCAGGATTTCCACAAAATCACCACCCAACTGCCCACTGACATGGCCAGCAGCAGCAAAGCCACTGTGCGTGCCAACGCATCACCCTGCCAGAAAAACTGGGCCAGGTTCATTTCAGGTTCAACACATCGGCCATGTCATACAGGCCGGTTTTGCGGCCCTGCAAGAACCGCACTGCACGCAAGCTGCCTTCGGCATAAGACACCCGGCTGCCCGATTTGTGGCTGATTTCAATGCGCTCACCCGTTCCCGCAAACAGCACAGTGTGGTCACCCACAATGTCTCCGCCGCGAATGGTGGCAAAACCGATGCTGGAGGGGTCCCGCTCGCCAGTCACGCCCTCACGGGCATACACCGCACAGTCTTTGAGATCACGCCCCAGCGCACCGGCAATCACTTCGCCCATTTTTAATGCCGTGCCAGACGGGGCATCGACCTTGTGGCGGTGATGGGCTTCAATGATTTCAATGTCGTAGCCGGTGCTAAGGGATTTGGCGGCCAACTCCAACAACTTCAGGGTAACGTTCACCCCGACACTCATGTTGGGCGCCATGACGATGGCAATGTCTTTGGCAATCTCGGCAATCTGCTGTTTTTGCGCTTCAGTGAACCCGGTCGTGCCGATGACGGCATTCACGCCAAGCGCACGACACACCTGCAGATGTGCCAAGGTTCCCTCAGGACGGGTGAAGTCAATCAAGGCATCGGCATGGTTCAGTCCGGTGGCCAGATCGGCGCTGATGACAATGCCGCTGCTGCGGCCAAGAAAAGCTGCCGGATCCACACCTACGGCAGGACTGCTTGCCACATCAAGGGCACCGCTGAGTTGGCAATCCTCAGCTTTGGAGACGGCTTCGATCAACATGCGGCCCATGCGCCCGCTGGCACCAGCCACGCAAATGTGGTGAATTGAGGACTCTGTCATGGTGAAAAATCAGTTGGAGGGGGTTTCCAGCGCGGGGTAGCTGGTTGTTCTTGGCGCGACAGCTGCTGGTGCAGCGGCCGAGGCAGCAGGAACTGCAGGCTTCAAGCTCTCTGGCGACATTTCAAGGACTGGGATGGGACCGGTTTTTCGCCCTGAATCGAGTGAGGCAACAAATTCAGCCTCACTGGGCAAGCTGTCAGCCTGCACTTTGCTCAACACATCGTCTTTGAAAAAAACGGTGACACGTCGCGCTTGAGGCTCAATGCCTTGACGCTTGAAGGTAAACACATAGTCCCACCGATCCGCATGAAAAATGCTGTTGAGCAAGGGTGTACCCAAAATGTCGCGCACCTGATTGCGGCTCATACCCTCTTTGAGGGCAGCCGCTTGCTCCCGGGAAACAAAATTGCCTTGGACAATGTCAATTTTGTAGGGGGTCACCATGGTGACCAAGCGGTTGCTGGATCCGTCCAAACTGCTACAGGCAGAAAGAGTGAGCATTACCGCTCCCAAAGAACCCAAACAGACGCGATGAACAAGAGAATCAAACAACATGGGCAAACCAAGTGACAATAAGAGCTGAACATTGTACTGGCAGCCTCATGATGAACAGTTGCTGAGGTAGATGTCAGTCACCATCCCACTGAATTCCCAAGTGTCCAAAATGACCAAGATCGATGAACTGAAAAGCACGGGACTTAAAGCCACATTGCCCAGGCTGAAGATTCTGGAAATTTTCCAAAAGGGTCAGCAGCGCCACATGACGGCAGAGGATGTGTTTCGGGTGCTGCTGCTAGAACACTCCGATGTCGGACTGGCCACGGTGTACCGGGTATTGGCTCAATTTGAACAAGCTGATATTTTGGTACGCAGCCACTTTGAGAGCGGTAAAGCGGTGTATGAGCTCAACGAGGGCCAGCATCATGACCATTTGGTGTGTTTGGATTGTGGCCGGGTTGAAGAATTTTTTGATGCAGAAATTGAGCAACGCCAAAATGCAGTTGCCAAAGACAAAGGATTCGAAATCGTTGACCATGCGTTAAGTCTGTATGCACATTGCTCACGCCCAAACTGTGAGCATCGGCCCAGCCGCACGATTCACCCTAATTAGATTCGCTCATCGCTTGCCGATGGCGCTCGACAAATTCTTTGTAGGTATCTACACCACGGATTTGCAAAATGGTGTTGCGCACGGCAGCTTCAACCAACACCGCCAAGTTGCGACCAGCAACCACCTGAATGACCACTTTTCGCACAGGCACATCGAGCACGTCTTGCGTTAACGGCTCATAAGGGATGCGCTCATAGTCGCGCTCCATGGTTTCGCGGCGTACCAGGTGCACGATGAGCTGCAGTGCTTTTTTGCGACGCACGGCTGTTTCACCAAAAATGCAACGAATGTCCAGTAGACCAATACCTCGCACTTCCAGCAGATTCAGCAGTAAATCCGGGCAACGGCCTTCAATGGTGTCCTGATTGATGCGGTACAAATCGACCGCATCGTCTGCAACCAGGCCATTACCACGGGAAACCAGCTCCAAACCGAGTTCACTTTTGCCCAATCCTGACTCGCCAGTGATCAGCACCCCCAAACCCAAAATGTCCATGAAAACACCATGCATGGTGCAACGATCTGCAAAATGCCTGGACAAGTAGGCACGCAACACATCAATGACAAAAGCCGAGGAGCCATCGGTGGCAAACATCGGAATTTGAGCGCGTTCACACATCGATAGCAGCGCATCAGGAGCAGCCTGCCCATCTGCCAATATCAGCACTGGCGGCTCCAATGTGACAATACGGGAAATCCGGCGGGCGCAGTCCTCCGGGGTGGCGTTGGTCAGGTAAGCAACCTCTCGCTCACCTAAAATTTGCACCCGATAGGGGTGGATGTAATTGAGATACCCGACCAAATCAGCACCGGAACGGGCTGCACGCACAGCGACTTCATCAAATCGGCGCTCGGATGCACCCAACCCAGCAACCCACTCCCAACGCAAATTTCCACGAAAGGCTTCAAACAACACATCTGCACTGATGACATTGGGTTTCACTGGTCAGACTCCAAAGACTGAATCAAGCCAACTGGGCCGACTGCCAATTCACAATCAGTTGATGTAGTTCAACCGCATCCGTGCTCTCTGCAAGTTTTCTACGCAATTCAGTGTCACTCAGCATCTCCGCAATTTCCGAGAGAATTTCAAGATGTTTTTGAGTCGCCGCCTCTGGCACCAACAAAAAGATCATCAAACCTACTGGCAACTCGTCTGGCGCTTCAAATGCAATGGGACGCGCCAACTGGAACACTGCAGCCATGGGGGATTTCAACCCCTTGATGCGCCCATGAGGAATGGCAACGCCGTGACCCAAACCAGTGGAGCCCAAACGTTCACGTGAAAAAAGACTGTCAGTCACCAATGCGCGACTGAGGCCATGAAGATTTTCAAACAGCAAGCCCGCTTCTTCAAAAGCTCGCTTTTTGCTGGAAATATCAACCTGCACTTGCACTTGTGCAACAGAAAGTATGGACGCAAGACGATTCATGATGTTTTTAAATGATGCACCTGAAAATCCGGGCGCAAAAAAAGCCGCACGCACCAGCGTGCGGCTAACCAGAGTTTAAATTACATCAAGCGTTTGGGGGCTTCGTGTGAGTGAGATTGCACGCGATCTTTGTGACGAACCACTTGACGATCCAATTTATCGACCAGTTCGTCCACTGCAGCGTACAGATCTGAGTGTGCACTTTCGGCAAACAACTCAATACCTTTGATGTGAATATTACATTCTGCTTTTTGGCGACGCTCCTTTTCTTTTTGGTTTTCCAGTGTCAGCAGCACTTTCACATCCACGACCTGATCGAAATGTCGTTTGATTCGATCAAGCTTGCTGGTGACATAGCTGCGCAAAGCTGGGGTAACTTCCAAATGGTGACCACTGATCGTCAAGTTCATAAAAGCCTCCTAAAGCTCTTGGGTAAAAAGGTTGGCAGAAGCAAGCTGTCAACCGGGGGAAAAATCAGTCTTATTGACGCTTGAAGTGACTATGCCCGTGCCCAACATTTAAAGCAATGTTTTTCTCATGATGCAATGCAGCAATGTCAGGACATTCGTCGGCCAGGTTTGCCGCAATCATGCTGTCAATGCGATAATCTGAAAAGATTATTAAAGGAACCATTACCTTGGAAACCTACCCCAGTCGGTAGCTTTCAACTCCCAAAGCAGCATCTCGGGGGTTGAAAGCCAACACCTCCCCCGTCACCGTCAGATGCCATTTCTTTATTGGGAGTGAGCCCATGCTCAACATCTTCACCCTTGCCAACGGTCGTCTGTTCCAGGAAGAAATTGAATCCCTGGAAGAGTTGTCGCGTTTTCAGCCGATCTGGGTTGACCTGGAGTCACCTACACCAGAAGAAAAACGCTGGATCAAACAGTATTTTGGCTTGTCCATTCCTGAAGACGCGATGGACGAAGACATTGAGGAATCCGCACGCTTTTACAAAGAAGACAACGGAGAGCTGCACATCCGCAGCGACTTTTTGGTGGCCGATGAAGATGAACCCCACACTGTACGGGTCGCTTTTATTTTGAATCTGGTCAACGACCAGCTCAAAAGCAAAGGTGTGCTGTTCTCCATCCACGACGAAGATGTGCCGGTCTTTCGGTTGCTGCGCATGCGGGCCCGCCGGGCCCCAGGCTTGATTGAAGATGCCAAAGAAGTCTTGCTCAAACTGTTTGATGCGGATGCCGAGTATTCTGCGGACACCCTCGAAGAAATTTACGACGAGCTTGAAAAAGCCAGTGCCAAAGTGCTGTCAGGCGACGTGACCGATGCCATGGCTGGCGAGGTGCTCGGAGCCATTGCTCGTCATGAAGACATGAACGGGCGTATTCGGCGCAATGCCATGGACACCCGGCGTGCCGTGAGCTTCATGATGCGCACCAAAATGCTTAATGCCGAGCAATTTGAGGAAGCGCGCCAAATCCTGCGCGATATTGATTCACTGGACTCCCACACCGCATTTTTGTTTGACAAGATCAACTTCTTGATGGATGCCACAGTCGGTTTCATCAACATCAACCAGAACAAAATCATCAAGATTTTCTCTGTGGCCAGTGTGGCGCTGCTCCCGCCCACCCTGATTGCCAGCATTTATGGCATGAATTTCCAGTTCATGCCCGAACTGGCCCAAACCTGGGGCTACCCGTATGCATTAATGCTCATGGTTGGCAGTGCACTGGTGCCTATGTGGTATTTCAGAAAGCGCGGTTGGTTGAAGTGAAAAGCAGCCTGCAAAGCTGTTGAGCTCACCCCTTCATTGCCCGATATTCAGAGCAGCTTGACGAACTGGCTGACAATGGCCAGGGCATAAGGACTGGCCACCTGTTGGACAAAGGCTGAAAAATCGACGTGGGCTTGTGCATCGGCCCGGTCAGAAATCGTCCGCACGGCCGCAAATGGCACGCCATAGTCATGACAGACCTGCGCCACCGCAGCCCCCTCCATCTCTACCGCCAATGGCGAAAATCCAGCGGTTTGAAGGCCACTGAGCAACTGTGCCGCCACCTCTGCGCTGGCAACAAATTGATCACCACTGGCAATGAGTCCGCAGTGAATATTCGGGGTTTCTAATTGTTTTTCACGATGAAAATGACCTCTTTCGCTTATTAAACCTGCGCGAGAAGCTTCCAAAAGAATAGCACTCAAAGTGACATCGCAAGCCAGCGTGGAACAGCCATACAAAGGAATTTCATAGCGGGCAAACAAGGGGCTGGAATCCATGTCGTGCTGGATAAAGGCATTCGCCACCACCACGTCACCCACATTGACACCAGCTCCAACACCGCCTGCCACACCGGTAAACACGACCCTGTCGACACCAAATGCTTCAATCAATGCCGTGGTCGTGGTGGCCGCAGCCACTTTGCCAATTTTGGTGAGCACCAGCACCACCTCGTGGCCGCACCATTGCCCACACCAGAAGGTGCGCCCCGCTCGCTGCACCCGCTGCGGATGGCTTAACTGTTCCAGCAAACCCCGCTGTTCATCCAGCAGGGCGCTCATGATGGCCAGGGTCAAATGAAATCCTGCTTTCTGGGTTTATTTGTCGCGAAGTTCACGACGCAAAATTTTACCGACTGGTGTTTTGGGCAATTCAGTGCGAAATTCCACCACCTTGGGTTGTTTGTAGCCGGTCAGGTTTTCACGGCAATAAGCGCGCACCTGATCTTCGGTCACCGCAGGGTCTTTCCTGACGATGACGAGTTTGACTCCCTCTCCAGTCTTGGCATCTGGCACTCCAATACACGCACATTCCATGATGCCCGGCATTTGGGACACCACGTCTTCAAGCTCGGTGGGAAATACGTTAAAGCCGCTCACCAGAATCATGTCTTTTTTGCGATCCACGATTTTGAAAAAGCCGCGCTCATCCATAACCCCCACATCTCCAGATTTGAAATAACCATCGGGTGTCATAACCTTGGCGGTTTCATCAGGGCGTTGCCAGTATCCGGCCATCACCTGAGGGCCTTTGATGGCAATTTCACCGGCCGCCCCCTGCGGTACTTCATTGCCGTCGTCATCAAGCAACTTGAGCCAAGTGCTCGGCATGGGCACGCCAATCGCCCCTGAATACGAGGTCACCGTGACCGGGTTAGATGTGGCAACCGGGGAAGTTTCACTCAAACCGTAGCCTTCACAAATCGGGCAACCGGTTTTGTCCAGCCAAAGTTTGGCGACTGCACTTTGAACGGCCGTCCCTCCCCCGGCAGAGGCGACCAGGTTGCTCCAGTCCACTTTATTGAAATCAGGATGATTGGCAAGTCCATTGAACAAGGTGTTGACGGCGGGAAACATATGGATTTTGTGCTTGGCCAACTCTTTGAGCACAGCCACAAAGTCACGCGGATTGGGGATCAGGATCAGTTTGCCGCCCAGACGCATGGACAACATCATGCTCACAGTGAAGGCAAAAATATGGTACAGCGGCAGTGCACAAACGCCATTCATTTGCTCACCTGGTGCGATTTTTGTTAGTGCAGGCTGAAACCAAGCATCTGCCTGTAATAAATTGGCTACCAGATTGCGCTGCAAAAGAACCGCTCCCTTGGAAACACCTGTAGTTCCCCCGGTGTACTGCAAGACAGCGACATCGTCGGGTTTGAGACTGACTTTTTTCAAGGTGCCACTGCTTCCTTTGGCCAATGCTGCATTGAACCGAACGGCAGCGGGCAAATTGAAATCCGGCACCATTTTTTTGACATTACGCACCACATAGTTCACCAAGGCACCTTTCAGCAAGCCCAGCTGGTCACCCATGGCGCACAACACCACATGCTTGACCGGAGTGGTTGCCAGGCATTTTTCCAGTGTGGCTGCAAAATTCTCAAGAATCACAATGGCTTTTGCACCCGAATCCTTGAGCTGATGCTCCAACTCCCGCGCCGTGTAAAGTGGGTTGACATTGACCAAGGTGTAGCCTGCGCGCATGATCCCAGCCACAGCAATGGGGTACTGCATCACGTTAGGCATCATCACCGCCACCCGGTCTCCTTTGGACAAACCCAGACTTTGCAGATACACGCCAAAGGTCTGGCTGAGTTCATCGACCTGCTTGTAGGTCAATTCCTTGCCCATGAAGCTGTAAGCACTCAGGCTGGCAAATTTCTTGAAGGACTCCTCCATCATGTCCACCATGGAGGCATAACGGTTGACATCGATGTCAGCAGGAACGCCTTCAGGATAACTGCTCAGCCAGATACGGTCACTCATGTCGTCTCTCCAAATTTTTATAAAAAAATGATTTTCACCCGGTTGTCAGGTTCTGTAAGCTGTATTTACCCTAATTAGACGATTCACTCCAAGAGGTGAGACACCGAGGTTGAACAAGCACAAAAAAAGAGACCCTCTCAAGGGTCTCAATCTCAGGGTGCCGGATCAAGCCTTCAAGGCAGTCAGCACCTCGTCAAGCATTTTCT
>VIKI01000171.1:0-8644 GCA_008080595.1 Comamonadaceae bacterium
GCAATCCTTTTATTGGCCCGATCACTGGAAAGCTGGTATCGGTACTGGTGGAGCCCGTCTGGGGCGCGAACAAGGAGCTCCGGGGTTTTCTTGGGCTGCCCTTGGATCTGGAGCGCTTTAACCCACGCATTCCCGCTGAATCACTGCCCGAAGGCACTCGCTATGGATTTATCTCCGGCGATGGCATCATGATTTGGCGTAACGCTGACCAGGAGAAGCTCATTGGCAAGTATGTTGGTGACCAGACGGGGCCGAAGCTGGCCCTGCAAATTCGAGATGGCGATGCAGAGACCATTGGCACAGACGGTGTGACCCGGCACTACGCTTTTGTTTCCATTCCCGAAGCCAACTTGATTGCCTTCTCGGGTGTTCCCACATCGTCCATTACCAGCAGGGTCTTTGCGGCCGCCAAGCGCAACACCCTTATCGGTGTGATCGGACTGACTATGGTGGGGATATTGCTCTGGTTCCTGATGCGCCGCATAGACCGGGCCGATCAGGAACTACACCTTGCCCTCTGCGCTGCTGAGGCAGCCAACCGCGCGAAGAGCGTGTTTCTCTCCAACATGTCCCACGAGCTGCGCACCCCGCTCAACGCCATTCTTGGCTTTGCTGAATTGATGGAGCACGACGAGAACACGCCAGAGAACCAGAAACGCAATCTCAACACCATCAATCGAAGTGGCCGTCATCTGCTGTCCCTGATCAATGACATTCTGGATATCTCCAAGATCGAAGCAGGGAGACTGACCACCCAAGCCCAGGTTTGTGACTTGCATGAGCTGATCGAAACCATCGTCGATGCAATGGAACTTCGGGCTCGCCATGACGGGCTTGAACTGAACGTACATCTGGCTGAAGACATACCTAAATTTATAAGCACCGATGTCGGCAAATTACGTCAAATATTGATCAACCTGCTGTCCAACGCCATCAAATTCACGCCTCATGGTGGCATCGATCTCGATGTGAGTACGCCGGATAAGAAGGACACAGCAACGCAACTGACTCTTGTCTTCGTCGTTCGCGACACGGGTGTAGGTGTTGTCGGCGAAGAACTGGATCTCATTTTTCAGCCGTTCTACCAGACTGAGCATGGCATTCGTTCCGGCGAGGGAACCGGATTGGGTCTGGCCATTGCCAGGCAATTCGCTCAACTCTTGGGTGGCGATTTGACGGCGGCAAGTGTGGTTGGCAAGGGGTCTGCATTCACCCTGCGCTTGCCAGTTGAAGTGGTCGATACGATGATTCAGGTGCCACCACAGCGTCGCGTGGTCGGGTTGGCCGAGGGGCAATCTTCACGACGCATACTTGTGGTCGAAGACAAAGTGGACAACCAGCGGCTGCTGACTCAATTGCTGGAGCGGGTAGGACTTGACACCCGCATTGCTGCAAACGGGGAGGAGGCGTTGGAAGCCTTCCAGGCCTGGCATCCCCATTTCATCTGGATGGACATGCGCATGCCGGTGATGGACGGCTACGAAGCCACCCGTCGCATCCGAGCCCTAGCGGGTGGCCACGAGGTGAAGATTGTTGCACTCACCGCCAGTGCCTTCCGAGAGGATCGCGGCAACATTCTCGCTGCAGGTTGTGACGACGTACTTTCCAAACCCATCGATGAGGAGCAGTTATTTGCCACGATGGAACGGCTGCTTGGACTGTGTTATCGCTATGCCGAGCCATCCGCTGTCACCGTGACCACTTCGGTCTCGTTCGCTGACCTGATCAGCCTGCCTGCAGCCTTGCGCGAGGATCTTTACGCTTGCGCCCAACTTCTGGACGTGGAGGCCACCACCCAGGCCATTCGCTGCATCCGCGAAGTGAATGCCACCCTGGCCGATCAACTGGATGAATTGGTAAGAACCTACCGTTTCGATCAAATCGTTGCCCTTTGTGATGGTTCGGGAGGTTCCTCATGAGCAAGGATGAGCAAGGCAGCGTTGTCATCGTCGATGACAATCCGCACAACTTGCAGGTGTTGAGCAGCATGCTGCAACAGGCCAATTACAAGGTGCGGCCGGCTCTAAGCGGCGAGATCGCCCTACGTGCCATTGCTGCCAGCCCGCCAGATTTGGTTCTGCTTGACATTCGCATGCCGGGCATGGATGGTTACGAAACCTGCGAGCGCCTCAAGGCTAATCCGCTAACCCGCGACATCCCCGTGATATTTATCACGCCCTGACCGAAACCGCCGATAAGCTGGCGGCCTTTCGTGCCGGCGGCGTGGACTACGTGTCTAAACCTTTTCAGTCCGAGGAAGTCCTGGCGCGGGTGCGAACCCACATGCAACTTCATCGCATGCAACAGCAACTGGAAAGCAAGGTGGCAGACCGCACCGCAGAGTTGCGCCTTACCTGCGATGCTCTGCGGGAAAGCCAGTGCCAATACCGACGCATGCTGGAGCAAACCATCCAGGCCATTGCACTCACCATTGAGAAGCGCGACCCCTACACTGCCGGCCATCAAATGCGCGTGTCGGAACTGGCTGTGGCCATGGCGCTGGAACTTGGTTGGCCCCAAGATCAGATCGATGGTTTGCGCTTGGGAAGCATGATCCATGATCTGGGAAAGATCTGTGTACCAGCAGAGATTCTCAGTCGCCCTGGTCGTCTCACGGATATTGAGTTTGCCTTGGTTAAAGCCCATCCCGTGGTAGGAGGGGATATCCTGCGCCAAGTGGAGTTCCCCTGGCCAGTGATGGAAATGATCCTTCAGCACCACGAGCGTCAGGATGGCAGCGGCTACCCGAAGGGGCTGCGTGGTAACGAGATTCTGATGGAGGCCCGTATTCTTGCCGTGGCCGACGTGGTTGAGGCCATGGCCTCCCATCGTCCCTATCGTGCCGCATTGGGCATCGAGAAGGCCCTGGAGGAAATTCGCCGAGGAGCAGGCCGCCTCTACGATTCGGATGCTTCCAACGCATGCCTTCGTCTGTTTGACGACAAAGGCTATCAATTGCCACCTTCTCAGATCAGTTAACCCTATTGGCAAGTATTGCGCCCAAAGAGCGTTTTACGCTGGCTTTTATGCGTCTAGAAGACCGGGGGAAATGCTTGGATTAAAAAGTATTTTTGATCAGTGTGGCCGCCTCTGACACCAGTTCCGGGCCCTGATAAATCAAGCCACTGTAAATTTGCACCACATTTGCACCAGCACGGATTTTGCTTACTGCATCTTGCGCACTCATGATGCCGCCTACACCAATGATCGGAAATTCCGGACCCAGGCTGGCGCGTAATTGCGAAATCACCCGATTGCTCATGGTCAACACGGGGGCTCGGCTTAACGTGGTGTTGGTGGCGATCACACCCCAAGCATTGTTCACTTTGCCTTGAGTGTCTTTTCCATAACGTTGCAATGTTTGGGCGATGACTGCAATTTGTTCATCATCCAGATCGGGGGCGATTTTGAGAAAAATGGGAACGCGCTTGCCATGTATTTGTGCCAACTCTTCACGTCGTTTGGATATGGCTGCGAGCAATGCATCCAGTGCATCATCATTTTGCAGTGTGCGCAGATTTTTGGTGTTGGGACTGGAGATGTTGACGGTCACGTAATCGGCATAGGGGTAGACACCGTCAAGGCAAATCAAATAGTCATCTGTGGCCCGTTCTATCGGCGTGGCAGCATTTTTGCCAATATTCAACCCCAGCAACATCGTGGGTGATTCATCCGGGTGGGCGCAGCGTTGCTGGTAAAGACGAGATTGTTGGACGTTGGCAATGAAGGCATCCAGACCATCGTTGTTGAAACCCAGTCGGTTGATCAAGCCCATGGCTTTGGGCAGGCGAAACATGCGAGGTTTGGGGTTGCCACTTTGTGCCAGCGGAGTCACGGTGCCTACTTCCACGAAGCCAAATCCCATGGCACCCAGGCCATCAATACAGCGAGCGTTCTTGTCGAGTCCCGCAGCCAGACCCACGCGGTTGGGAAATTTGAGACCTGCCAATTCAATGGGGTCACTGATGCGGGTGCTACGGTAAGCCCGATTCAGCATGGAATGCTGGGTGCGTGCCAGCGTATTCAAAGTCAATTCATGGGCGGCCTCGGGATCCATGCCAAATAAAAACGGACGGGTCAAGGCGTAAGGAACAAGAGCCATTGGATAATTGTTTTGTTAAAAATGCTTCCGATTTTCACCTATACATTCAACAAAGGCCAACATCATGTCCACACTCTCGCAAGACGATCTCAAAACCCTGGTTGGGCAAGCTGCATTGAAATATGTGGTGTCAGGTGAAATTGTCGGTGTGGGCACGGGTTCCACGGTCAACAAGTTCATTGACGCGTTAGCCACCATCAAAGAACAGATCAAGGGCGCAGTGTCAAGCTCCAATGCCAGTACCGAGCGTCTCAAGGCTTTGGGAATCCAGGTATTTGATTCCAATGAGGTGGATGAACTCTCTGTTTACATTGATGGTGCCGATGAAGTTGATCATCAGGGTTTCATGATCAAAGGTGGTGGAGCTGCGTTGACTCGTGAAAAAATCATTGCTTCCCAGTCAAGACAATTTGTGTGTATTGCAGATGAGTCGAAATTGGTGACCAACTTGGGCCGATTTCCCGTGCCCGTTGAAGTGATTCCGATGTCGGCACAGCGCATCATCAGGCAGTTTCGTGCCATGGGCGGAGTAGCTCAAATACGTTTACGTGATGGTCAGCCGCTGGTGACGGACAACGGGCAGCATATTGTGGATGTGACTGGGCTGCAAATTACCGATCCGTTGGCGTTTGAGACCCAGGTGAGCCAATGGCCTGGAGTCGTCACGGTGGGTGTATTTGCTTTTCAGAAAGCACATGTGTGTTTATTGGGCACGGCACAAGGTGTCAAAACACTCACGTTTTAAGGGTAAACCCAGGTCGGTTGAATGGATTCCAATCAGCCAATGCGGGGCATACTTCCAAACATGTTTTCTAACCCGCCTTGAGAAGGATCATTGATGAGCCAACAGACCAAATTCCTGCTTGACGAGAGCCAGATGCCCAAGTACTGGTACAACCTTCAAGCTGACTTGCCCAAGCCTTTGCCGGTTGTGCTGCACCCCGGTACCATGCAACCAGTAGGGCCTGCCGATTTGGCACCACTTTTCCCGATGGAACTGATCATGCAAGAGGTCAGTACCGAGCGGGAGATTGAGATTCCTGAACCGGTGCGTGAGGTGTACCAACTGTGGCGTCCGGCTCCACTGTTCAGAGCACATCGTCTGGAAAAAGCATTGGGTACACCGGCCAAAATTTATTACAAATATGAAGGGGTGAGCCCCGCCGGTAGCCACAAACCCAATACGGCTGTACCACAAGCTTTTTTCAATAAACAGGCAGGAACCAAACGGCTGGTGACTGAGACTGGGGCAGGGCAGTGGGGCACTTCCTTGGCATTTGCGGGCTCTTTGTATGACCTGCAGGTTGAAGTGTTCCAGGTGCGTGTGTCCTACGACCAAAAACCGTACCGTCGCGCCGTCATGGAAACCTATGGGGCTCGCTGCGTTGCCTCCCCCTCCAATGAAACGGTGTATGGCCGATCCGTGCTGGCAAAAACTCCGGATCATCCTGGCAGTCTGGGTATTGCCATTTCCGAGGCCGTGGAGCTGGCTGTGCAACGTGATGACACCAAATACGCCTTGGGTTCGGTGCTCAACCATGTGTTGATGCACCAGACCATCATCGGCCTGGAAGCCATGAAGCAAATGGAAATGGCCAACACCTGGCCAGACGTTGTCGTGGGATGTACAGGCGGGGGCTCCAACTTCGCAGGTATTGCATTTCCGTTCATCGGTCATGGTCTGCGTGGTGGATCCAGGCCGCGTATCGTGGCGGTGGAGCCTGCCGCGTGCCCGTCACTCACGCGCGGTAAATACGCATACGACTTTGGTGACACCGGTCATATGACACCTTTGACCAAAATGCACACCTTGGGTAGCCAGTTCACGCCACCCGGTTTCCACGCTGGTGGCTTGCGTTATCACGGCATGGCACCGATGGTGTCACATTGCAAGGAGTTGGGGTTGATGGAGGCGGTGGCCTACAACCAGGTTGAGTGTTTTGAGGCTGGTGTGTTGTTTGCGCGTTGCGAAGGTATCGTCCCTGCCCCTGAAGCCAACCATGCGGTGAAAGGTGCCATTGTGGAAGCCTTGCGCTGCAAGGCTGAGGGGAAATCCGAAACGATTCTGTTCAACCTGTGTGGACACGGCCACTTTGACATGGTGGCTTATCAAAAATACTTTGCAGGCGAATTAACCGACGAAAAATATGCTGAAAGTGAATTGGCCATGGCACTGGCAGGTTTGCCAAGCGTACCTGAGCCGCAATAAGAAATAGAGTTGGGGTCACGATGCCAGCCAAAAGAGGAGGCATCGTGATCAGGCTCGCAAGGCTTCCAGAGAGCGGGCCAGTTTGGCCTCCACAGGCCAAGGTTCTGCGCCCATACGAGCCGCCAACAGCTCAGCACAAAGTACTGAAAAGCTCAACCCGCGTGAGCCCAAACCAGCACAAATCCACCAACCTGGCTGGTCTGTGGCATCCAAAGGCCCGACCACAGGCAAACGGTCAGCAACGATGCAACGCGTGCCTTTCCAGGCTTGGAGTGCACCGGTTTGAAAGGCCTCATTCAGATTCTGGGCAACTGGTGGGAGCAATTGCTCCAGGTGATCCAGGTTGCGCAGATGGTTTTCCTGATCGCTGCGCTCTGGTTGTGATTCAGGTTGGTACGAAGACCCCATGAACCAGGCCTGACCGTTTTCGGTAGGAATACCTGTCACGATGCTGCCAGAGCCATTGACTGGAAATGGCGTAAACCCGGTTTTCTCTGATTCGGCATGCAACGCCCAGCTGAGCAAGCCAAGCATGCCTTGTTTTGATGGCAAATGAGGCTCTGATCCTTGTGTATCAAGCGCAGGGTGCTTCATTTTTTGAAGCAAATCGAAAGCTCCGCTGGCATTGGAAAACACCACACATTCGGCTTCACAAAGCAGCTCACCCTGTGCATCACTGAGCACCCATGTATTTCCTTGGCGACATACATCAGCCACCCTGGCATTGCCCTGGAAAGTAACCCCAGGTTGATTGAGCCAGGCATTGACCAGCGCGGCAGGTTTGATCCATGCCCCCTTGGGATGCCAAAGGCCGCAGCCCAAGTCCAGGTGACCCTCAGGGTGACCCTGCATGGACCATTGCCCTCCCGCTGCGGGCCAGTTTGAGGGTAATTTCGGGGTTCCTCCAATCTGGCGCTCAAACACGCCACTGGGAGCCCAGTCCTGGTTCTCTTTCAGAAGTTCGCCAACCTGCTGCAGCATCAACCTGACACCCGCGCGGGATAGGCGCGACAACGTGCAATCGTCACTTGAAACATGGGGTACGACCAGGCCAACAGGCAAACCTGAGGCACCTGCTGCAGGAGCCTCGGCTTGATCCAGCACCGTGACCTGCCAGCCCCGGCGCACCAAAGATGCGGCTACGCTGGCACCGGCCAAGCCTGCACCAATCACGGCACAGCGTTGAATCGGTAATGGGAGGGTGAGGGTGGTGGGGCGTGTTTTTTTGAGTTGCCAGGCTGGGTCAAATAGTCCAATGCCAGGCACCTCGGGGTTGATTTTGAAGCCGCACTGGCTTAAGGCATTTGACAGCTCGTTGCCATAGTCGGTCGCCCAATGGCGCACCACCAAACGGGTTCCACGCCGACAACATTGGGTGAGGGCTTTCAAAAACCAAGGCTGTACGTTCTTGCCGATGTCAGGTAAAGCGAGTTCAATGGCATCTGCTTCAAACTGCTGTGCTCTCAGCATCGACAACGGTTCACCGATACACAGGGTCAGTACAACTTGACCCTGTTCAAGTAAAAACCGGTGAAAACCAGGCATCAACCCGAACCAGTGTCGACTGAGTTGCACACCCAGCGGGGCCAACTCGGGGTGATTCGCGAAATACTTGGTCAGTTCGGTAGCGCTGCTTGGCTGCTCGCACAATGCCACATAGTGCAGCAGACGCGGACGATCTGCGTCTTCACGCCAAGTGTGCCATGTGTCTAAAAAAATGTCGCCTGCGCCAAACTGCGTGTCAAGAATACGCCAGCTTGGCTGCTTTTGCCAGTGATGCCCTTGAGGGCTCAAGGCCGCACCTCAGGCTTTGGGTGGCACATAACCTTGCGCCGCATCTGCACCACCGCCAAAGAAATGGTTTTCCATTTGGCGTGCCAGATACTGGCGAGCCCGGGCATCGGCCAGATTCAGGCGATTTTCGTTGACCAGCATGGTTTGGTGCTTGAGCCATTCGGCCCAAGCTTGTTTGCTCACACTCTCCCACAAACGTTTGCCGAGTTCGCCGGGGTAGGGGGCGAAATCAAGTCCCTCAGCCTCAATACCCAGTTTGATGCATTTCACAGTGCGTGCCATAAATACCCTTTGACAGAACGTTCAAAAGGGTTAACTTTAGCAAGCTTTTCCGTAGCCGTGCTGACTGGCGTAAAATCCGACCCTATGGCAAAAGCAGATACCAAAACAAAAATCGTGGCCGATGGCCTTCGTTACAAATCCAAAGTGTCGGGTTCACCCTTCACTGCGGCCACTTCTTTTGGTGCCGCCACCATGTCGTGTTTTTTGTGCGGTAAACACCGCGCACGTTCACAGATGGTGTCTAAAAAGATTTTGGG
>VIKI01000171.1:8649-15053 GCA_008080595.1 Comamonadaceae bacterium
CATGATGGGGTTGGGGTTGGCTGTGCTTGATCAAGCACCCAGGCGCTTATTCGCGCTGATCAGTCTCGCGTGTCTTGCCATGCTGGCCTTTGGCCTGTACTTGCAACACAGTCTGGGGCTGAATCCATGCCCGATGTGTATTGTGCAACGCTACGCTCTTATATCAGTAGCTGTTACCGCAAGTATGACGAGCTTTAGCAGCAAAAAAGTCATACAAATTTCAGGTGCTGTCCTGATGCTTGCTGAGGCAAGTTTTGGCGCTTTTGTGGCCGCACGGCAAACCTGGTTGCAATGGTATCCGCCCGAGGTTGCCACTTGCGGGCGTGACTTTTACGGCATGATCGAAGATTTTCCGATCAACCGCGCCATTCCCATGATCTTCAAAGGCAGCGGCGATTGCTCCGCAGTGGACTGGACTTTTCTTGGCGGCTCCATTGCCAACTGGTCTTTTGTTTGCTTTACCCTGATCAGCATCCTGTCCCTGATGCTGATCTGGCATCGGGCCACCTCACGCCGCTGACTTCCTTACAGAAGCACGCTGCCCGGGTGCTCTCCACGCTCGTACACCACATGGGCACGGCCCACCAACAAGGTGTCGAGTACGCCGATGTTGGCCACTTCCTTGTTGGTGTATGGCAATTTGTGCAGCACATAACGCATGGCATTAAGCCGGGCGCGCTTTTTGCAGTCTGATTTGATCACCGTCCAGGGTGCATCAGCGGTGTCGGTTTCAAAAAACATGGCTTCCTTGGCCTTGGTGTAGTCATCCCATTTGTCCAGCGAGGCCAAGTCAATCGGGCTGAGCTTCCATTGTTTCAATGGGTGTAACTCACGCTCTTTGAAGCGGCGGCGTTGCTCTTTGCGACTCACTGAAAACCAGAACTTGATCAGGTACACCCCGCTTTGCACCAGCTGGCGTTCAAACAAGGGAGCCTGGTGAATGAACTGCTGGTACTCGTTCTCCGAGCAAAACCCCATCACCCGTTCAACCCCGGCGCGGTTGTACCAGGATCGGTCAAACAGCACAATTTCACCTGCTGTTGGCAAATGCTGTACATAACGCTGAAAGTACCATTGCCCGCGTTCGGCATCCGACGGTTTTTCAAGTGCCACCACACGGGCTCCCCGGGGATTCAGGTGCTCCATAAAACGCCGGATGGTGCCGCCTTTGCCCGCCGCATCACGTCCTTCAAACAAGATCACCACTCGTTGACCGGTTTCTTTGGCCCAGCTTTGCAACTTCAGCAATTCAACCTGCAGCTTGTACTTTTGTGCCTCATAGCGTTTGCGCGACATCAGGTTTTTGTACGGATAGCCACCGGTACGCCAGTCACTGGCCAACTCTTCATCAGGTTTGCTACCCATCCCTTGGGGCGAAACCTGGCTTTCCAACAACATTTGCCGAATAGCGGTCACATCATCTGGTGAGCTGCCTTCAAGCAATGTTTTCAGGGCATCCAGTTTGCCGCTGTGGCCAGCAATGATGTCCTTGACCGCATTGAGTTTGCTGCCCTGAGCCGAATCCAGGCTGGCCTGGATGGCTTTGCGTGTGACACCTGCCGTGGTTTTGGCACCCGTGGTATCGCCACGATTCACGCTACGTGCCTTGGTCGTTTTGGGTTTGGATGCGGGAGGGGGGGCGGGCTTTTTACCGATTGGAATCACCGCTGCCGCATCAGCAGTGTTAGCGGTAGAACGTGTGGCCTCGGGATCTTTCATGTCAGGCTTTCAATGTTTTTATGACTGAATTCTGTGACATGACTCAATCGACAAGCTTGATCTGAATCAATCAAGCCTGGTTTTCGCTACAACTGCAGTGCTTCAGAGTGGCAAAGAGTCAAGCGATTCGTAGCTTCTTTTAAGCCAGGTTTTGACGCGTTGTCGCTCCAGCAAGCCCAGTGCATCAGGTTCCGAGCGCTGATGAATGGCAGCCCAGAAACTGGCATTTTGCCGGTCAATCTTGCGCATGCTGGCTTCATGCAACTGCCCCAAGTTGATCACTTTGCCCCCTAGCTCTAGCGCTTTGGTCAAGGCTGCGGAGGCATCAAGTTGCGAAAAATCGCTACCTCGACCCTGGTTTTTCACCACGATGTAGTTGGCTGCATTGCCATAGGTTTCCAGCAATCGCCCCAACAGATCCACCGAGTCTTTGCCGGCATCAGCCACATGCCAAAAATTCACTCGCACACCCATGTCGGCAAGCAGGCTCAGCAAGTCAGAATCCTGAATCCAGCGGGCCAGGGGTGACGCGGTTTGGGCCGCCAGATCCACAACCACGCGGGGCAGTTCACCTTGTTCCGGTGAAGACTCAAAAACACCCACGACCCGGTCCAGCCCCTCATAACTGTCAACCAACACCGGAGAGGCGTAATCCGCGTAAAAACGGGTGAAAGAGGTGTGCGAGCGATCCGTGTCAAAACCGATAAAGGCCTTGTCCTGGTCAATGAAATACTGGGCCAGTACCCGAGCGACCACTGATTTGCCCACGCCGCCTTTTTCGCCGCCGATGAAATTGAGAGAACTCATGACATGTTCCTGTGATGTGATTGAATTGAAGCCCAGCGGCTTGTCTTTGAAACAGAGCAAGAGTCGTGCTCGAAAATGGTCGGATAGTTGACTCAGATGATTTTCTTCACCAGCACCTGGCTCTTGCGATCCCAGTTGTACTTGCGTTTGCGTGCCTCCGGTAGCCAGTCGGGGTCAACCTGTACAAAACCGCGTTTGATGAACCAGTGCATGGTGCGGGTGGTCAATACAAAAATACTGTCCAGCCCGGCCAGTTTGGCGCGTTGCTCAATGCGTTTGAGCACCCGCTCGCCATCGCCCTGGCCCTGCACCTGGGGTGACACCGTCAACGCGGCCATTTCTGCCGTGCGTGCTTCAGGGTAGGTGTAGAGCGCAGCGCAGGCAAAAATCACGCCGTCGTGCTCAATCACGGTGTACAGGCCGACATCACGCTCTATTTCGGTGCGGCTGCGCTTGACCAAGGTGCCATCTTTCTCAAATGGCTCGATCAGTTGCAGAATACCGCCGACATCATCCACGCTGGCTTCACGCAGGCTTTCCAGCTTTTCATCCACCACCATGGTGCCAATGCCGTCGTGCACATACACCTCCAGCAAGATCGAGCCATCCACCGCAAACGGAATGATGTGGCTGCGCTCCACACCACTCTTGCAGGCCTTGACGCAGTGCTGCAAATAAAACGCGGTGTCACTGGGCTTGTCTGCGGCGGGCAGGTCGGCCAATAGTTTTTCAGCGGCGGCCAGCGGTAACTCGGTATCGATGGGGTTGTCTTCACTGACCGGTTGAGTGACATCGGTGGCAATGCCAGGCACTTCGGTGACAAAAATCAGCTTGTCGGCTTGCAGTGCGGTCGCCACCGAGGTGGCGACTTCTTCCATCGTCAGGTTGAAGGCTTCACCGGTGGGGGAGAAGCCAAACGGCGACAGCAGTACCAGTGCCCCCATGTCCAGAGATCGGGTGATGCCTGCGGTGTCGATCTTGCGCACCAGTCCCGAGTGTTGAAAGTCCACCCCGTCCACAATGCCGACCGGTCGTGCAGTCAAAAAGTTGCCAGAGATCACCCGAACCGTGGCACCGGCCATCGGTGTGTTGGGCAGGCCCTGACTGAAGGCCGCTTCAATTTCATAGCGCAACTGGCCTGCGGCTTCCTGGGCGCAGTCCAGCGCCACTTCGTCGGTGATACGAATACCCTTGAAGTAACGCGGCGTGTGGCCCTTGGCCTTGAGCTGTTCGTTCACCTGGGGCCGAAAGCCGTGCACCAGCACCACCTTCACGCCCATGCTCTGGATCAACGCCAGGTCTTGCGCCAGATTAGGCAGCTTGCCCGCCGCAATGGCCTCGCCACACACACCCAGCACAAAGGTCTGGTTGCGGAATTTATGAATGTAGGGCGCAACCGAGCGGAACCAGGGCACAAAGGTGAAGTTGAAGATCGAGGACATAAGGGTAATGGGGGCTTGAATAGAGGTGAATTGAATACAAAAAGTGTATCAGTCAGCGTGCAGCAACACGCCGATCATCGGGACTACCTCAATCCGCGCCTGGACTTCAGTCAACCGACGTATTAACGACTTGGCGAAGCTGGTCCGCCACATCATAGGGACTGGCTTGGCAGACCCACAAGCCGATGTGCTCAAACCCGCCGGTCAGTTGTGTACTGGCCAACAACTCCAGATAGACACCCGCACCGGGGCCGTTATTGACATTGATGTTGTAGGCCGGTGCCTTGCCCAGTTGCGGCATGATGGTGATGATCGCCTGGATGGCTGCCACCATGGCTTGAACCATATCCCGGCGCTCATCTGGGCTGAGCTGATGGAGATACTGTTTGTGGTGGTCTTTGACCAGTACCAACATGTTGTAGGGCCGTTTCATGAAATACGGGACGATCAGTACCGCATGGCCAAAGTCCCGCACCATCAGTCGCTGCGGGTTCTCACGCAGCATGTACTCTGAAAAAGTCTGCCCGTTGCGCTGCATGAAGCTGAAATTGTTGAAATAGCGCTGCGGCATGATGTTGCTGAAACCAATTTGCTGGTGTCCATGCGACATCGATGCACCGGCAGCGTGGCCAAAGTTCTTGATGATGGAAACGTAACCAAACGTCTTTGGCCCACTGGCCATATCTGCTTCACCCGCGCGGTGCGGCAGTTTTTGTAGCACACGGTCTGAAGCCGGCATGAACCCTTCAGAGTCAGACAGTAGCTTGTGTTCCAAAGCCGCCAGTCGGTCAAAACAGATCAGGCAGTCTGCCAGCGGCATGTTGTGCCAGTCACGGTCATGGATCGAAGAAGTCCACTGCAGCAGGTGCATGCCATAGGAACTGCGGCCATGGTGAAAGGGATCGGGATACAGCGGCACACCCCTGGCATCGTCCTGCAGATTCTCGACCGGGTGCAGGATCGGATATAGATTCTTGTTGATGAAGGTAAAACCTTCGCTCAAGGGCTGCAGGTCAATCACCCCGGTGCTCTTGGCGGCGCAGATCGGACATTGCTCGTCACGTGTGTCAACGGGTGGCGTGGCGGCGGTGGTGTGCAGACGGGTGGCCCGAGACGAGTTGTAAACAATCACATCCCCGGTTCGGGGATCTATCTGGCACAGGGAGTCTGGCAGGAAAGCCGCCATTTGTTCATCGTCCAGAATGTCATCCATGATCTCTCGGATCGACAGATCATCCACATTGCGGGCGCTGATCAGCGCTTCAATGGCTTCCAATTTGAGTTGCTGCGGCTCTTTCATCGTATGAATCCTAGCGTTTCTGTGGTGGCTGTACGGTCAAAACAATGCTGCAGTTCAAATCCAAACCGGTATGAGCGTTACCCGTAACACTTTGATCGCTGACCATCACTCTTGCACATGGGCTGGGCGCTCAAGCCGCCAGTGTCCGGTATTAAAGTTTGCCTCGAAAATTTCGGCTGGAACCGGTTGACTCAATAAATAGCCTTGAATCAGATTGCAGTTCAAGCTCACCAAATAACTGTGTTGCTTACTCGTTTCAACCCCTTCGGCAACCACTTTGAGGCGCAGACTGTGCGCCAGTGCAATGATGCCTTGAACAATCGATACGTCGTCGGCGTTGTCTGCCATATCCTGAATGAAGGCACGATCAATTTTCAGCACATCGACTGGAAAACGTTTGAGATAGGCCAACGACGAGTAACCTGTGCCGAAATCATCAAGGGCCAGTCCGACACCGGTGGCTTTGAGCGCCTTGAGTGTCAACAAGGTCTCTTCAACATGCTCCATCAGCATGCTTTCGGTGATTTCCAGAATCAGACAATGAGGATCGAGTCCGGTATCTCGCAATACGTTACGCACAGTCTCGACCAAATTCGTTTGTTGCAGTTGTAGCCCAGATAGATTCACCGTGACGTAAAGTTTCGGCCAACCCGCATCGTGCCAAGTTTTCAGTTGCTTGCAGGCGGCTCGAAGCACCCATTCACCAATCGGAATGATCAATCCGGTTTCTTCAGCCAGGGGAATGAACTCCACAGGTGACACCAGTCCTCTGCTTGGGTGGTGCCAGCGTACCAACGCTTCCATGCCAACGACATTGCCCTCGCTTGCCGCAGCAATGGGTTGGAAATACACGGCAAATTCGCCACGCTCCAGTGCACGACGTAAAGCACCCTCAAAGCGCAAGTGCTCAGAAGCCGAAGCTTCCATGGTTTCCTCAAAAAATTCGTAGCTGCTGCTTTTCTTTTTGGCACGGTACATGGCCGTATCGGCTCGACGTAACAACACGCTGGCATCCCTGCCATCGCTCGGAAACAGGGCAATACCTACACTGGCAGAAACAACAATATCGTGCCCGTCAATTTCAAAGGGTGTCTTCACGGCAGTGCAGATTTTTTGTGCTGTGGTCGATGCAACAT
>VIKI01000172.1 GCA_008080595.1 Comamonadaceae bacterium
CCCCGCATGGAAATCAAGGTCAACTTTCTCGACAAGCTTCGTCTTGAAGCCAAGTTCGATGATTTCACGGTGGTGGCTGACCAGCCTATCCGCTACAAGGGCGATGGTTCGGCACCCGGCCCGTTCGATTACTTTCTGGCCTCATCGGCCTTGTGCGCGGCTTACTTCGTGAAGTTGTATTGCGTCACCCGCAATATTTCTACTGAAAATATCCGACTGTCGCAGAACAATATTGTTGATCCGGAAAACCGTTATCAGCAGATTTTCAAGATTCAGGTTGAGTTGCCGGCGGATATCTCGGCCAAAGACCGGCAAGGTATTTTGCGCTCCATCGACCGTTGTACGGTGAAAAAAGTGGTGCAAGCCGGGCCCGAATTTGTGATTGAAGAGGTCGAGAACTTGGATGCAGATGCCCAGGCCTTGCTGGCCTTGACACCGACTTCTGAAACGCACACCTACATTGCGGGCAAGGATCTGCCGTTGGAGCAAACCATCGCCAATATGTCGGGACTGTTGGCGCGCTTGGGCATCAAGATTGAAATCGCTTCGTGGCGCAATCTTGTCCCCCATGTGTGGTCGCTGCACATCCGCGACGCGCATTCGCCCATGTGTTTTACCAATGGCAAGGGATCAACCAAGGAAAGCGCACTGGCATCGGCGTTGGGCGAATATATGGAACGCCTCAATAACAACCATTTCTATGCCGGCGCGTTTTGGGGCGAAGACATCGCCAACGCGGCGTTTGTCCATTATCCGAACGAGCGCTGGTTCAAGCCTGGCCGTAAAGATGCGTTGCCGGCCGGAATTCTGGATGACTACTGCCTGCACATTTACAACCCCGATGGTGAACTGCGTGGCTCACATCTGATCGACACCAACTCCGGCAATGTGCAGCGCGGTATTTGTTCGCTCCCCTTTGTGCGCCAATCCGACGGCGCGGTGGTGTATTTCCCGTCCAACCTGGTCGAAAACCTGTTTGTGAGCAATGGCATGAGTGCCGGCAATACGCTGATGGAGGCGCAGGTGCAATGCCTGTCCGAAATTTTCGAGCGGGCGGTGAAACGCGAAATTCTGGAAGGTGAAATCGCATTGCCGGATGTACCGCCCGAAGTGCTTGCGAAATACCCCGGCATTCTGGCCGGCATTCAGGGCTTGGAAGAGCAAGGCTTTCCGGTGCTGGTCAAGGATGCATCGCTGGGTGGTGTCTACCCGGTGATGTGTGTCACCTTGATGAACCCGCGCACGGGCGGTGTGTTTGCCTCGTTCGGAGCGCATCCAAGCCTGGAGGTGGCGCTGGAACGCAGCCTGACGGAATTGCTGCAGGGGCGCAGTTTTGAAGGCCTCAACGATTTACCGCGGCCCACCTTTACCAGCGAGGCCGTGACGGAGCCCAACAACTTTGTTGAACACTTTATCGACTCCAGCGGCGTGGTGTCCTGGCGCTTTTTCAGTGCCAAAGCGGATTACGATTTTGTCGAGTGGGACTTTTCAGGACACGGTGACAACTCTAATGCCAAGGAAGCTGCGACCTTGTTTGGCATTCTCAAAGACATGGGCAAGGAGGTCTACACGGCGGTGTATGACCAGTTAGGTGCCACGGCCTGCCGCATCCTGGTGCCAGGTTATTCGGAGGTGTATCCGGTCGATGATTTGATCTGGGATAACACCAACAAAGCGCTGTTGTTCCGTGCCGATATTTTGAACTTGCATGGCCTGGACGATGCCAGCCTGGAAGCACTGCTTGAGCGTTTAGAGAACAACGAGCTGGACGACTACTCTGACATCGCCACCTTGATCGGCATCGAATTTGACGAGAACACGGCCTGGGGCCAGCTGACCGTTCTGGAGTTGAAGCTGCTGATTCAGCTCGCCTTGCAGCAATTCGAGGCCGCACTTGAGCTGGTGGGTGCCTTCCTGCAGTACAACGACAACACGGTCGAGCGCGGATTGTTTTACCAGGCCGTGAGTGTGGTGCTGGAGGTGCTGCTGGATGATGATTTGGAACTGGACGATTACGTGGTCAATTTCCGCCGGATGTTTGGCAACCCTCGGATGGATGCGGTACTGGGGTCCGTGGACGGTAGCGTGCGCTTCTTCGGCTTGACACCAACGAGCATGAAACTGGAGGGCCTTGATAGACATCAGCGCCTGATCGATAGCTACAACAAATTGCACACGGCACGGGCCAATGTGGCGGCTATGCACCCTCAGCGAGGGCAACAACCTCTGGGTCTTTGATTACGACCCGGCGTGGGTGGCATGGGAGCGCAGCTTTGATTTGTCGCCTGCGCCTGCGCTTGCGCGCAGCACACTGCGTCACGAAGACGGTGGCACCGTGCGGCGTGGAAAAGGCGTTTGCCATCATCGTTGCAGAACACGCCAAGCCAGTGCGGTTGTGCAGGTGGTCTGCTTCAGTGGACTGTTGGGCGATCGGCTGATTAGCGCCCTTGCGCAAGCGCATGGTGGAGCGCGTTGATGGGGATGCGCTGATGATTGCTCAGTTGCGGTTTCATTACTGAGGTATCCAACGGCCGTCTTCGGACCTGAACAGTCTTCGCTTGCTGTGGGTGACTGTAATGCAGCGGGAGCTGACCACCACGAACGGCCGGTTCCTGGAAGTCGAAATTCATGCTTTTAGAGACCTGTGCGGACAACAACCACCGCGTCAGCCTTGCTTTCCTGCACTACAAGATGTTGCCAGTGCCGCCTGGATGCGCCGGTGCAGCGCGGTCAGATTCTTTGCCTGCGCCTGCTCGGCCACGCGGTCGAGTGCATAGCGGTTGGTGCAGCGCAGCGCCGACAACACGGGACCCCAATCCTCTGTTGGCAGCCAGGGAACCAATACGTCAAGCGTCTCCTGCGCAAACGCCGGCCTTGGCGCGCGCTGCGCAAACACCCAAGCGATGCGCTGGCGCTTCTCGGGCAGTGCCAGCGATGGCGACGCACTGGTGCGCCGCAAGGCCTCGTCCAGCCATCCCGGGAACAACCCGTCTGCGCGCGCCTGGATCAGGGCAGCCCGGTCAAGACGGTCCATGGCAGCCAGAAAGGCGTTCTTCTCTTTGGCCCAGACCTTATCCATAAGGCTTGGTTCAGCTAGTGCATCGACGGGATGTGCGCTGGCATCCGTGAGGCCCAGACAGACGCTGAGGGCGCGAAAGTCGCACTGCAGTGCCAATGCGTCGAACACCGGATGACCAGACCCCAGTGGTTCCAATTGCAGCGCGCCATCAGGTGCAAGGTGGGGCAGGTGTACGCCGCCGGACTTGCCGCCACAAGTACCGTACTCCACTTCGGTGCTGGCAAAGACCACCGCGCCGCCCGCCTTGAGGCGAACGGGAATCAGACCTCCCTCGGGCATATCAGTTACGGGCAGCCACGCACTACGTGCTTCGTTCCACAACGCGGCGTTGGCACTGCCATCGGTGCACGGTGTCAAGCGCCGCACCCCCTCGCTAAAGCTTTCTTCATTGATAAACTGTCGGCCACCCGAGGTGTTGCCAGCAACCAACCAGCCACAGGTCGACTCGCCTGGCAGGGCAATGAGTTGCACAACATCTCCTTCGTAACTTCTGTCGTTTTCTGCCGCGAGTAAATTGCCGGATGCGAGGCGGCGGCGCAATGCAGCGCTGGGCCGGGCTTGGCAATTCAATGGCGCGCGCTCTACTTGTGCGCGCAATGCGGCAGAAGGCATGCGTACCCAGTTCTGTGCCAATGCAAACGCGACGCCCGGCTCCAACGGGGTGCCAGCGCGAGCGCCAGCCAGCCAGCGGGGACGTGGTGCTTGGGCGCGTTGCGCCAGAAGAAATTTCGCTTTGCGTAAGAAGCTCTGATCGTAGTGAAAGGTGTCGCTGCCGTAGCTTAGGCGTTTGGTTTGCAGGTCTTGGGTTGCGCCCACTGACAGTGGCGCAACCAGCCATTCCACAGCACGTTGGGCAATCGCTGGCTGGTGCTTGGCGATAACCGGCCAGGCTTGCTCAAACGGCAAGGGGTCTGACCATGCCAGCCAACTGGCCCATTCGGCGTCATCCACTACAAAGCCCAGCGCAAGCCAACGCGACCAAAGTTCGATCGGCACCTGGTACAGAAACCCTTTCGATGGCACGGCCGACAGTGGAGTAGCCAGGCGGTCGGTTAGCAACACCCAGCGGGCGATGCGGTCCTTGCTGTCTTTGGCCTCCCGCCCTGCCGCCTTGGAATAGCTCCAATCGTTCATGACTGGCTCCAGCTTTGCCGCCAGCTGGCCCGCGTCAACCTGTGTCAGCGCCCAGCGCAAGTCGTTCAGCGGCCAATCCGCCACAAGCTTGAGCCAAGCCGTCATGATCGCTGGGTCACGCAGCCCCGCCTGCAGGGACGCAGGCGTCATGGCGTGCAACAGCGCTAGCGACGCAGGTGGCGCAGCCCGCATGGCTCCCCAGACAAACTGCGTGGCCGCAACCGGTTCGCTCCAAGGTTTGCGCAAGCCAATTGCAAGCCATTGCGTAACTTGGCTTGGCGTTTGCGCCTGCATGGCAATAAACGGCAGCACCGGCCATTGCAGCCGCTCCTCAATGACTTTCCACTCTGTTAAAGGCAACGAGGGTACGGCAGGTTTGCCCGCGTCGCCAGGTGCTGCTACGCCAACACAGGGCTGACCGGGCCGACGCACGGCGGCGGGCTGCGCTGGCGCATCGGACTGGCCCAACATGGCCTGGGCCAGACGCGGTTGTCCGGTGCACAGGCTGTGTAGCAGCACAGCATCGGCCAATTGCGGCAGCGTGGAAAAACCTGGCAGCGCAATGCGCTTACTCAGTAGCATGGCCGTTTTATCCGCCGCATCCAAGGCGTAGGGCCACACCGCGCGCGCCTGATCATCAGCAGACAGTGCCTTGTACACCGGCAGTCGCCGCATGTCATCCAGCAGCTTCCAGGCGCTGACGCTGACCGCCACTCCCCAAGCGTCCGGCCCCGGCGAGCTTCCCTGCGCGCCGTCGCCTTGCACGCGCAATTGCGGGTTTGCGCCATTCTTCAACAACCACCGGGCCGTGTCATGCAAGCCGCTGCGAATGGCATGGTGCAAGGGCGTGCCCAGGTGGCCATAGGCGTTCAGGTCTGCGCCCAGGCGTTTTTGCGCAGCAAGGTATTGGATCAGTTCCTCCTCGTCGGCCTCGGCACCGCCGAATCCCTTGGGCGGTTCGACCCGCTCGCTGCCTTCGGGCTGCACCTGCGACATTGAAAACAGCGCATCCATCGCCGCCTGAGTGGCCAGCTGCTGTCCCAGGGCATCAGCTTGCGCCGGCAGCATTACCACGAGCGCCAGCACACAGCAGGCCAGCAGGTGTTTGACAGTCAATGCATTCCTCCAATAGGCCCAAACTGTGGGCGGTTTCGCTGTGCGCGCTGCATGCGCATTTTTTCGCGGACAGGAATTCAACCGCACTAGGTCAAGTATGGCACGGGTTCGGGGCACCCAAACGTCATTGACCTCAGCAGTTTGAGCCGCCGCAGCCCTTCAATATTGGATCCACAGCTCGGTAATCGGTTATGGACATTCAACGCTCGCAGGACTACTCCGCATCGTGTCTGAACCGCCGCTTTCCTGTCTCACCAATCGACGCGCTAATCGACTTCAAACTCGGGTGCTGGTTGTGCAGCAAGACACCAGTCCGGATTTGACTCGACACCGTCACCCGTCGGCACATCTGCATAACCCTCCCGTAGTTGCGGCCCGCGTGGAGGGGTACGGCATCGCGAATGGCAGGTATGGAGTAGGCAGTTCAGAAAACTCTAGACCCGCTTCCAGCCTTAAACAGCCACCCGGAAAACTGGTCGAAACACATTGACCGTGGTGAAAATTCGCGGCGATGGCATCGGTCAACAGCTTGAGATATTCACGGCACTGGGTATCCCCACCGTGAACGGGTGATATCCAGCTCAACGGCGTTCAGCGCGCCGGGTAGGCGTAAATCAGCCCGCCCTGGTTCCATTGCTTGTTCCGACCACGCGGCAAGTTCACCGCTGATTTGCTGCCCAGGTTGCGCTCAAAGCTTTCGCCATAGTTGCCGGTGGCTTTGATGACGCGGGCCAGCCAATCTTTGTCCAGCCCCAGGACCTTGACGGAATCTTCACTGCCGCTACCAAGCAAGCGTTGTACCACCGGGTCGGTGCTGGTGGCTTTGAGCTGGTCGACGTTGGCTTGTGTCACGCCATATTCTTCGGCCTCAAACGTGCCGTAGATCACCCATTTGACGATGGTGAACCCGTCGTCATCACCCCGGCGCACCAATGGGCCCAAAGGCTCTTTGGTGATCAGATCGGGCAGGATGACGTGGTCTTTCTGGTTGCTCAAACACGCCCAGGGCGCGTGCCAGGGCGATCAGGCCAAAGGTGAATTTGAGCGGGTGAATGCCC
>VIKI01000173.1 GCA_008080595.1 Comamonadaceae bacterium
GCTGGATCGCGCCGCAGACTTTGGCCAGGCCGAGCGCGAAGAGCCCGAGCTGCTGTTTGAATTGCTGCCAGGCCACAGCGCCAGCGCGTCTGACCGCCCGTTCAACTGGCCCGCCCCCACCGCATGGCACGGCACACCCAACCGACTGGATCGCCACCCCATGTACCGCTGGCCGGTGCTTGACGAGGTGGCCGCGGCAAGCCAAACAATCGCTACAAATAAAATAGCTGCTTACGCATACTCCATAAGCGCTAGAGGCCTAAAACAACCTCAAAAACAAGCCCAAATGCCTGCTCAGGGCGATATTTTGGCCCGCAGAAGCCATTCTGCGGCCACCTTGATCCGCTAGCGCCGCAGTGCCCAGCGTTTTGAGGCCCGCGCCCGCATGCCGCTGGCGCAACTCTGGCAACTGCTGCGGGCCCTGCACCCGGCTTACCTGCCGTTCGATGCCTGGCCCGCCGAGCCCCGCGTTCATGTGCTGCTGTTCGCCCACCGGGTCGATGGCCTGCCACCGGGGGCCTACCTGCTGCCGCGCAGTCTGGCCGGAGCCGACCGGCTGCGCCAAGCCTTGCCCACCGAGTTGACGCTGGCCCCCGTGCCCCATGCGCCCGCCGATGCACCGCTGCTGTGTGTCAGCGAAAACCCGGCCCTGGCCGGCACGCTGCGCACGCTGAACTGCCACCAGGCACTGGGCTCCGATGCCATCCTGGGCTTTGCCCTGCTGGCCGAATTCAACCCGCTACCTGACCCTGCCGCCTACCGCGAACGCTTTCAAGAAGCCGGCCTGCTCGGCCAGGTGCTGTACCTGGAGGCCGAAGCCCTGGGCCTGCGCGGCACCGGCATTGGCTGCTTTTTTGACGATGCCCTGCACCAGTTGCTGGGCCTGCCTGAACCCGCCGCCAGTGCGCCGCTGCAATCCGTTTACCACTTCACCATCGGCCAGCCAGTGCTTGATGAGCGCATCAGCACCGAGCCGCCGTATGCCCATCTGGCTAACCCGCTCACACCGCCCACACCATGACCCGATCCACTTTTCAACGCCTGACCCCGGCCCAAGCCACAAGCTGGTTGGTCGCCCATCCCAACGCCTTGCTGCTGGACGCACGGGATGCCGCGCACCACGCCGCCGGCCACCTCGAAGGCAGCATCCGCCTGGATGGGCACAACCACGAGCCCCTGCTGATGCGCGAGTCCAAAACCCGCCCGGTGCTGATCTATTGCTACCACGGCAACGCCAGTCAAACCTGGGCCGGCATGTTCACCGACTTTGGTTACGCCAACGTGGCCGACATCGTTGGCGGCTGGACCGCCATGGCGCTGTTTGACCAGCAACAGCCCGGCTTGCCGATGGACAGCGCCACCCCAGCCCCCCGCCGCGCCATCGCACCCGCGCTGGCCGATGGGTTTTGATGCCACCCGCCCAGACCAGCCCGGCCAGCACGGCAACACCCCGCTGATGCACGCCGCCTGGCGCGGCCACAGCAGCATGCTGGATGCCCTGCTTGCCCTGGGCGTGCCGCTGGATGCCGTCAACCACGATGGCAACAACGCCCTGTGGCTGGCCTGCGTCAACGGTGAACCCAGCCTGATCCGCCGCCTGGTGGCCGCTGGTGTGCCGATGGATCATGCCAACCTGGTCGGGGCCACGGCACTGATGTACGGCGCATCGTCCAGCAAACACCAAGTGGTGGCCACCTTGCTGGCGCTGGGGGCCAACCCACACCTGCTCACGCAAGATGACATGAGTGCGCTGGACATGGCTGCCAGCATCGAATGCCTGCGGCTGCTGCGCAGCGCCAGCTGCCGCCAGACCGAACTGGCGGCTGTTCATTGAGAGGACGCGATATGACTCATCTGGTCTTTTTTGAAAAACCCGGCTGTGGCGGCAACGCCCGCCAGCGTGCGGCACTCATGGCAGCCGGTCACACCCTGGAACAGCGTAACCTGCTCACCGAGCCCTGGACCGCGCAGAGCCTGCTGGCTTTTCTGGCCCCTCTGCCGGTGGCCGACTGGTTCAACCGCGCCGCACCACGTGTCAAAAGTGGTGAAGTCTTGCCGGATGCACTGGAGCCCGATGCCGCACTGGCCTTGTTGCTGGCCGAGCCGCTGCTGATCCGCCGCCCGCTGATGCAGCGCAGCGACAACGGCACACACCATGTCGGCTTTGAGACTGCGGCGGTCGATGCCTGGGTAGGCCTTGGCACGAACCCTGCTAGAAACTCCGCATCTTTCCGCACATTGGAAGGCTGCGCCTCACCCACCGAACATTGCGCAGCGCCCGTTTGAGTTCCTCAGGAGATCACCATGCCCATTTACGACTACAACTGCAAAGCCTGCGGCCACGCCTTTGAGACGCTGGTGCGCTCGGACACGGTTCCGGCCTGCCCCCAATGCGCCAGCACCGAGCTGGAAAAATGTGTCTCGCCCCTGGCCCCGGCCGGCAAGATCGAAGCCATCCGTATGGCGCACCGCCGCGTCGCCGCCGCCCAAGGCCACTTTGACCATTACAGCCCGTCTGACAAGGCCAAGCTGTTGCAGGGCAAAAAGAACATCTGAGATGCTCACGCCGGATCGCTACCGCAGCTTCAAAGGCATCGACTTTGACGGGCAGGCCAGCCGCATGATGGTGCGTATTGAGTCCCACACCCAAGGACTTGATGATCCCTTTTGGATTTACTTCTTCAAGCGCAGAAATGCGACACAGGGCATGCGTTGTGACGACCAGTTGCTGTTGGCCAGCTTTGTCAACCAAATTCGGGAGTTGTTTGAAAACTGTGGGGACGACACCGGGCTAGCTTGGCTGGATCAGCTGGAGAACGAGTGTTTTTGAGATTCCTCATGTAGAAAGTCGGCAGCCAGGTCAACGGCTGCTCACTTTTTATGTCAAGGCTGATATGGGTAGCCGGTCAAGGCTGGTTGCGGGTGCTCACGCCGGGCAGCTATATGGTGGTCCAGCTCAGCCCCTGTCAGCAGCCATTCATGATCTTCGCCATCGTGCCCAGGCGGCTATACGCCTTGCTCCGAAGCTGTCATTCATCCGGATGACCATCCGGTCTACTTGTCATTCAGTTTCGCCAAAGTTGTACAACGAGTTCAACGTTACGGTCTCGGGCTCGTCCGGCCAAGATGTTCGGGTATACGGCAGGATGCGTAGAGGTTTTTATTTTTTCAACAGGTAGGCCTGCCTTTACAAAGTAGGACGACATCATCTGAGCTCGACCTGCAGCAAGGTTCATCTGACCTAAAGTTCGCGATTCCATGAGGTCTTCCCCCCCAGAGAGCTCCATGGATATAACCGAATAAGCGGCATTCATCCTGCCAATCAATTCACCCAACTTAGCCAGTCCAATATCGGGAGGTGTCGTTTCCCCAAAATTGAAAAATGCCGTCAGTCGATATTCGACTCTCAAAGATGGTGCGGACGCATTCTGATTTCTCAGCTGTAAAGGAATATTGACCTCAACAGGTATCGCGTTCAATTTCAACAGAGCCGGGATCAACTGGTCACCAGCATCACAACTGAATAAATAAGAGCGGATGGTTTTTGCGTCATTGAGATCTTCCAGGCCGACATTCACGCAGTCCTTCTCTTGAGCAGAAGTACCGCACGAAAAAATAACGGCTAAAACGAATGCAGCTAGTTTGAGCTTCTTAGTCATTTGTTATTTTCAGGGTGGCTTTTCCAGGCGCAGCACCGGTTGAATATTTGGGTATTGAATCAAACGACTCAATTGCCTCTATTACCGCTTTGTTCCAGCGAGCATCACCTGATGAGTTCACAACTCGAAAGCCGCATAACCTTCCAGAGCTTTCAGCACGCAGCTCAACGACGACAGATGCTCCGCGACTGGCTGGCACGAACTTATCAATTCTCTCTTTAACCTGCCCAGTCAACATATCCGAGTAAGCTTTGTCAGCTGTCCTGGAAATTTCAAAGTTCACGGGAATTTCGATGTGAGTTGAAACAGTTCTTCCATCGAAGTTCATTCCGGGAATGAAGCGTGCGCTGCGAGTCGACTCGAGCGCTGCCTCATCAAGGCGCCCGTATCCACTGCTTACGACTATGACGCTGTCGGCCACTGACCCGTCTTTCAAAACGTGAACTTGGACGATGGCCGTACCTTCCTCTCCCAAGTTTAAGGATACGCTCGGATACTTAGCTGATAGGGGCATCTTCAGAATTGGTTTAGTCATGACCACCTGGCTTCCCAACCCCGAACAGCCACAGAGAATCATTGACATCAGGAACGCGGTAGAAACAGGTCGACGAGGTAAGACGTATCTCATGACAGTTGGCTGACTGTGATACCCGCTTTCACTTTTCTGAAAGCCATTTCAGCGTTCTCTCTTGCGTGGCGTGAATATTTTGAAAAACTGTCCATCCCCATCTATTCTAGATCGGCGCAAGCTGCGTCAATTGCTCCCTGAAGTGCTATTTCGGTGATTTGCATGTTTATCGGAACGAAGATAAGAAGGTCTGGTTATGGTCGAGTCTGGGTTCCCCTTTGGTTGGAAACGCGGCGGCACAGCTGACGGTCGACTACCGGTACCAATGTCAGGTAACGGGCGAGCATTTTGAAATTCTGTAAACCCGCTCCCGCTGCGCTGCCGACGGTCTCAGGCTATTTTGGAAACTCATTGTTGACCCCATTGGTCTGAAATCTGGCGCCCCAAATTACTTCATAATTTATAGCTGCTTGCGCAAGTAAGCATTGGCATACAGGCCCAAAAGGCATGAAAAATAGGGCTGAAATCGACTTTCAAGCTGGTAGAGGGGTGGATTTTGACGGGTTTGACCTTTTGGCGGTCATCTGACCCGGCCCCGACACCATTCCCGCTTGCGACTCAACCAGCCCTTACACTGCACCAGTACCCCTTCCGAGGTCAACCACCGGCAAAACCTGCGACTTGCCCTCACCACCGTTCCCCCACCCGAAAGGACTGCGTATGACCACCCCTATTCAAGCCACATTGATCCCAGGTGACGGCATTGGTAATGAGATTGTCGATGCCACCCTGGCTGCGCTGGATGCACTGGGTGCCCCGTTTGAGTGGGACCGCCAGATCGCCGGTTTGGGCGGCGTACAAGTTGCCGGTGACCCGCTACCCAAAGCCACGCTCGACAGCATTCGGCGCACCCGGCTGGCGCTCAAGGGGCCGCTGGAAACACCTTCGGGCGGTGGCTACCGCTCGTCCAACGTGCGCCTGCGTGAAGAGTTCCAGCTCTACGCCAACCTGCGCCCGGCCCGCACCCTCATCCCCGGTGGGCGCTTTGACAAAATTGACCTGGTGGTGGTGCGCGAAAACCTGGAAGGTCTGTACATCGGCCACGAGCACTATGTGAAGATCGACAACGACCCGCACGCCGTGGCCATGGCCACCGGCATCAACACCCGCGCGGGCGGCTTGCACCTGCTGGAATATGCGTTTAACCACGCCGTGACCACCGGCCGCAAAAAGGTCACCATCGTGCACAAGGCCAACATCATGAAGGCGCTGACCGGCATCTTTCTGGAAACCGGCCTGGATCTGTATGAGCGCAAATACAAAGGCAAGTTTGAGCTGGACACCGTCATCATTGATGCCTGCGCCATGAAGCTGGTGCTTAACCCCTGGCAGTTTGACATGCTGGTCACCACCAATCTGTTTGGCGACATCCTGTCAGACCTGGTGGCAGGCTTGGTCGGCGGTTTGGGCATGGCCCCCGGTGCCAACATCGGAGCCGATGCGGCCATTTTTGAAGCGGTGCATGGCTCCGCGCCTGACATTGCAGGCAAAGGCATTGCCAACCCGATTGCTCTGATGCTGGCCGCAGCCATGATGCTGGACCACTGCAAGCTGCCCGACATGGCCACGCGGCTGCGCACCGCGATTGATGAAACGCTCAACGTCGACAAGGTACGCACCGGTGACTTGGGCGGCACCGCCAGCACGGCGCAATTCACCCAGGCGCTGGTTGGCCGTATCAAGAGCTGACTGGGTTTGAATAAAGCTGAAGCCTTGTGTGGGGGCAGTTCTCCAAAGCCGTGAGTATCCTGGCCGGTTCTTGTTTGATAGGGCTTTTGTTTTGAGCCACAACCCTTTTTAGCGCACCAGCAAAGCGATACCCAGGCCTACCGCCAGGCAGGCCAGTACCACCAGAATCATCATCTGCTGACGTTTCGGTGCAGCGGCGGGTTTTGCAGGTGGTGGCATTTCCAGTTTGGCCGGTGCTGTTTTGTGTTCAACCGCCTTGGTGACGGGCTGGGTTTGCGGAGCCTGGTACTTGCGCAGCTTCAGGGTCTCTGAGAAGTAGTTGGAAAATTCCGTGGTCTGGTGGGTCATGGCCGCCAGTTTCATCGTGGCCTCGAAGGAGTCGAAACCCTTGAGCAGTTGGAGCGCCTGGGCCTCGTCATGGTCGGCTGGGGCTTCCTGGTAGCGGCCAAGGATGATGGTGTCTGCTGCAGCCGATTGCGCAGGTGTACTGGTGGCTACGGGTGTTGGGGTGACGGGTGCAGGCAGACTGATTTCAGGATAGCGGCGTAAGACCTCGCCCAGGTCGTCGGCCATTTCGCGCATGGTCTGGTAGCGGTCTTCGACCTTCTTGGCCATGGCTTTGGCGACGATCAGGTCGAGCATCTTGGGCAGGGACGCGATGATGCTCGAAGGTGGCGGCGGGTTGTCGTTGACCGTGGCGTACATGATGGTGGTGATTGCAGTGCCATCGAACGGCCAGCGCCCGGTGAGGGCTTCGTAGAGCACCACACCCAGCGAGAAAATGTCGGTGCGCCGATCCAGCTCAACACCGGCGACCTGCTCCGGCGACATGTAGCGCGGGCTGCCGAGAATCATCCCGGTCATGGTTTTGACCGCTGATTCGGGCATTCTGGCAATACCGAAGTCGGTGATCTTGGCCAGTTCACCCCGCACCACCATGATGTTCGAGGGCTTGATGTCGCGATGGACAATACCGTTCTCATGGGCCAGATCCAGCCCCTGGGCAATTTGCTGAATCCAGTGCACACAACTGCCAGCAGTTGGGCGCTCCACATGAGTGAGAAGGGCTTTGAGTTCTTGACCTTCGAGGAACTCCATGGCCATGTAGGTCAGGGTTTCGGTGCGGCCCACATCGTAGATGGTGACGATATTCGGATGATTGAGCCGCCCTACCGCCTTGATCTCCTGCTGGAATCGGCTCTCGTAATCGGCCAACTCTTCGTTGTCTACGGTGAGGTTGATGGTTTTGATGGCGACGATGCGGTCGATCATCGGATCAATGGCTTTGTACACCACCCCCATGGCTCCTTGGCCGATGGTGCTTAATATTCGGTAGCGCCCCAGGGTTTCGGTCATGATGCTGCTATTTCTTGGCCGGGGGACTCTTTAACCGGGCTTTTTCAGCTCGGAACGCCGCTCCCCAGTTGGGATGCCCGATCTCGGCGGCGCTCAACTCGAACTTCGGGTCCAGGCGCAGGATTGAGGCGAACTCGGCACGGCACTGCTTCACCCGTTGTGTCAGGCAGTAGCTGAAGGCCGTGAACTTGAGGGCCATGATCTGGTTTTCTACTGTCATGGCCTTGTCGGTCAAGGCTTCTTTGAAGTTCGTGATTGCCTTGGCGTAGTTGCCCGCCTGGTAGGCTGTCATGCCGTCGTTAGAGGCCGTCTCCGAGGGGCTGGGCAGCTTGGCTGGTGCGCTGGGGCGTTGTCCGGTACGGCGTTGTTCGACA
>VIKI01000174.1 GCA_008080595.1 Comamonadaceae bacterium
TATCAAAATGGCAAAAGTAGCAGTTGTTTTTCATTCAGGTTATGGCCACACCCTGCGCATGGCCCAATCGGTCGCCGCTGGGGCTGATGCCGAGCTGGTCGCCATTGACGGCGAAGGTAATGTGTCGGAAGAAGGCTGGGCCACTCTGAACGAGGCCGATGCCATCATCATGGGCAGCCCCACTTACATGGGCAGCGTGAGCTGGCAGTTCAAGAAGTTTGCAGATGCCACCAGCAAACCCTGGTTCAGCCAGGCCTGGAAAAACAAGGTGTTTGCCGGCTTCACCAACAGCGCCACCATGAATGGTGACAAGTTGTCCACCTTGCATTACCTGTTCACCCTGGCCATGCAGCAAGGCGGCATCTGGGTCGGCACCGGCATGATGCCCAGCAACAGCAAGGCCGCACAGCGCAACGATGTGAACTATGTGGGCTCATTCAGTGGGGCCATGGCGCAGTCACCGTCAGATTCCTCCCCGGCTGAAATGCTGCCCGGTGATCTGGAAACCGCGCGCCTGTTTGGTCAGCGAGTGGCGCAGATCGCAAGCCAATTCAAGGCTTGATGTGAATCGCCCCGGTGAACAGGCATCAACCGGGGCGATTTGGTAGCATCCTCCCATGGTGCGGATCACCCGCGCAACATGACTATTCAAAGGGGATGGATGGACGCTGAGTTTGCATCGGAAGAGCGCGCACTCCATGTGCGAGCGGCCAGCTCCATCGGCTTGGTTGTGGGCGGGTTGTTTGCCGTGTTTAACCTGCTCAAACCAGATCAACTGATCTTGGGGTTGATCGAGTTGGCTGCCGTGCTGTTGTTGGTTGCTCCTGCCGTGATTCTGAGCCGCAAACCCGGCTGGGTCGCGCTGGCTGAGACCCTGCTGTTGTTGGCATCCGGCATTATTTTTGGGGCCTTGATTGTGGCCGGGGGCACGCGAGGAACCGGGCTCTTCTGGGTTTTTACCGTACCGTTTCTGGCCTTTTTTCTGAAAGGTGAGCGCCTGGGGTGGGTTTACAGCCTGTCATTTCTGGCATTGGCCACGGTCTACCTGATGGGGCTGCAAGCTCACTTGAGCTCGGTGTATCCGCATTCACCAGAGGTCGCAATTCACTTCTTGCTCTCGCTGGGTTTTTACACCCTGGTGGCGGCGGCTTTTGACCATGTGCGCCGCCGCTACGAGGCGCAACTGAAACGGGCCAAGGCCCTGGCCGAAGCGGCTTACCAGTCCAAGTCTCGCTTTTTGGCCGCAGCCAGCCACGATTTGCGTCAACCTGCACATGCCTTGGGCCTGTTTGTGGCAAGCCTCAAACAGTTGCCGCATGGGGCGCAAGGCAGCGAACTGCTGCATGGCGTGGATGCCTCGGTGCGGGTGCTGCAAGACATGTTGAATGCATTTTTTGACTATTCCCGTCTGGATGCACCCTCATTACAAATCCAGTCCAAACCGTTTTCAGTCAACTCGCAGTTTGAACAGTTGCGCAACAATTTTGCGGTGATGGCTGCGGGCAAAGGTGTGCGCTTGCGTATCCGCCCCTCCAAACTCTGGTTGCAAACCGACCCGGTGCTGCTGCAACGGGTGTTGCTCAATTTGGTCAGCAATGCCTTGCAGCACACCACACGAGGGTGTGTGCTGGTGGCCTGTCGCTCCGCCAAACAAGGTCAAGCGGCGCGGATTGAGGTGTGGGACAGCGGGATCGGTATTGCACCAGAGCATCACGACAAAATTTTTGAAGAGTTTTACCAGGTCGGCAATCAGGA
Source organism: Comamonadaceae bacterium (assembly GCA_008080595.1). Classification (GTDB taxonomy): domain Bacteria; phylum Pseudomonadota; class Gammaproteobacteria; order Burkholderiales; family Burkholderiaceae_C; genus Rhodoferax. The sequence continues at coordinate 1,756 of VIKI01000174.1, forward strand.
GCGGGATCGCACCAAAGGCCTGGGGCTGGGCTTGAGTATTGTGAAGCGCACTTGTGGCTTGCTGAATCTGAATTTGTACATGCGATCCAGCCTGGGCCAGGGCTCGCGCTTCAGTGTGGAAGTGCCCAGAGCCGTGGCCCAACAACACCGCCCTGTTGTGGCCATGGACGATCACACTGGCATGGCTGAGTTAAGCCAAAAGCATGTGTTGCTGATTGAAGATGATGCGCTGGGCAGCTTGGCCTTGACGGGGGTATTGCAATCCTGGGGTTGCCGGGTGACCCGTGTGGATACGGCGTTGGCCGCCTGTGAGCAGGTGCGCCGTGGCCCGCTGCCTGATGTGCTGGTGAGTGATTTGCGTTTGCGCGGTGAGCTCAGCGGCCTGGATGCCGTGCGCATGGTGCGGGAGCTTTTGGGGCAAAACGTGCCGGCCTGCATGATCAGCGGTGACACCGCCGTCGAGGTACGGGAGCAGGTGCAGGCCGCCGGGCTGGTGCTGCTGCAAAAGCCGGTGCGCCCGGCCAAGTTGCGCAGCGTGCTGCGCCAAGCCTTGCGTGGCAAATCCATTGATGCACTAGGCCTGGATGAGACATGATATCGTCGGCGGATGGATCAGCAGTTTGCTATCGTATTGGTAGCTGTTTGCGCATGTTTTATAAGCTCTAGAGGTCAATTTAATGATGAAAATTGAAGAAAAACCCGCATTTGACACGCATTTTGAGTGGATCGGAGGTGAGGCCAAGGTGCAGCAACTGGTGACGCGGTTTTATGACCTGATGGATCTGGAGCCTGCCTATGCCGAGCTGCGCTCGGTACATGGTGCCACGCTGGACGATGCGCGGCAAAAACTGTTCTGGTTTTTGTGTGGCTGGCTTGGCGGCCCGCAGCATTACACCGAGCGTTTTGGCCATCCGCGCCTGAAGCAGCGCCACATGCCGTTCAAGGTCAACCTGGTCGGGCGCGACCAGTGGCTGGCGTGTATGGCGCAAGCCATGGCTGAGGTGGAGGTGCCCGAGGGTTTACAAACCAAACTCAAAGCCGCTTTTTTGCAGACCGCCGACTGGATGCGCAACCAGTCGGAGTGATCGATTCAGCCCCGGCTGGCCATCAAGAGCACCACCAGCGCCCCCGCGCCACCGTCGGCCGGTTTGGCCTGCACAAAGGCCAGCACCTCGTTTTTTTGCACCAGCCAGCTGTGTACCCGGCTCTTCAAAATGGGGGCTTTGCCGGGTGAACCCAAACCTTTGCCATGCACCACGCGCACGCAACGAATGCCCTGCTGGTGGGCCTCGCGGATGAAGATGCTCAAAGCCTCGCGGGCATCGTCGCGGCGCAGGCCGTGTAAGTCCAGCTGGCGCTGAATGCTCCAGTCACCCCGGCGCAGCTTGCGCGTCACGTCCGGGCCAATGCCTTCGCGGCGAAAACTCAGGTGCTCGTCCACCTCCAGCAGGGTTGAGACATCAAACTCGTCACTGATGGCTTCTTTCAGCACCGCTTTTTCATCCTTTTGGTACTGCATGGTGGGGGGCAGTTTTCGCTCTGTTTTATGCAGCAGCTTGCGCTTGTCTGGCAAGGGCTTGACGGCTCCGGCGGCTCTGACGAACAAGTCTTTGTCGCTGGCCGCCTGCTTGGCCGCTTTGGCCTGGGCCGTCTGCTGTTCAAGGCGTTGCTTGGCCTGTTCGGCAATGGCTTTTTTGACCTGCTTGAGCTCGCTCAGGGCGCTGACTTTCACCGTGGCTGCCGCTACGGGCTTGCGCGGACTCATATCAACCCCCGTTCGGCCATGCTCAGGGCCTCACCCGGGGCCACGATTACATGATCCAGCACCCGCACATCAATCAGCGCCAGCGTGGTTTTCAGGGTTTGTGTCAGCATCTCGTCGGCCCGGCTGGGTTGTACCGTGCCGCTGGGGTGGTTGTGCGCCAGCACCACGGCGCTGGCCTGGTGGTGCAGGGCGCGTAACACCACTTCACGCGGGTAGACGCTGGTTTGGCTCAGCGTGCCTTTGAATAGCTCTTCCATCGCGATCAGCCGGTTTTGCACGTCCAGAAACAGCACCGCAAACACCTCATGCTTGCGGGCCGACAGCTGCAGCTGCAAATAGTGTTTGACTTCATTGGGCGTGTCAAACACGGTGCGTTCTTGCAAGCGTTGTGTCATGGCGCGGCGTGCCAGCTCCAATACCGCCACCAGCTCGGCACGTTTGGCCGGGCCCAGCCCTTTGACCCGTTTCAGGTCATCAGCGGTGGCATTCAGCAGCCCGGCTATGCCGTCAAACCCCGCCGCACCATCGGCTGCGGGCTTGATCTGCAGCAGCTCCTGCGCCATTTGCAGCACGCCTTTGCCCTGAATGCCGGTGCGCAGCAGCAAAGCCAGCAGCTCTACGTCACTCAGGGCGGCGGGGCCACGGGCGAGCAGTTTTTCACGCGGGCGGGCATCGGGGGGCAGGTCTTTGAGGGGCATTGGGATGTGAACGGGCGGGCTTTTACAATGGGCAACAGTTTATGCGCCGCGCATCCGTCCGTTTTGACCGCTCCCACAGGAATTTCATGACCCCCCCCACCATCACTTCTGGCTCTTTTTTACCCCTGCACTCCCGTCTGAGCGGCCCCGCCGGTGATGTGGTCAACACCTTTGATGCGGCTCCCGCCACACTGACACTGGGCACGGGGGAACTGGCCCCTGCGGTGGAGGCCCACTTGATCGGTCTGCTTGAGGGCACACGCACCACCATTGAACTGGCTGCCGGTGAGGCCTTTGGCCCGCGCAGCCCCGACATGCAGCAGTGGCTGGCCCGCAAGGCGCTGGATGACCTGGGTGGCGAAGGCGAGACTTTTGAGGTGGGCGAGGTGGTCAAGTTCCCCACGCCTGACGGCAACGGCGAGTTTGCAGGGGTGATTCTGGACTTCCGCTCGGATGACAAGGGCGAAGCCGTGTTGTTTGACTTCAACCACCCGCTGGCTGGCCAGCCGGTGACGTTTGAAGTGCATGTGATTGGTGTGCTGTGAACAGCGCAGCTTCTGCCCCTGCCTTGGCCACGCTGGATGTGCTGCTGGCCGAGCCACGCGGCTTTTGTGCCGGGGTGGATCGTGCCATCGAGATCGTTGAAAAAGCCCTGGCCAAGTTTGGCGCACCGATTTATGTGCGTCATGAGATCGTGCACAACACCTTTGTGGTGAATGATCTGAAAGCCAAGGGTGCTATTTTTATTGAAGCGCTTGATACAGTACCTGCGGGCGCTACACTGGTTTTTTCTGCCCAGGGTGTGAGCCGCGCGGTGCAGCAGGAAGCCACTGACCGGGGTTTCCGCATTTTTGATGCCACCTGCCCGCTGGTGACCAAAGTGCATGTGGAAGTGGCCAAGCTGGCCAAAGAGGGTTATGAATTCATCATGATCGGCCACAAGGGTCACCCCGAGGTGGAAGGCACCATGGGCCAGCTTGATGGCGGCATTCACCTGGTCGACAGTGTGGCTGATGTGGCCCGTATTGCCCCGGCCCAGACCGACAAGCTGGCGGTAGTGACCCAAACCACCCTGAGTGTGGACGATGCCGCCGACATTGCCGCTGCCATCAAGGCCCGTTTTCCCAAGGTGCGTGAGCCCAAACAGCAAGACATTTGCTACGCCACGCAAAACCGCCAGGATGCTGTCAAGCTGATGAGCCCTCAGGTGGATGTGGTGGTGGTGGTGGGCAGCCCGACCAGCTCCAACAGCAACCGCCTGGCCGAAGTGGCCCGCAAGCTGGGCACACCGGGTTACATGGTCGACAGCGCCGCCGATCTGCAAGCCCACTGGCTGGACGGCTGCCAGCGGGTTGGCCTGACCGCCGGGGCCTCGGCCCCCGAGATTTTGGTGATGCAAGTGATTGAGCGCCTGAAGGCACTGGGTGCGGTGTCGGTGCAGCGGCTGGCCGGTGACCCGGAAAACGTCAAGTTTCCCCTGCCCAAAGGCTTGCGGCTGGACACCACCGAAGACCTTTAATTACTATAAAATAGATAGCTGTTTACGCAATCATAACGGGCGCTAGAGCCTTATTTTTCATATAAAAACTCATCATGTTAGACCTTACCCTGCTGCGCAAAGACCTGGCCCAAGTGGTGGCCCGCCTGCAAACCCGCAAAAACCCGCAAGCCTTTCTGGATGTGGAGGCCTTCACCGCGTTGGAGGCTGAGCGCAAAACCATTCAGGTGCGCACCGAAGCACTGCAAGCGCAGCGCAACGCATCGAGCAAACAAATCGGCCAGCTCAAAGCCAAAGGCCCGGCCGGGGCGGCCGAAGTGGACGCGGTGATGGCGCAAGTGGCCAGCATCAAGGACGAGCTGGATGCCTCAGCCAAGCGACTCGATCACATCCAGCTGGAAATGCAAACCCTGCTGCTGGCCGTGCCCAACCTGCCGCATGAAAGTGTGCCGGTGGGTGAAGATGAACATGGCAACCTGGTGGTGCGCAGCTGGGGCACACCGCGCAGCTTTGACTTCGAGA
>VIKI01000175.1 GCA_008080595.1 Comamonadaceae bacterium
TCCGTGGGCGCTGCAGATTTGAGGAAGCCTGCTCCTAGTACGAGAGGACCGGAGTGGACACACCTCTGGTGTATCGGTTGTCACGCCAGTGGCATTGCCGAGTAGCTATGTGTGGAAGAGATAACCGCTGAAAGCATCTAAGCGGGAAACTCGTTTCAAGATGAGATCTGCCGGGGCCTTGAGCCCCCTAAAGAGTCGTTCAAGACCAGGACGTTGATAGGTCGGGTGTGTAAGCGTAGTAATGCGTTGAGCTAACCGATACTAATTGCTCGTGCGGCTTGACCCTATAACTTTGATTCACTCAATGTGCTTCAAAGAAGTTATGCCAAGTTGACGCATTCAAAAATCCTACCCGTAAGCAATTACTCGTAGGTTCGTTAAATCGATGAAGCTGATTAACTCTATAAATTGGTTATTTTGATAACATCAAGATAACAAAAAGTTTTTGCCTGACGACCATAGCGAAGTGGTACCACTCCTTCCCATCCCGAACAGGACCGTGAAACGCTTCTGCGCCAATGATAGTGCGGATTCCCGTGTGAAAGTAGGTCATCGTCAGGCTCCCCATGCCTGAACGCCCAGTTGCAAGACTGGGCGTTTTTCTTAGAAAATAAAAAGTTTTCTAAGAAAAACGCAAAAAGGCGTGCTAAATCTGAAAGATTTCAACTTCAAGGCAAGCCAGACTAAGGTCTGAGGCTGACCAAATCACCATATCCCACTTCAGCTTGAGGTATCGGTGAATTCATACAACATGAGCTAGACCCATGCATTTTCTTTGCTGGTTTTCCGCTCTTGCGTTTATCTTTACTCTCGTTGTTACCCAGACAAATGCCCATCCACAATGCCAATTTCTCGGCACTGTAGTTCGGGTCGCCTGAAACGGTGCATGGATGACAGCTCTTCAGACCGCAAGGCCTCAAAGATTTCTGGGTGCGTAGGCGGCAGGCAAAACCCTGTACCTTGAGCATGCTTTTGCACTCAATAAGTGCTTTGGATATCAAAGACACGGTGCGATTCAAAATATCGATCATTGGATAGACAGATTCTCCGCGCACTTATTCCAGCCCATGCCATCAAAGCTACTGATGATCAAGAAGGGTTGACCACTCGCTTACTCTCCCCCGAACAGCTGCTACTCGTGCCTGGTGAATCAATTCGCCAATCTTTTTTCCCGTAGCTCCTTCAGATATAGCTAGGGTAGCTATCTCATTGGTGGCAACACTCTGGGCTGCGGCTAATATTTTATGAAGGTATTGGCGTTGCGGGTAGGGTTCCTCAGTGAAGCCCAGGCGGCCACGGGCATCACATTCGCAGGCAAGCAGTATGTCGGCAAAGCGACCAGGCTTTCGCAGCGCATCACAGCGTTCCAGCAGACGCATCAGAGCAGCGGCGTTCAAGTTCATGCAGCGATGGATGTTGCTGTGTTCGCGTGCCATCACATCAGCCAGCTCTCTGCAGTCGGTGGGGACACGCAGGCGCTCGCACAAGGTTTTAAGCAGTTGCTCACTGCGTGCTTCATGGCCTAGATGGCGGGGAAGAATGTCTGGTGGAGTGTTACCTTTGCCCAGATCATGACCCAAACAGGCAAAGCGAACTGGCAATGGCGCATGCAGCTGCGCACTCATGTCCAGCACCATCATCACGTGGATACCAGTGTCAATTTCAGGGTGGTAGTCAGCCCGCTGGGCTACTCCCCACAGGCGGTCAAGTTCGGGTAGCAGTCGGGCCAATGCTCCACAGTCTCGCAGAACCGTGAACATGCGTGAGGGCTTGACCTCCATCAGGCCGCGGGCCAACTCTTGCCAGACACGTTCGCTTACCAGGTGATCCACTTCGCCGCTGGCAACCATCTCTCGCATCAGCGCCAAGGTTCCGGGTGCCACGCTGAAGTCGGTGAAACGGGCAGCAAAGCGGGCCACCCGGAGAATGCGCACAGGGTCTTCGCGAAAAGCGGGGCTGACATGGCGAAACAGCTTGGCCGTCAGATCTTGAACGCCGCCATAGGGGTCGATCACATGTTTGATATTAAATTGGCCTCCAGGGCTTGTATTACGAGCGCTTACAGCTATTGAATTGATAGTGATGTCACGGCGTGCCAGATCGTCTTCCAGCGTGACATCCGGGGTGGAGTGGATGGCAAAGCCGTGGTAGCCGGGGGCAGTTTTGCGCTCCAGACGAGCCAGCGCGTATTCCTCATGAGTTTGGGGGTGTAGAAACACCGGAAAGTCTTTGCCGACCGGGGTGTAGCCCTGCGCCAGCATCTGCTCTTGGCTGGCCCCAACCACCACCCAGTCACGGTCTTGGGTCGGGCGGCCCAGCAGGGCATCGCGTACCGCGCCACCCACCAGATAGGTTTGCATGTCAGCGGTGCAGCCGATAGGGCTCTTCAAAGGCCAGAAAGTCGTGCTCTGCGCTGGCGGCATCCGTCCAGGCTTGTATGCCAGGCAAAGCCAGCACCCGCTGGACGTAGGCGAGGATGTCTTCTGGCAGGGGCAGTACGTAGGTGATCAGTCGGGTGCATATTGGGGCGAAATAGGCATCAGCAACGCTGAAGTTGCCAAACAGCAGCGGCCCGCCGCTGGTGTGCAGGCAGTCCCGCCACAGGCTGATTAGCCGGGCCACATCATCACGCACAGCGGCGTGGTCGCGCCAGATCAACGCGCCGGTATCGGGCAGGCTGGCTTCAATGTTCATCGGGCAGGCGCTACGCAGGGCACCAAAGCCGCTGTGCATTTCGGCGCAGATGCTGCGGGCGCGGGCGCGATCAGCCTGGTCATGCGGCCAGAGTTGGCATTCCGGGAAGCGCTCGGCCACGTACTCGGCAATTGCGAGGGTGTCCCACACCAGCAGGTCATCGTCTTGCAGCACCGGCACCTTGCCGGTGGGGGAGATGTTTTTCAGGGCAGCTTTGAAGGCGGAATCAGGGGTAAAGGCATCAAAACGCACCATGACTTCGTCAAAAGGAATGTCGGCTTGGGTCAGCAGCACCCAGGGGCGCATCGACCAGGAAGAGTAGTTTTTGTTGCCGATGTAGAGTTTCATGATGTGTTCTGCAAAGGTGGGGGGAATAGCGATATCTTAAGTGGGCGCAGACTCAAGCCAGGGGGGAGCCTGTCGCCAGGTGCTGACCCAAAGCAAAAAAGATGATGCAGACATTGGCCGTGCAATACCAAACCCCTGCCCGAGTTCACAACCCAATTGAAGCAGAATTCTGCCTTGTGCCACGGACTCGACCCCTTCAGCAATGACCTCGCGATTGAAGGCTTTGGCCAGACCCACCACGCCTTGAAGAATGGCCAGATTGTCGGGGTTGTCGATCATGTCGCTGACAAAACTTCGGTCAATTTTAAGTTGTGCAACCGGAAGCCGCTTGAGGTAGGTGAGTGAAGAATAGCCGGTTCCAAAATCGTCCAATGCAAACATCACACCCAGTTCACGACAGGTTTCAATGACTTGTGAGACCAAGTCAATGTCTTCAAGTGCGCTGGTTTCCAGCACTTCAAGCTCCAGGCAACCGGGTTGAATACCCGGATAGGCCGAGAGAATCCTTTGCAGGCGGAGCACAAAATCATGCTGCTGCAACTGACGTGCCCCCACATTGACGCTGACGGGCAAGTCCAGCCCTGCGCCGTGCCAGTCCTGCATCTGGCCCAGGGCCTGGTTGATGACCCACTCTCCAAGATCCACTGCCAATGAATGGTTTTCAATGGTGGGCAGAAACTGACCGGGTGCCAGCAGACCACGCTCGGGGTGCTGCCAGCGGATCAGGGCCTCTGCACCAATCAGTTGCCCGGTCTGCATGTTGATCTTGGGCTGGTAATACAACACAAATTCACCGGCCTCAAGGGCCTGCCGGATACGCTCCAGACTTTCATGATGGCCGCGCACGCTGCGGTCATGCTCGGCATCAAAGAAGTGATAACGATTTTTGCCAGACACCTTTGCCTGGTACATGGCCTGATCGGCCTGGCGTTGCAGCTGATCGGCATCCATCTCATGTCCCTGCGGGTAAAAAGTCACCCCAAGGCTGGCTGAAACCTGCAGACTGGTCGGGCCAAACTGAATCGGCTCAGCTGCCGCACACAACAGGCGTTTAAGAATGGGCTCACACTCGGTGGCATCCGTCAAGTCCACCAGAACAGCCACAAATTCATCGCCTCCAATACGAGCCAGCGTGTCACCCTCGCGCAGGGCTTGTTTCATTCGGAGGGACAACGCCATCAGCAACTGGTCGCCGGCTTCATGCCCGTACGTATCGTTGACAGCTTTGAACCCGTCCAGATCAAGAAAAACCACGGCCAGCTTCTGACCACGTCGGTGGGCTTGCGTCATCGACTGTGACAAGCGGTCGGCCAGCAGCACTCTGTTGGGCAAATTGGTCAAGGTGTCGTAATGGGCGATGTGTTCGAGTTTTTGTTCATGCTCTTTGATCATCGTGATGTCAGAAAACAGCGCCAAATAATGCATGGCCTGACCCTGCGCATTTCGCACAGTACTGATGGTGAGCATTTCTGCATACACCTCGCCAGTTTTGCGGCGATTCCACACCTCGCCATACCAATGCCCCTTGAGGATCAGGTCTTGCCACATAGCGACGTAATGTTCTTTGCTTTGCCGTCCTGAGTTCATGATGCGGGGGTTCTTTCCGATCACTTCATCATGGGAGTAGCCGGTGATGTCCGAGAAGGCTTCATTCACATCAATGATGGTGCCGTCCAAGTTGGTGATCAAAATGCCTTCGCGGGAGTTGCTGAAAACGCTGGCGGCAAGCTCCAGCTTGGCCTCGTTCTGCTTTTGTGCCGTGATGTCCCGGCTGATGCCAAACAGACCAACGACGTTACCGGCGGAATCAAACAGCGGCCACTTGTTGGTGCTGACCCAGCCTTTGTGGCCTTGGGCATCAAAGTAGGGGTCAATCTTGTTGAGCAGCGGCTTGCCATCGTGAAAAATGGGGAACTCCTCATGGTGGTAAATCCTTGCCGTTTCGGGTGGAAATACCTCCAGATCGTGCTTGCCAATCAGGTCGCGCCAGCTGGCGTTTCCTGTGATGTCGGCCAGCGTCTGGCTGGCAAAGCGGAAACGGCCATCTTTGTCTTTGAAATAAATGAAATCGCTGGTGTTTTCAAGGAAAGAGACAAAGTCACGGTTCAGTTCATTGCGCAACGTGTCATTCTGCTTTTGTTGCGAAATGTCTGTCATCACACCCACATAATGTTGCAACTGGCCATGGCGGTTGAGTGACCGGGTGATGGAGATATGGGCATCAAAGGGTGTGCCGTCCTTACGGTGATTGACCATCTCGCCCTGCCATTTGCCAGTTTGGGTCAGCGTGGCCCACATGTGGGCATAAAAGGTCTGGTCATGTTGACCTGATGAGAGTAGCCGTGGGTTACGGCTCTGGACTTCCTGTTCGGTATAGCCGGTAATCGAGCAGAACGCCGTGTTGACGGACAGGATGTTGGCTTGGGCATCGGTGATGATGATGGCTTCCGAGCTGGCCTCGAACACGGTGGCGTTGATGCGTAGCAGCCGCTCGGTCTCGTCACGTTGGGCCGCAGCTTCCATCTGGCGGCGGTAAAAAGCAATGGTCAGAAAAACGATGGCCAGCATGACCGGTAGCAGTACCGTCAACAAGGTCTTGACCTCGGTGAGCCAGGGGCGCAAGACCGCTGTGCGTGCCAGATGGGTCACCACCACAAATGGGTAGAGGCGGGAGGCCCTGAAGGCGGTCAACACCTGAGCGTCGTTTTCGTAATCTTGTTCAAGCGCACCTGCTTCGACCTGCCCTTGTAGCAGATCGCGCACCACATATTCATGCAGCGACCCTGCGCTTTCATCGGGGTTGGTGCTCATTAGCAAAATACCGTCGTAACGCAGGATTTCGACCGTGCCGTCCGCGTGGTCCAGCACACTTGACATGTGATTCAGAAAATAGTCGGGGTTGAGGGCAATCAGCAACCGCAGCTTGCGCCCGTCAATGTGCTGGGTTTGTGTGATGGGAATAAAACTATGCTCGTCTGTTGCGACGGGTTGATGTTGGCTGGTGACACGCCCGTCGGCAAAATCCCGTCCGGCCCACGGCACCCCAATGCGCAACAAATCTTGCTGGACTTGGGCATCAGGCAAGTAGTTGTGGGGTGCCACCACAATGCCGACATTGGCCGGGTTGGAGCTTGCCAAAATACGCCCGGACTCGTCCTGCAGCGACAAGGAGCGCAGAAATGGCGTGTGAACGCAGGGTGTTGAGAAAGGTGTTTTCGATCAGTTTCAGGTTGACACCCAAGCTAGCCTGCGGGGCGGTGTTGGCCGCAGTCAACTCCGAGACGCGCAAGCTCTGCGTCAAAAAATCCTCAAAACTGCGTGAGTGAAGTGCGGAAACCTGCAGGCCGTTCTCCAGGGCATCTGCGCGAAGCCGCCACAGCGTATATGCCGTAAGGGTCAGCATGCCCGCCACGAACAGCACCAAGCCAAAAACAAAGGCCTTTCGCAGCTGGTGCGGCCTTGAACTCATTGGGCGACGATAGGGTCGAGTTTGTGGCGTTGGGCTGCGGTCATCAGACGCCCATCGTGTTTGATGGCACTGACAAATGTTTCAAGGCGGCTGTGCCAAGCATCATCCCCCAGCTTGATGGCATAGGCATAGGGCGTAATGTGATAAGTGCTGGGAGGAGACACCAGGCGAGCCCAGTCGGCATTGGCCAGAAAGCGCTGGCTATAGGGAAAATCGGTCATGAAGACATCGGCCCGGCCTGACTGCACCTCTTGTTCGCGGGCAAACGGCGAGTCCAGAATGAGCAACTGTGCAGCTTTGAGTTTGTCTTTCATCACCGGTTCATGCAGTGTGCCTTTGGCCACCGCCACCACTGAGCCAGGCTTGTCAATGTCATCCCAGTTTTTGATGCGACGATTGGTCTTGGTGGTCACCGCGTAAATGTCGCTGGCCAAATGCGGCTTGGTAAATCGCAGTTTTTCCGAGCGCAGGGGTGTGATGCCAATGGCGAACATGGCCACATCACAGCGGTCTTGGGTCACATCTTCAATCAGCTTGGCAAATGAACTGTCAACGAATTGCACCTTGGCTCTCAGGTCTTTGCCCAGCTCCAGAGCCAGATCAATATCAATGCCTGAGAGCGCTTGTGTTTTGGGGTTGCGGTAGGTGATGCCGTAGTAGTCTGGCCAGATACAGACGCGCAATAACTGACTCGCCTGAATACGTTCAAGGTGATTCCCGGACAGATTTTGAGCAAGGCTGTCATGCTGAATGCAGATGGTCGCTACAAGTGTCAGCGACAAGAAGATATTGCGCATGGAACCTCCAACTTTTTGTGTCAGAGATTGTAGGTGTCTGGTCATTGTTGCGCTCAGGGAAGGTCGCGATTGATCTCCACAGCGGCATCCAGTGGGCCGACCCGTCCCAGTCGGGCTTTGAGTGACTGCGTTTTGCCACTGATCATGGCCGCATAAATGGTGGTGTTGGCCAGCACTTTCTTCACGTAGTCACGGGTTTCGCTAAAGGGCACGTTTTCCGCCCAGATGGCGGCTTCCATTACCGGTGCGCCGCTCTGGCCGCGCCAGTTGCGCGGGCGACCGGGGCCTGCGTTGTAGGCGGCTGCAGCCATGGGCATGGAACCGGCAAAATCGTCCAGAACCAGTTTCAGGTAACCGGTGCCGATGGCAATGTTGGTGTCCCGGTCATTGAGTTGGTGGGTTTGGAACTGCGTCAGGCCGATTTTTTTGGCCGTCCAGCGGGCGGTGGCGGGCATCACCTGCATCAGGCCGGAGGCACCTACGCCAGAGCGGGCATCCATGATGAAGCGGCTTTCTTGACGGATCAGACCATAAACATAGGCCGGATCCAGTCCAATGCCCTGAGTGCGGGTCAATACCGCTTGTTTGTGGGGCATGGGGTAGCGTTGCGTCAGGTCAACCACCCGTTTGGTGCGCTCGCTGGTGTTGATGCAGCGGTCCCACACTTCGTGTTCACAAGCCAGGTCGGCGGCAGCCAGCAGCTCGCGGTCAGACATGCCGCCGCTTTGGTGCAGGTTGGTGGTGTAGTTCCATTCGCGCACACCCTCAGGGCGCAAGCCTAGCTGGATGGCCGCCAGTGCGCGTTGCAAGCCAGGGTTGGCACGGGCGGATTCTTTTTCAGCTGCCGTGAGCGACTCCGGCTGGGGTGGTGGTGCAATCGGCAAGCCCAGCTCTTCTTGTGCCAGCAATTCATAAAAACCGCGCACTGCGGCAATACTCTGCAGCAGCGTGCGGGCTTCCTGCTGGGCCGCATCGTTTTGCGTCAAAGTCAGTAAACCACGCGCACGCCAGTAAACCCAGGTGGGGTCTGCCGCCGTGGCGGGGCTCATGGCGGCAATGGCTGACAACACCCGAGGCCACTGGTTGGCACGCAAGGCTGCCCGGGCGTACCAGGTGAGGTGTTCGTCACTCATGTCAGCGGCGCTGGCATTGGCAAACAGGCTCAGCGCATTGGGTGCCAATTTTTGCGCCGCCTGCTTGCCAATGGCCCCCCAGGCCCAGGCGCGTTGCCGTGCATCGAGCTTGCTGGCCCAACGCTCTTGCAGCCACTGGGCCGCGCTATCCGGGTCGGTTTCCGCCAGCCGGATCAAGGCCAGCACGGCCAACTCTTGCTCATTTCTGAGACTGCTAGGGGTGGTCTTGCTCAGGAATTTTTCGGGCTTGACCAAAAGGCTTGCCAGTGTGGCGCTGGCTTGAGGGGCCACCATGTCCACAGCCTGCTGCATGGCCCTGGTTTGGCGTGCTTCCAGGCTCAGGCGGGCTTTGCGCCAGATGTCTGCCGGGGTGAGTTTCTGGTGATCCAGGTGGACTTGTGCCGCCAGAGCGCAGCCATCGCCCGCATTTTTTTGTGCATACCACTGGTCTTTGACTTCTTGTGCCATGTCCACACCGCCCAGAATATGCTCCATGGCCAGGGTGTAGCAGCGCACCTCGCGGTCGTCTTTCATGCGGTAGTTGGGAGCCTCTTGCACAAACCGGCTCCAGTCGCGGCGCTGGCCCAGCAGCACAAGCCAGTCGTTGCGTAGCCGGTCTTCCTGGTAGGTATTTGCGTAGCGGCGCAGAAAAGTGGTGATTTCGTCGCTACTGGCACTCTCCAGACGGGATTTGAGCTCCCAATAGGCCGCCCAAGGCTCCAGCACATGACCACGCACGCGGGGCAGCAGTTCGCTCAGGCGCTTGGCCTGGCCCTTTTTGAAGGCATCAGCCATGTCCAGCACGGCATGGTCTGCTGAGTTCAGTTCAGGCAAAGCGGCCCGTGCGGTGTTGTCCACGCTGGTCAGTGCGCCAGCGAGGGCAATCGATGTCAAAATGGTTCTGAACTTCATGTGGAGATTATGGATAACTCTGAAGAAAAAAGAGCGCTTGAGAAAAAAGCCTTGCGCCAGCATCTCATTACGCAACGCTTGCAACTGCCTGACCGTGCACAGCGTATTGCCGCTTTGCAACAAATTTTGCGCATCTGGCTGGTCGGCCGCCCCGACACGGTGATTGGGGCTTACTGGCCGATCAAGGGTGAATTTGACCCGCTGCCCGCCTTGCACCGCTGGAAAGAAGACGGTGAACTCATCGAACAGCCCCAGTTGCGCAAGATTGGACTACCTGTGGTGGATAAAGTTCACAAAACCATGACATTTCACACCTGGTATCCCGGCTGCCCGATGGAAGACGATGCCTATGGCATCCCCAAACCCAAAGACACCGAGGTGATTCACCCCAGTCTGTTGTTTGTGGCCTGCGTCGGCTACGCGGCCGGCGGCTACCGCCTGGGCTATGGCGGTGGATTTTATGACCGCATGCTGTCCGGATTGTCGCCCCGGCCTTTTACCGTGGGTTTGAGTTTTGGTACCGATTTTTTACCTGACTTCGAGCCCGAACCCCATGACTTACCGATGGATGCCATCCTGAACGATCATGGGGTGGTGTGGCCGATTTAGGGGAATGTGTTTTTCGGGACGAAGCGCCTGTAGGTTGAATGCTGGAATCTGTACAGCCGGCCAAATAGCGCTATGCAGGCTCGACATCATGCGCTGAAGCGGATCATCAAAAGGCTGCAAAATTAATAGCTGCTTACGCTTGTGAAATAAGCGCTATAGGTCAATTTTTCATATGAAACGCAAACCTGCGCAGTGTGGCTGTAGTTTTGATGGAGAGCCTGGCCTAGAGCTTGAAAGACAGGCAGTCAAAGCCTTGCTGCAGACCGACTTGGGCAAGCTGGAACTGGCGATTGGCTAATGTACCGATGAAGGAATTTGCCGAGGTGCCAGTTTGACGGCAACCGGTGCACCAAGATGCCTGGGTTGCCGCCCTGTGCTCAGATCCATCATGGCTTTAACACGGGCCAGTGCCTCGCGCAAATGCTGGCGCACTTGCCACCATTTGGGCGCATCTTCAGCAGCCAAACCGACCGTGCGAAGACCCATATCAGAAGCCAAGTACAGTGCTCTTTCCACATGTTTTCTTTGGCTGACCACCACAAAGCCTTGTAAGCCAAAGACCTTGTTGGCGCGCAACACAGAATCCAGTGTTCGTAATCCGGCGTAGTCGCAGGTGATGTATTCCGCTGGAATGCCAGCCATGACCAAATCCTGCTTCATTTGTTCGGGTTCGTTGTAATCCTTTCGGGAGTTGTCCCCACTGATCAGAACTGCCCGGATTTTCCCCAAGCGCCACAGTTGGGTGGTTGCCTTGAGTCTTTCCACGTAGAAGAAATTTGACTTCTCTCCCACCGTTGGGGCGGTTCCAAGCAAAAGCGCAACATCGTGTTCGGGAACATCCTCTGCCTTGCTGAAAACAGCATTTCCGACCACCTGGCTCACGCGCCAGTTCGCAAAGACAATCACACTCAAGGACAGCGCAGAGAAGGCAGCTATGCCGACAATAAATATTTTTAGCTTGGGTTTTTGCACTGAGTTTTCATGAAGATTGGTTAATGTCCTGATTGTTAAGCATACGCCAGCCAGCCCCTCATCTCTACGGCTCAAAGACGTAAGTGCCCGGTGCTGGCCCGAGTTTGGGGTAAGCCCGGGCCTTGACATTCGGTGCATCCACCATCGGCCCGCACTGCGGGGCCAGCCAGGCCAGCCAGTCGGGCCACCAACTGCCTGCCGCCTTGGGGGCGTGCGCCAGCCAATGGTCGCTGGCCTCGTTGCTCTCGGGCTCGGCCACCCAGAAACTGCGTTTGGGCGGGTTCACCACCGGGTTAACGATGCCAAAGATGTGGCCTGAGGTAGACAACACAAAACGCACCGGCGCTTTCACATTGACGTGCTGGCGAATACGGTAGGACTGTTGCCACGGCACGATGTGATCGTCCTGGCAGCTGACCGCGTACAGCGGCTGGCTGATGCGGGTCAGGTCGATCAACTCGCCGCCGATGCTCAGCGCATCCGGCTTGACCAGGTTGTTGTGCAGGTACATCTGGCGCAGGTAAAACGAGTGCATGGCCGCGGGCATACGTGTGGTGTCCATGTTCCAGAACAACACGTCAAACGCGGGCAGTGATTCGCCCAGCAGGTAGCTGTGCTCAAAGTAGTGCCAGACCAGGCTGTTGGAGCGCAGCAGCCGGAAGCTGGTGGCCATGTCGCTGCCATCCAGAAAGCCGCTTTGCGCCATCTTTTTCTCCAGTGCCGCAATCGCCCCCTCGTCAATGAACACGTCAATGTCGCCCGGCTTGGAAAAGTTGGTCAGTGTGGCCAGCAGCGTCCAGTGCGCCACCGGGTGGTCTTTGGCATCAAAGTGGCGGCTGGCCCAGGCCATGTAGGTCGACACCAGTGTGCCGCCAATGCAGTAGCCGGTCAGGTGCACTTGCGGCACTTTGCAGATCTGGCGCGCGGTCTGCACCGCTGCATCCACGCCTTCGAGCAAATAATCGTCAAAACGCACATCGGCCATGTCCGCCGTCGGGTTTTTCCAGCTGGTGATGAACACGCTGTAGCCCTGATCGGTGAGGAACCTGACCAGGCTTTTCTCAGCGGTCAAATCCAGCACGTAATACTTGTTGATCCACGGCGTGACGATGACGATGGGCATCTGGTGCACCTGCGCCGTGGTGGGTGTGTAGTGAATCACTTCCACCAGCCGGTTGCGCAGCACCACCTGGCCCGGTGTGGTGGCCAGGTCTGTGCCGACCTTGAAGGCATCGGCCTCTACCATGCGGATGTTTTTGGCCTTGGCATCACGCATCAGGTGTTGCAGCCCAAGTTTCAGACTGTCGCCATGGGTTTCCACATAACGCCGCATGGCCACCGGGTTGCTGAAGAAAAAGTTGGTTGGGGCCAGGGCGCCCAAAAAGCGGCCCGGCGGCGCTGCATGTCGGACAGCCCTGGCGTGCTAAAAAGCAGGTCTTCGGTGCGGTGCGTAAAGGCCAGATAACACTCTTTGACCACATCCCATGCCGGGCTTTTTTCCCAATCGGGGTCGGCAAAACGCACGTCATCGACCTTGGACTTGATCATGCTTTCATCTGACAGGCCCAGGCTGCGGCGCATCAGGTGGGTTTGAAACTCCATGGCATCGACAAAAAAATCATTTGCCGCCTTGGATAACTCTTGCGGATGCATCAGCCAGGCCGCCTGGGCATTGAGCACCGAGGTCATCATGCCGTAAGGGTCCATGTGTTGTTGAAAGACTGCGGCCATTTCGGCGGCGGGCAGGGTTGTCACAGGGGTGGGGGTGTTGCGCATGAGGGGCTCCAGTTAATGGGTCATCCACAAAATTCGCTGCTTGAGTGTTGGGTGAGAGTTGATCACAAGCAGCGGTGTTTGTCATTGATCAAACGCAGGAAGCCAATCATTGCTTGCCATTGCCCTGCTGCAGTCCTATGCTCCCAGGCATGGAGGTTCAGCATGTCCCCTTCCCCACATTGCCCAGATCGCCAGATGGCCCTGGAACAGTACCGGCGGCGTGCCTCGGTGTACGACAGCGAACTGCTGGCTTTTGAACCGATTCGTTTGCGCGCCATTGACCGGCTCAAGCTCACGCCCGGTGCTGTTGTGATGGATGTGGGCTGTGGCACGGGGCTGAGTTTTGCCCCCCTTTTGCAGGCCGTAGGCCGGGGTGGACACATCATCGGCATCGAACAATGCCCTGAAATGTTGAACCAGGCCTGCGCCCGGGTGGCCCAGCAAGGCTGGCCCAACGTGACGCTGCAAAACACGCCGGCCGAGGTTTCCAGCACGCCGACCCAAGCCGATGCGGCACTGTTTCACTTCACCCACGACATCTTGCGCAACCCGCAAGCCGTTGACAACGTGGTGCACGGCCTCAAGCGGGGGGCGCATGTGGTGGCGGCCGGTCTGCAATGGTCTCAGCCCTGGGACTGGGTGACCAACTGGTGTGTGATGCTGTCGGCCATGTACTCGGTGAGCTCCATGGAAGGCCTGGATCAGCCGTGGGCTTACTTGGCCAAATACCTTGATGCACTGGAAGTCAGCACCGAGCCCATGGGCGGCATCTACATTGCCAGCGGCGTGGTGGCTGGGGTTGATCGGCTGGTTTGATGGTCATTCTGGCCTGTGGCGCTTTTGTATCAAGCGCTAGTAGCTATTTTATTTGTAGCTATTTGCACATGAATTCAGGGCGACCAAAGCTTGTGTTTAGATGCGGATTCAACGAGCATGAGGGGATCGCCTTGAGGCCCTACTGAAACACATGCCCCACACGGCCATGGCGCGGTGGTTCCGCTGGATGTTGACGCTGACCCCATTTTTTGGAAAGACTGGTTCGACATCAACTCAGACAACTTGCGCATGAAACCTAACGCCCAATGCTCTTGCTACTTTCAGCACGGTAGCGAAAGTCGGGTTTCCGTTCTCACCAAGGGCCTTGTACAAACTCTCCCGACTCAGGCCCGCATCGCGAGCCACCTGCGTCATTCCCTTGGCACGCGCAATGTCACCCAGTGCGCGTGCAATCCCAGTTGCGTCATCCGGTGCTTCTTCCAGCCATGCATCCAGATAGGCAGCCATTTCCTCAGGCGTTCTGAGTTGTTCCGATACGTCATAGGCGAAAGTACGCGTCACCTTTTTCGGTGACGCTACTGCTTTGGACATTGCTTTGGTCATAAAAATGCTCCTAGAGTCCCTTTGCCAGCATGATCGCTGTCTTAATGTCCTTCTGTTGGGATGATTTGTCGCCTCCAGCAAGCAGAACAACGGCAACGCCATCTCGCTCTGTGTAGTAGACCCGATAACCAGGCCCGAAATCGATCTACAACTCGCAAACACCATCGGTAAGAGCCCTATGCTGACCCGGATTCCCGTGAACGAGCCGATCAACGCGAACCTGAATTCGTGCACGACCCGCGCGATCATTGAGCGAATTAATCCAATCGAGATAGACCTTGGTCGTTTGCACGCGCACAGATGGATTGTATCCCGTGGGCTACATGCCAACAAGCTCAGAACGCTATGGAATTGCAGTCGAACGTTCAGCGTTTATCCGCTGCGCTGCAATGCTGAAAGAACCCATATCACCTCCCGCAGCAGATAAACCATGTTGGACTGAATCGCCTGTGTAAACGGTGGCGATAGGGGATTGAAAGCTTGCCCCCATTTGTGGCATCAGATCATAGCGGGGCAACTGCCCCAATCCGCCATTCAGTCACCCTGAGTCAGCGCAAAAACTACTGTGCTGCACACACATTCACGCAAACTGGAGTCCAACAAACGGTTAGAGACCACTGCCGAACTCCTTGTGCCATTTCTCAAGGGCGGTGACGAGAGATGAACCTCTCGGGCCGACAAGATCGCTGATGAGCCAGCAGTCAGAGGGAGAGTTGCGCTGAAGCAGCAGGGTTACATGTTGTTTTCGGCGTTGTGTCTTGCTCAGGAGAAATGTATAGGTCATTTGTACTTTGGCGAGCAATCCGGAGTTACTCACGAGGGAGAAGTCTATGGGGGTGCCAATACCTCCGTCTTGAGCATCCATCCAGGGGTCAGCTTCGATTGCGCAAATCTCACCGTTACTGCACTTGAACTCCCTTTCGAGAGCGGCGAGTAGACGCGGCGAAGCAAGCTTCTTGATCTTGGCGGGTTCTTCTGTGTAGAAGTTGCGGTGATCAGCGTAAAAGCTCTTGGCACTTGCGATGGGGTCATCTGCTGGGCATGCGGCAAGGGAAGAGACGGCGGACAGGGATGCCGCCAAGTAGACCAGAATAGGGGCTGGAGAGAGGGGCATCATGGGCTCTAACGTTGGAGGCCACCGGCACGCAACATCCGTCGCGCAGCGACAACCTGCTGTTGCTTGCCCGATTGGGCCGAAGTGTGTGCGCCCAGCATGGGCGCGAACTTATGGGGTGAAGGTTCCCTGTGGGAGAACCGAATTGGACTCATAGAGAGCAATCTTAACCACTAGCCGACGGCGCGATTACGGAGGGGCTGACCCGCGAGGGTTGGTCTGGAGGAAGCCCGAGTGCAAATGTGCGAGACGACGAACAGAAACCGCATAAAGGCCCAGAGCGTTGAGGCGAGCTGGCACATGACAGCAAAGCCCAACGGTTCGGTGCTTAGGGTAAATGTGGCGTTTATGCACAGACAATTCGCGACCCTTACCGTGGCTTCACGATCAAGGGCAAGAAGATACGCTGGACTGATAAGGTCTTGGCGGACTTCAAGCACCGGATCAAAGAGCTGACCGGGCGAAGCTGGGGCGTGTCCATGGAGTATCGATTGAAGAAACTGGGGCAATATCGTCGGGGCTGGACGGCGTACTTTGGCATCAGCCAGTACTACCGGCCCGTCCCCGAACTGGACGAGTGGATCAGACGGCGCATGCGCATGTGCTATTGGAAACAGTGGCGTTGGGCGCGTACCAAGATCAAGAACTTGCTGGCTTTGGGGGAAGACCTGAAGTCGGCCATTCAGCACGGTGTCAGTAGCAACAGCAACTGGCAAATGTCCAGAACCCCGGTGATCAAGCCATATCCAACGCGTGGTCAAAGGAGCAAGGTTTGCTCAGTGTGAAAACGAAGTTTCAGAGGAGGCTAACTTGTACCCACCCGCATGGTGGGTGGTGTGGGGGCTGGGAGTTAGAAGCTCCCGGCTACCCGATTGGACCGCATTCTCACTAGCCGCCTTGCCAGTGAAAATTTGCCGTGCAGCTAGTGAAGAAGAACATGGCCGAAGCAAGCAGCAGGAGTGGCGCATAGCGACGCCGCCGGATGATGAACGCTAGGGTTATCACGATCCCAAGCGCGGCTGCGATCTGCCAGAACATTCCATTGCCACGTGCAAGCAAGCGACCAGGGTTTGTCGTTGTCGTAAGCACTGCGGTGCCGGCGAAGATCACCATGGCCGCGGCGCCCAAAAGCCAGTCGAAGACCAGTCTCGCCAGCGAAAGCGGTTGCCTCCACGAAGCCGTGGCAGGTTCCTTCGGTTCCCGTCGGACGGAAGATGCCCCGGTAGAAGGCAACGATGTGCCGTCATGAAGGTTTTCTGCTCTGCGCCCGCGGGTCACCAAATCGACGAACAGCCACACCAAACCCAGCGCGCAAAGGAGCAGGCCCAGCGGCACAGTCATGAAAGAAAGTTCGACTGCGGATTTTCCAAGGCTTCCGAGCCCAGTGACGTCGATCCCGCGCACAAGGCAGGGGCCGACTCGCGGAGTACCGCACCCCAGATACTCGTAGGTTCCAACCCCAAGCAGCACCACAAGGGGAGATGCTCCCCCGATAAGCAAGCCCGCTGTAAGAATTTTTCCGCCTGTCTTCATGCCGTCTAACGATCAGCGTTTATCCGCCGCGCTGCAATGCTTGAAGAAACCATAGACACCTCCCGCGGCTGATAAACCATGTTGGACTGAACCGCCTGCGTGGACGCTGGCGAATAGGGGATTGAAAGCTTCTCCCCTGCGTGTGATGTCAGATCATAACGGGACTGCAGCGTCAATCTGTTGGCAGACCGCCCAACTCACGCGCCAAACGACCACGCCGCCTGAGCGTTGCGTTTTGCGCCTTGCCTGGCGCTGTGCCAGCGTGAGGCACAGCCTGGCCCCCGCCAGCTTTGCCGCTGACGTGAAACCCTCTGCCAATTCCAGCCGTCTGCTTGTGCCTCACGGTGGCCCCCGTTCCTGTGGCCAGGCCAGAGAACCTGGAACTGGCAACTGCTTGGCCCCAGCCAACACCTCAACCGTTCGCAAGTGCCCCACCTTGCAAACCGGGCACAAGCCCACATCCATCCTGCTCACACGGGCCATAAAGACTTGAGCCGACTCCAGCGCCTGCAGGTTGAGTGCGGGCATCTGCAAGGCTCGCCGCGCTAGCTTGAGCTTTTTGCCCTTGCAAGCAGTCCGCAAAATGCTACAAAACAAATAGCTTCTTGCGCTTGATATATAAGCGCTAGAGGCCAATTTGGCATATGAAAAGTAATGACTCAGGTCATCAACACCCATTCGCCCAGAGCTGGGCCAGCAGGTCAACTGGTGTTGAGTACTGAAAATTTGGAGTGAAATTGACCTCTAGCCCTTGTCAATATTGCGTAAACCACTATCAAATTTGAATTTTTTCATGTGGCAGTACTACCGAGTTTCTTAAGCAAAATCAGCCTCCAGGCCTTGCTGCATATGCGCAAGACGCTCCTTAATGCATAGTGAAAGCGCTGCGCATGCACAGTTGAGCGCAATCGCCGTCAAGCTGCCGCAGCGACAGTCTCAGCACTCCACGATATTCACCGCCAGCCCCCCGCGTGAGGTTTCCTTGTATTTGGTCTTCATATCGGCCCCGGTGTCGCGCATGGTTTTGATGACCTTGTCGAGCGACACCACGTGGCTGCCGTTGCCTTGCAAGGCCATGCGGGCGGCGTTGATGGCTTTGACTGCGCCCATGGCGTTGCGTTCGATGCAGGGCACCTGCACCAGGCCGCCGACTGGGTCGCAGGTCAGGCCCAGGTTGTGTTCCATGCCGATTTCGGCGGCGTTTTCGACTTGCGCCGGGCTGCCGCCCATGACGGCAGCCAGTCCGGCGGCGGCCATCGAGCAGGCCACACCGACCTCGCCCTGGCAGCCCACCTCAGCCCCGCTGATTGAGGCATTGAGCTTGTACAGCATGCCGATGGCGGCCGCGCTCATCAGGAAGTTGCTCACCTCGTCCATGGCCAGCTCTTGCCCGCGCAGCCCGCCGACAGGCACGACAAAGCGGTCGCAGTAGTGCAGCACCGCCGGGATCACGCCGGAAGCCCCGTTGGTGGGCGCGGTCACCACCCGGCCACCGGAGGCGTTTTCTTCGTTCACCGCAAAGGCGTAGACGTTGACCCAGTCCAGCACGCTCAAAGGGTCGGCCAGGGTGCGTTCGGCGCGTTCGCGCAGTTGCGCGGCCAGCACCGGGGCGCGGCGTTGTACCTTGTAGGGGCCGGGCAGCTCACCCTGGCGGCTCAGGCCCCGCTGCACACATTCGCGCATCACGCGCCAGATGGCTTGCAGGCCGCTGCGAATCTCGTCATCACTGCGCCAGGTGCGCTCGTTGGCCCACATCAGTTGGCTGATGCTCAAACTGTTTTGCTCACAAAGGGCAAGCAGCTCAGCGCCGGATGTGAAGGGGTAGGGTACTTTTTGGTATTCGGTCAGTACGGCCTCGTTGGCAGCGCCGGCGGTCACCACAAAGCCGCCCCCCACGCTGAGGTATTTGGCGGCCTTGAGGGGTTGGCCCTGGGCATCGCTGGCGGTGAACTTCATGCCGTTGGGGTGCTCGGCCAGGGCTTCGCGGCGGTACATCAGCAGGTGTTCTTTTTCCACAAAACGAATGCTGTGGCCACCGGCCAGCATCAGGGTCTGGCTGGCGCGGGCCTGGGCAATCAGGCCGGGCACGGCATCCACGTCCACCGTGTCGGGGGCGTGGCCCATCAGCCCCAGCATCACCGCCACGTCAGAGCCGTGCCCTTTGCCGGTGGCCCCGAGCGAGCCATACAGCTCACAGGTGATGTGGCTGGTGCGGCTCAGCAAATCTTGTTGCGTCAGCGCCTGGATGAACAGGCTGGCGGCCCGCATGGGCCCGACGGTGTGGGAGCTGCTGGGGCCGATGCCGATTTTGAA
The DNA here is from genome assembly GCA_008080595.1 of Comamonadaceae bacterium. Classification (GTDB taxonomy): domain Bacteria; phylum Pseudomonadota; class Gammaproteobacteria; order Burkholderiales; family Burkholderiaceae_C; genus Rhodoferax. Next base: position 19,051 of record VIKI01000175.1, read on the forward strand.
AAGGTCGAAGACGCTGATGGCCATGGTGTGCGCTGAATGTAAGGTGGGTTGGGGGATGTGCCCGCCGATAATGCAGGCATTCAAACTGACAGGACAAGGAAGGTTCGTATGACGGGGACTCTGGACATTTTTTCAGCCAAGCCGCTGGATGTGGTGATTATGGCGGCGGGCAAGGGCACACGCATGAAGAGCAAGCTGCCCAAGGTTTTGCACCAGCTGGCCGGGCGCGCTTTGTTGCAGCATGTGGTGGACACGGCTGCGGCCTTAATGGCCCGCCAGGTGACCGTGATCACCGGCCATGGTGCTACAGAAGTCGAAGCTGCTATCGCAGGTAGTACGGGGGCTGCAAGCCAATTTGACTTGAATTTTGTGCGCCAGGAGCCGCAATTGGGCACCGGCCACGCGGTGCAGCAAGCCGTGCCAGTGTTGCGTGACGACGGCGTGGTGGTGGTGCTCTCGGGCGACGTGCCTTTGACCCAGGCCGACACTTTGCAGCAGCTCATTGCCGCCAGCGCCGGAACCCAGCTGGCACTGCTGACCATTGAGTTTGCCGACCCCAACGGCTATGGCCGCATCGTCCGCGAGGGCGACACGGTCAAAGCCATCGTCGAGCAAAAAGATGCCACGCCCGAGCAGCGCCGCATCACCGAGGTCTACAGCGGCATCATGGCCGTGCCCGCCGTGCTGCTTAAATCTTGGCTGACCCGGCTCGACAACCAAAATGCCCAGGGCGAGTACTACCTCACCGACATTGTGAAATTTGCCGTGGCCGATGGCCTGCCGGTGGTGGCGCACAAGATTGCGGACGCGGTGCAAGTTGCCGGGGTCAACAGCCCGGTGCAGCTGGCTGAACTGGAGCGGGCTTACCAAAAGCGCATCGCGCTCCAACTCATGGAGCAAGGCGTGCGCCTGGCCGACCCGGCGCGGCTGGATGTACGCGGCAGTTTGCAGTGTGGGCAAGATGTGTCGATTGACGTGAACTGCGTGTTTGAAGGCCAGGTCAGTCTGGGCGAAGGCGCACGAATCGGGGCCAATTGTGTGATCCGTGACGCGGTGATTGGCGCGGGTGCGGTGATCCACCCCTTCACCCACATCGAAGGCGGCAAGCCCGGCAGCAAGGATGCCATCGAGGTAGGCGCCGGTGCGCTGATTGGCCCGTTTGCCCGCCTGCGCCCCGGTGCCAAACTGGGGGCTGAGGTGCACATTGGCAACTTTGTCGAGGTGAAAAATTCCACCCTGGCCAAAGGGGCCAAGGCCAACCACCTGGCTTACCTGGGCGATGCCACGGTGGGTGAGCGGGTGAACTACGGCGCGGGGTCTATCACCGCCAACTACGACGGCGCGTACAAACACCGCACCGTGATCGAGGCCGACGTGCACATTGGCAGCAACTGCGTGCTGATCGCCCCGGTAACGATTGGCGCAGGTGGCACGGTGGGTGGCGGCTCCACCAGCGCCTGCAGCACGAGCTGGCGCAGTTGCGCACCGAGTTTCAGGACTTCACCTACAGCGTGTCGCACGATCTGCGTGCGCCGCTGCGCCACATTCGGGCGTTCACCCAAGTCATTGAAGAAGACTTGCCGGATGCACCGCCCGACATTCGGGCGCACTTGGCCACCATCCATCAGTCGGCCCAGTTGCTCACCCAGCAGCTCGACGGCTTGTTGATGTTGTCCCGGCTCGGCCAGCAAGAAGTCAAACTTCAGGCGGTGCAAGTGCTGCCCTTGTTGCAATCGGTGCTGGACGAGCTGCAGCAGCAACAGCCGCAGCGCCAGGTGCAATGGCATCTGGCACAGGATTTCCCTGAGCTGTGGGCCGATGTGGACATGCTGCGCCAGGTGTTCACCCATGTGCTGGACAACGCCATGAAGTTCACCCGCAAGCGTGAGCCAGCGCAGATCAGCATCAGCTGGCAATGGATGATGCCTGTGGACTCCGAGGACATGAAACTCTGCCAGATCACCATCACCGACAACGGCATCGGGTTTGTGCCGGAGCAGGCCGCCAAGCTGTTCAAGGTGTTTGCCAAACTTCACCTGGCACGTGATTTTGAAGGCCTGGGCTTGGGCCTGGTCGCCAGCCGCAAGCTGCTGACGCGCATGGGCGGCTCGGCACTCTGGCTGAATGAGGGCTTGCCGGCCTGGAAACTGATCGCGAAAGCTTTTCACGTTGCGCACATTGCTGTCTGTGGTGAACAGGCGTTGCGTCAGCGCCAGGTAGTCGGGCATGTCGCGCACATGGATCACCAGCACAAAATCCGGCCCGGGTGAGACCCGGTAACACTGCTGCACGGCATCCTCGGGGGCAACTTTTTTCTCAAACGCCACCAGGGCCTCCTGGTCTTGCCGATCCAGCGTGATTTCTACCAATGCGCACAAGCCGTGGCCGACCACCTGTGCCAGGGTGTCCACGCTCAGGATGGCAATTTCGCGCTCAATCAACCCGGCCTCCACCAGCCGCTTGACGCGGCGCAGGCAGGTGGGGGGCGACACGTGTACCAACTCGGCCAGCGCCTGATTGCTTAAAGAGGCATTCACTTGCAAGCGTGCCAGCAGTTGCAGGTCAATCGGGTCAAGCTCCAAAGGATTCATGGCTTGACTCCAGCGCGTTTGCGCCGCTGCATCCACCACGGCCACAGCAGGTTCAGCGCCAAGCCGCTGAGCACCAGTGCGGCCGCGATCAGTTTCCAGGCCGGCAAGCCCTCATTCAGCCAGAGTGCCGAGCCGCCCATGCGAATTGCCCCAGGCCTGCCAGGCCACTGCCGCCCAGGTGAAGCCATCGGCCTGCGCCAGACTGGTGGCCACGGTATCCCAGCCCTCCATCCAGAGGGTCAGCAAAATCAGTGGGGGCACGGCAAACAGGCTGGACCACACCACATAAGCCACCATGTTGATGCGCCCGGCCGCCCGGTTGACCAGGTTGCCACCAGCCCAGGACAGGGCGGCCAGCAAAATCAGGCCCAGCCCGGGCAAGGTGGTGCTGCCGTCGGTGTGTGACACGATCACCGCCAAGCCCGCCGCCCCCAGGCCCAAGGCCAGCCACTGCACCCGCTGCAAAGACTCACCCGCCATCAGCATGGCCAAACCAATGGTGAAAAACACCTGGGTCTGGATCACCAGTGAGGCTAGGCCGGGCGAGATGTGGCCATTCATGGCCACAAACAGCAAACCAAATTGCCCCACCCCAATCAACAAACCATACGCCGCCAGATTGCGCCACGACACCGCCGGACGCGGCAAGAAAAACACCATGGGCACGATCACCACCATAAAACGCAAGGTGGCAAACAGCAGCGGCGGCATCTGCCCCAAAGCCAGTTTGATGACCACAAAGTTGCTGCCCCACACCGCCACCACGGCCAGAGCCAGAAGAAAATGACGCCAAGAGAGTGATATTTTCATTCAAAACTTTATATTTTTTGAAATATTTCAATATTGCACAAATTTTATGAAATTTACGATCATAAATTAGTAAAAATAGATGACATATTTCTTGTTGAGCCCCCTAAGATCAGCTCCTCTTATTCAAGGAGCAAACTTTATGTGTGGCATTGTCGGCGCGGTTTCCAATCAAAACATCGTTCCCATTCTGGTTCAGGGCCTGGCCCGGCTGGAGTACCGAGGCTATGACTCCTGTGGCGTAGCCGTCTATGCCAACGGCCTGCAACGTGCCCGCAGCACCGCCCGCGTGTCCGAGCTGATGGATCAAATTGCCAGCACCCATCTGGAAGGCAGCACCGGCATTGCCCACACCCGCTGGGCCACCCATGGCGCACCTGCGGTGTGCAACGCCCACCCGCATTTCAGCCACGGCCCCGGCGCAGATGCCTACAACCGCCCTGGGCGTATTGCCCTGGTGCACAACGGCATCATTGAAAACCATGACGATTTGCGCGCTGCATTACAAGCCAAAGGCTATGTGTTTCAAAGCCAGACCGACACCGAAGTCATTGCCCATCTGGTCGACAGCCTGTACGACGGTGATGTGTTTGAGGCGGTCAAAGCCGCTTTGCCTTTGCTGCGCGGGGCTTACGCCATTGCCGTGTTTTGCAAGGACGAGCCGCACCGCCTGATTGGTGCACGCGCTGGCTCGCCGCTGATTCTGGGTGTCGGGCCAGACGGCCAGTCGCATTACCTGGCCAGCGATGCCATGGCCCTGGCCGGCGTGAGCGACCAGATTGTTTACCTGGAAGAAGGTGATGTGGCCGACATCCAGCTCGGCAAAGACAAGGCCTTCAAGGCGCTCACGCCCGAGCAGCGCCCGGTCAAAACCGTGCACGCCCACAGCGGCGCGGCCGAGCTGGGGCCATACCGCCACTACATGCAAAAAGAAATCTTTGAGCAACCCCGCGCCATTGCCGACACTTTGCAAGGTGTCAACAGCATCAGTCCCGAGCTGTTTGATGGTGAAGGCAGCAGCGCCGCGCGGGTTTTCAAAGACATTGACTCGGTGCTGATCCTGGCTTGCGGCACCAGCTACTACAGCGGCTGCACCGCCAAGTACTGGCTCGAATCCATCGCCAAAATCCCGACCCAGGTCGAAGTGGCCAGCGAATACCGCTACCGCGACTCGGTGCCCAACCCGCGCACACTGATCGTCACCATCACCCAGTCGGGTGAGACGGCGGACACCCTGGCTGCCCTGCGCCACGCGCAAAGCCTGGGCATGACACACACGCTGACCATCTGCAATGTGGCCACCAGCGCCATGGTGCGCGAGTGTGAACTGGCCTACGTGACCCGCGCTGGGGTGGAAATTGGCGTAGCCTCCACCAAAGCCTTCACCGCGCAATTGGCCGGTTTGTTCTTGCTGACACTGGCGCTGGCGCAGTCACGCGGGCTGCTCAGCGAGGCCGATGAAGCCCGCCACATCACCGCCATGCGCCACCTGCCAACCGCCTTGCAGGCCGTGCTGGCTCAAGGAAATCAGCTACATCCATGCCGAAGCCTACCCCGCTGGTGAGCTCAAACACGGCCCGCTGGCGCTGGTGACCAGTGCCATGCCGGTGGTCACAGTCGCCCCCAACGACACCCTGCTGGAAAAACTCAAGAGCAACATGCATGAGGTACGAGCCCGCGGTGGCGTGCTGTATGTGCTGGCCGATGCCGACTCGCACATTGAAAACGGCGAAGGCCTGCACGTGATCCGTATGCCAGAGCATTACGGTGAACTCTCCCCCATGCTGCACGTGGTGCCGCTGCAATTGCTGGCCTACCACACCGCTTGCGCACGGGGCACCGATGTCGACAAGCCGCGTAACCTGGCGAAGAGTGTGACGGTGGAGTAAGGGTTTGAAGGGGGCGACGCATTCTCTGCAACGTCCAAAAATGGGTGTATGTCCATCAAGAGTCTGCCGAACCATCATGCACAAATCAGACTCTCCAACTTTTTCCCGAAGGTCCTTGGCAAAGGCATCGGCCAACAGCATCCTGGTGGTGACTTGCGGATAGATGATGCCGTAGCGCGTGCAATCGCCTCCTTGACGGGGCGCACCACCAGATCAGCCCCGGCAAAGAGTGCGGCTGTCCATTTTTGTAAGCCTATAAAACAGGCGAAACGACAGCCAACACGCGACCGCCATTGCCAGCGCCTCAGTCAGGCTGTTCATTGTCATGCCTGAACTCGTCCGTTGAAATCCGCAGTCGGCGCAGCTTGTCGTACAGGGTCTGCTTGGGTAGGCCCAAGGCCTTGGTGGTCTGTGCCACGTCACCATGGTG
>VIKI01000176.1:0-6231 GCA_008080595.1 Comamonadaceae bacterium
AGCCACGTCTTCCGGCGTGTATTTCACCTTGACAACCGTCGCACCGACCTGAATCGTCGCTGGTGTGCCAGCTGGAGCAACGATATTGTCATAACTCACCGAGGCACCCGCCAGACGCTGTTTGGCAATATCGCATGAGCTGGTGAACTTGACCGTACCCGTTGGGTTGAACTGGAACGAGCATTCTGCTGGATCAGCTGTCACCGTCACCTTGTTGGCAGCTTGTGCAGCAGCCAGATCAGGGTTAGCCGCTTTGGTCAATGCAGTGAACACCGGGAAATAAGTCACCACAGCCAACAAGCAACCTGCCATGATGATCGGTTTGCGACCAATTTTGTCTGACCATGCACCAAACACAATGAAGAACGGTGTGCCGATCACCAAAGAAACCGCCACCATGATATTGGCAGTTGCACTATCAACTTTCAAGGCTTGCGTCAGGAAGAACAACGCATAGAACTGGCCCGAATACCACACCACAGCCTGACCAGCGGTCAAACCGATCAGGGCCAAGATCACAATCTTCAGGTTTTTCCATTGACCGAAAGATTCTGACAAAGGTGCTTTGGATGTCTTGCCTTCGGCCTTCATTTTGGCGAAAGCGGGAGACTCATTCATGCTCAAACGGATGTAAACCGAAACGGCCAACAACAAGATGGACACAATGAACGGTACACGCCAGCCCCAGTCAGCAAATGCGGCTTCACCGATCAATGAGCGGGTACCCAGAATCACCATCAGGGACAAGAACAAGCCCAGCGTCGCTGTGGTTTGAATCCAGGAGGTGTACGCACCGCGTCTGCCTTGTGGCGAGTGCTCGGCCACGTAGGTGGCAGCACCACCGTACTCACCGCCCAGCGCCAAGCCCTGCAACATGCGCAGCGCAATCAGAATCACCGGTGCTGTCACGCCAATGCTGGCGTAACTGGGAAGAATACCCACGATGAAGGTAGACAAACCCATGATCAAAATCGTCACCAAAAAGGTGTACTTGCGGCCAATCATGTCACCCAAGCGGCCAAACACCAGCGCACCAAAGGGGCGCACAATAAAACCAGCAGCAAACGCCAGCAGCGCAAAAATGAAGGCAGAGCCATCATCGAGGCCACTGAAAAACTGCTTGGCAATAATGGCTGCCAATGAGCCGTAGAGGTAAAAGTCGTACCACTCAAAAACGGTACCTAGCGAAGAAGCGAAGATGACTTTCTTCTCTTCAGCGCTCATGGGCCGTGCGGCCGCTGCTGTTGCCATATTGATGTCTCCAATAGTTTTAGTTTCAGCATCCCACCGGGTGCCGGGCCGGACTATTCAATCAGGCACTGACATCAATCTGACAGTGTTTTTATTCGTTAATAGGGTATACCCTGAGTAAATCATTCAAAACCAGTGATAACCCTCATACTATTTATCACGATACAAAAAATCACGGTTTTTTTGCACCCAGCACCTAGGGTTTCCTCTAGTAAAAAAATAATGTCAAACCCAATACCGCTGCGTGCAATTGCACACGCTGGAAAAGGGTCAGCAACCGGTAAGTCCTGACACTTAGCCTCACGGTTGTCACATTTTTTCAGGAGATAAATAATGCAAGACGATTTGATTACCAGGGTTACCAGTAACCCCAAATATCAGGAGCTGAAATCCAAAAGAGCCTCTTTTGGCTGGACGCTGACCATCCTCATGATGATTGCCTATTACGGCTTTATCCTGCTGGTGGCCTACAACAAGGAACTGCTGGCCAGCAAAATTGGCAGTGGTGTCATTACTCTGGGCATGCCTCTGGGTATTGGCGTGCTGGTTTTCACCATCATCATCACCAACATTTATGTTCGTCGCGCCAACAGCGAGTTCGACGATCTGACTGCAGACATTACAAAGGCAGCACTCAAATGAATCCCATGAAAAACATTCAGCGTCAAACGCTGCTGCTCGCTCTACTCACTCTGGCCGCTGGTGCAGCTTATGCTGCAGGCGCAGACTTGGGCCAAGCCACCAAACAAGCCACCAACTGGGTGGCCATTGGCATGTTTGGTGCCTTTGTGGTCTTCACGCTGTTCATTACCAAATGGGCCGCTGCCAAAACCAAAAGTGCATCTGACTTCTATACCGCTGGTGGTGGCATCACCGGTTTTCAGAATGGCTTGGCGATTGCAGGTGACTACATGTCTGCCGCCTCATTCCTGGGTATTTCCGGCCTGGTGTTTGCCAACGGCTTTGACGGTTTGATCTTCTCGATTGGCTGGTTGGTCGGTTGGCCCATCATCACCTTCCTGATGGCGGAGCGTCTGCGTAACCTGGGTAAATACACCTTTGCTGACGTAGCGGGTTACCGTTTTGCGCAAACCCCTATCCGCGTTTTCGCGGCCAGCGGTTCACTGGTGGTGGTGGCCTTCTACATGATTGCCCAAATGGTTGGTGCAGGCCAGTTGATCAAACTGCTGTTCGGCATGGAATACCTGTACGCTGAAATTCTGGTGGGTTCCATCATGATGATGTATGTGCTGTTCGGTGGCATGACCGCAACCACTTGGGTGCAGATCATCAAGGCGGTGATGTTGTTGTCGGGTGCATCCTTCATGGCGTTCTCTGTACTGATGCAATTTGGTTTCTCTCCAGAAGCCATGTTTGTCAAGGCGATTGAAGTTCACTCCAAGCACGAAGCCATCATGGCACCTGGTGCACTGATCAAAGACCCTATTTCTGCGATCTCTGTCGGTATGGCTCTGATGTTTGGTACTGCCGGTCTGCCTCACATTTTGATGCGCTTCTTCACGGTGCCTAGCGCCAAGGAAGCTCGTAAATCTGTGGGCTGGGCAACCACCTGGATTGGCTATTTCTACATCCTGACTTTCATCATTGGTTTTGGTGCGATCACCAACCTGATCCCCAACCCAGCTGACTACTTTGTCGGTGGCGACATCACCAAGGGCCTGAGCGGCGGCGGCAATATGGCTGCGGTGCACCTGTCCAAAGCGGTGGGTGGCAACGTGTTCATGGGCTTTATCTCTGCCGTGGCATTTGCAACCATTCTGGCCGTGGTGGCTGGTTTGACTCTGTCGGGTGCTTCTGCTGTGTCACATGACTTGTACGCTTCCGTATGGCGTCATGGCCGTGTTGACCAAGCTGACGAATTGCGCGTTTCCAAGATCACCACCATCTGCCTGGGCATCATCGCTGTGACTCTGGGCATCGCGTTTGAGAAAGAAAACGTGGCTTACATGGTGATGTTGGCTTTCGTGATTGCTGCCTCTGCCAACTTCCCGGTGCTGTTCATGTCGGTGCTGTGGAAAGACTGCACCACCAAGGGCGCTGTCACCGGTGGTTTCGTCGGCCTGATCATGGCGGTGACATTGACCATTGGTTCTGCCAGCGTGTGGGAAGCCGTGATGTTGAATCCCAAGGGTTCTGCCTGGTTCCCCTACAACTCAGCAGCCATCTTCTCGATCCCTGCCGCGTTCATCACCATCTGGCTGGTGTCGCTGATGGATCGTGGCCCACGCGCGGCGATTGACCGCGCTGGCTACGCCGCACAAGAAGTGCGCTCTGAAACCGGCATTGGTGCATCGACCTCCGGCGGTCACTAAGGGCTGCTTTCACCCGGTAGATTACGCTGCCGGGTGTCATCACAATAGGACTGTTGGCGTTGGCTGGCAGTCCTTTTTTTCTTGGAGCTTTTTGTGTCATTTGCTTTTTCGTTCGAGTCATCCCCTTTTAACGAACTGAATGCCACCGAGCAAACTGCTGTGCGTGAAGTGGCGCTCCATGTCCGCCTGGCTCCTGGTGCGCGCATGCTCACCCCCGAGACCGCGCCCGAGTATCTTTGGGTACTTGAAAGTGGCCATGCGCAGCTTGAAGCAGATGGGCATGTGCATGTACTGACCACAGGTGAAGCCGTCAGCTGGCGTGATGTGTTAACCGGCAAAGGTACGGCCAGCGTCATCACTCTGGATCATGTGCAAGCCTGGCAATTACCCCGTGCCACCTTGATGAGCTTGCTCGCCCAAAACCCCCGATTTAGTGCACACGTGTTTGGAAGCCTGGCCAGTCATCTGGCCGATGATCAGGAAATTGACCACAACCGAGAATTGACATCACTGATGCTGGTGCGCGTGAAAGACGCTTACTTGCAAAAGCCGTTTTATGTCGATGGCCATCTTGATCTGGTGTCCGTGTGCCGCATCCTGTCAGAGCGCAAGCTGACCCAGACCCTGGTGCGCGACAGCCACCAAGGAGTCCCACGCATTGGCATGTTCACCACCACCGATTTGCGTGATGCACTCATCAAACCAATAGCGCCTGACGCTTTATTGATCAGGGACAGTGCCCGCTTTGACTTGATTTCTGTACACCCTGAAGCCCAACTGTTTGATGCCTTGCTGATCATGCTGCGCCACCGCGTGCATAGGGTGTTGGTGAAAGATGGCGACACCATTCTGGGCGTGCTCAGCCAGCTGGATCTGATGAGTTTCATGTCCAACCACTCACACCTGATCACGCTGCAGGTGGAACAAGCCCACACCATCACAGATCTGAAAGTGGCCGCCCTGCAAGTGGACGACACCATCAAGATGCTGCAACGCGGCGGCATGCACATCGAGATCATTTCCAAACTGGTGAGTGAACTCAATAGCCAGATATTTGCCCGGCTGTGGACGCTACTGGCCCCACCTGAAGTGGTGCAAAACAGCTGCCTGCTGGTGATGGGCAGTGAAGGCCGCAGCGAGCAAATCCTGAAAACCGACCAGGACAATGCCTTGCTGCTGCGAGACGGCTTTGATTTCCCGGACTTGAATCACATCACCGAACAATTCAGCGCCGCCCTGCTGACTTTTGGCTACCCGCCCTGCCCTGGCCACATCATGGTGACCAACCCGACCTGGTGCCAGCAGCTCACACCGTTTCGACAAACCATCGGGCAGTGGCTGTATGGAGCCGAACCCGAGGGCAAGCTGAATCTGGCCATCTTCCTGGATGCGCATGCGGTGGCTGGAGATGCATCGCTGCTGGCCAATGTTCGCCAATACACGCTGGATTTGGCCCTTGGCAGTGAGTCCTTCATCTCCCGCATGGCCAGCGCCATTGACCAATTTCCAGAACCCAGCAGCAACTGGTGGCACCGGCTGCCACTGATGCACAGCCGTGAGCCCGAAACTTTTGACCTGAAGAAAATCGGCACTTTCCCGATCGTGCACGGGGCACGCGCCTTGGCGCTGCAATACCGCCTGGACGCGCTGGGCACCGCCGAGCGCCTGCAAGCCCTGGCCAACCAGCACCTGCTGCCAGCCGACCTGACGCGCGACCTGATTGAAACCCTGCGCATGCTGATGGCATTGAAATTACGCAACAACTTGCGCCAGCTCTCCTTGGGCCAAGCCATCAGCAATCTGGTTGAGCTCGACAGCCTGGGCAAACTCGATCGCGACCTGCTGACCGATGCGCTGAGCATCATCCGCCAATTCAAACAATTTATCCGGGTGCATTACCGGCTCGAATCGTGAGAGCTCCCTCAAAAAAGCATGAGGCGAAAATGTATGATCAAAAGCCAAACCTCCCCCCAGACTCACCCCACCCAAGCCCATGATTGATCGCTTTTTCATCACCCTCGACAGCGCTTTGCGCACCGTTTTCACCACTCACACGGCCACACATGCCTGCCCAACCGTGTCAGGTGATGTCACCGAGCTTTCCGAGCAAGACAAAAAAGAAGCCGGCGCGTTGATGCGGGTCAACCATGTCGGAGAGGTCTGCGCCCAGGCGCTTTACACGGCCCAGGCATTTGCTACTAAAAACGAAGCGCTTCGCGCACATTTCATGAAGGCTGGAGCCGAAGAAACCGACCATCTCGCATGGACTGAACAACGCCTCAAAGAGCTGGGCGAACACACATCACGGCTGAACCCGCTGTGGTACGCCGGGGCCTTTGGTATTGGCCTGATGGCCGGTCGACTGGGTGACCCGGTCAGCCTGGGTTTTGTGGTGGAAACCGAAAACCAGGTCGAAGCCCATCTGGACAGCCACATGAGCCGCCTGCCCGCCGGTGACCATGCCTCACGCGCCATCGTGGCGCAAATGAAAGACGACGAAGTGCGCCATGCCCTCAATGCAAAAGAACTGGGGGCAGTGGATTTGCCCGCCCCGGTCAGAGGCCTGATGATGGCCGCCGCCAAGGTGATGACCACCATCGCCCACCGGATTTGATCCGGGTTGGGTCAGACTTCCAGCACCTCAAAA
>VIKI01000176.1:6244-9621 GCA_008080595.1 Comamonadaceae bacterium
CGCGGTTTTGCCCAGCATCACGCTGGCTGAACAGTACTTGTCGTGACTCATGGCAATGGCGCGTTCAACCGCTGCGGCGGGGATGCCTTTGCCAGTCACGGTGAAATGCATGTTGATGCGGGTAAACACCTTGGGGTCAACCTCGGCCCGCTCGGCCTCCAGCTTGACGGTGCAGCCGCGCACATCGTGGCGACCGCGCTTCAAAATCAGCACCACGTCATAGGCCGTACAACCGCCAGTACCCGCCAGCAAGGTTTCCAAGGGGCGCGGGGCCAGGTTCAGGCCACCGTTTTCGGGTTTGACGGCATCGGGTGCACCATCCATCACCAGCGTGTGACCACTGCCGGTTTCGGCCACAAACCCCATGCCTGAGCGCGTACCCAACGCGCCAGTCCAGCTGACTGTGCATTCCATAACGATCATCCTTTCAAGAAAGCTGCCGATTGTCCCTGAACCCAAGGGCAGCTTGCATGCGGGATGCCATTCAAGGCTCAACCGTTCTTATGACGCGGATGCTGATCGACATGCATCAATGAGGTCGGGCAAAGTGATCATCAGCAGATACGGATCGACTTGCGAAGGCTCAAAGCCCATTTTTTCATAGCAGGTTTTTGCAGCGTCAGACAGAGCGTGGACGGTCATTCCCCGAATGCCAATCGCATCTGCCGCCTGGATGACGCGCATGCCCGCATCCCGAACCAGCGCACGGCCAAAGCCTTGGCCATGCAAGGTTTGATCCACTGCCAAACGGCCTAAAACAACGACGGGAATAGGGTCTGGCATGTTGCGGCGAAACTGCCCGGTGGCATCGGTTGTGGTGACCGCACCAGAGGCCAACGCATAGTACGCAAGCACACAGACTCCATCACAAACCACATAAGTTCGAGACGCGCCTTGAATTTGATTTTTCAGGCTACGCCGTTTCAGCCACTGGTCCAGACTGTCGATGCCACATAAAAAGCCGTCTGTCTCATGTTGCTCTGTCAACAGCATTGGAGCCATCAACTTCATCCACGCTCCCAAGGAGCGGGTGTCAGCATGGTTTGGCGTAACCGCTCATTGGCATTGGGCGGCATGTCCAGCCTGGCCTGAAATTGCTCAAAAGCTTGCACACTGACCCGCATGACCACCTGGTCAAGCAAAGCGTCTTCTGCGGCCAAACGAACCGAGTCCAGAATGAAATCAGTGCGATTTTTGCCACGCGACTTCGCCGCACGATCAATCAGATCGCGCACTTCGGGTTTGATGCGAATGTTGAGCGTTTCACGTTTTACTTCTGTGTCAGCGTGCATGATGGCTTCCTATAGGGTTAAGTCACTTTAGCAGATCGTAATGACATTGTCATTTCTTTCATATTTTCGATTTCATGCTTTAATTGATGCTGTTTTTAGCGCGAAATTCAACACGAAAGAGACTGTCATGGATGCCGTTTTATCCCACTATGCGGTCAGCGTGACCGAGCTCAAACGCAACTATGCGGAGATTTTGAAGCAGGCTGACGATGCCCCGATTGCCGTGCTCAACCATAACCGCCCAGAGGCCTACCTGCTGCCAGCCCACCATTACGAGCGCTTGTTGGCCCATATTGAAGACCTGGAAGATGCCAAACTCGTGCGGGAACGTGCTGCCGGGCCTTTTGTCGAGGTGAGCCTTGACAGCCTATAAGCTGCGTTTTCATGCCCAGGCCTTGAAAGAATGGCAACTGCTGGATGCCAGTGTGCGCGAGCCCTTCAAGAAAAAATTGGCCGAGCGGCTGGTCTGCCCCCGTGTGCCTTCTGCCGCGCTACATGGCATGGCCGACTGCTACAAAATCAAATTACACAGCGTCGGCTACCGGCTGGTTTACCGGGTCGATGATGCCGAGATTTTCGTCACCGTCATTGCCACCGGTCGACGCGACAAAAGCAAGGTCTACCAAACGGCTGCCCAGCGGGTGTAACCCCTCCATTTCACTTTATTCCCAAACCCCATGAACTCGACCCATCGAACCAGTGCGCTCACCCCTGCCGACTACCTGAAAAAAATCCTCACCGCCCGCGTCTACGACGTGGCAGTAGAGTCCCCGCTGGAAACCGCCCCCAACCTGAGCCTGCGCCTGGGCAACACCGTGTTGCTCAAGCGCGAAGACCAGCAACCGGTGCACAGCTTCAAGCTGCGCGGGGCCTACAACAAGATGGCGCACCTGAGCCCGGCCCAACTCAAGAAAGGCGTGATTTGCGCCTCGGCCGGCAACCACGCCCAAGGCGTGGCGCTGAGCGCTCAGCGGCTGGGCACCCGCGCGGTGATCGTCATGCCCACCACTACCCCAACGCTGAAAGTGGACGCGGTGCGCGGCTTTGGTGGCGAGGTGGTGCTGTTTGGTGACAGTTATTCCGATGCCTACGGCCACGCGCTTGAGCTGGAGAAACAACAAGGCCTGACCTTTGTCCACCCGTTTGACGACCCCGACGTGATTGCTGGCCAGGGCACCATTGCCATGGAAATGCTGCGCCAGCACCAGGGGCGGCTCGACGCGGTGTTTGTCGCCATTGGCGGCGGCGGCCTGATCTCCGGCGTGGCCAACTACATCAAGGCCTTGCGCCCCGAGATCAAGGTGATTGGTGTGCAGATGAACGACTCGGATGCCATGGCGCAATCAGTTGCGGCCAAAGAACGTGTCACGCTGGCCGATGTCGGCCTGTTCTCGGACGGTACGGCCGTCAAGCTGGTGGGGGAAGAAACCTTCCGGGTCGCCAGCAACCTGGTGGACGAGTACCTGCTGGTGGACACCGATGCGGTGTGCGCCGCCATCAAAGACGTGTTTGCCGACACCCGCAGCATTGTTGAGCCCGCCGGAGCCCTGGCCGTGGCCGCCGTCAAGCAATACGTGGCGCAGCACAAATGCAAAGGCCAGACCTTTGCCGCGATTCTGTGCGGGGCCAACATGAACTTTGACCGCCTGCGCTTTGTGGCCGAACGCGCCGAAGTGGGTGAAGAGCGCGAAGCCCTGTTCGCTGTCACGATCCCTGAAGAGCGCGGCAGCTTCAAGCGTCTTTGCGAGCTGATTGGCAACCTGCCCAGCTTTGGCGGCCCGAAAACCCTGCGCAATGTGACCGAATTCAACTACCGCATCAGCGATGCCCACAAGGCCCACGTGTTTGTCGGACTGACCACCGCCGCCAAGGGGGAATCCAGCAAAATCGCTGCCCACCTGAGCAAACACCGCTTTGAGACCCTCGATCTGACCCACGACGACCTAGCCAAAGAACACATCCGGTACATGGTGGGTGGGCATTCCGTGCTGGCAAAAGACGAGCGTTTGCTGCGCTTTGTTTTCCCTGAGCGGCCCGGTGCCCTGCTGAAGTTCTTGAACCTGATGCGCCCAGGCTGGAACATCT
>VIKI01000177.1 GCA_008080595.1 Comamonadaceae bacterium
CCCGATCAGGTGCACCCCTTTGCCCCCATCATCGAAGAGCTGCAACTGAGCAACGGCAAGGGCGAACTGGTCAAGGGCCTGCACCTGCGCACCACCCAGGAACGGGTCTTTTTAAGCGGGGCCGAGAGCGTCAGCTTCACTGTAGCCGCCGTCGATGACAACGGCCACAGCCTGCCCTTGAGCCTGCGCAATGCCTCGGCGCAGTCGGTGCCCGACAGCCGCACCCCCATCACCGTGATTCAGACCCCGGTGACGTTTGCCGACGATGGCAGTGGCCGCTACAGCGGCCGCCTGACCCCGTCCACCCAAGGCTTCCAGAATTACGCTGGCACCATCCGCCTGCTGGTTGAAGTGGCCAGTGGTGCACAACAAGGTGTGGCCCAGTTTGATGTGATCTACAGCCCCGATGTGCCCGCCAGCTGGACGGGTGTGCGCGAAGCCCTGGAGGCCGGTTCGCTGAACTTTTACGTCAAAGCCAATGTGCGCCAGGCCGGCCGCTACGTGGTCAGCGCCCGGGTCGATGATGCCAACGGTGTGCCGTTTGCGCTGCTGCAATTCAATGATGAAGTGGCTGCGGGCAGCCGCGAATTCAGATTGCAGGTGTTTGGTGCGCTGGTGCTGGACAAACGCCCGGCCTTTCCCCTGCGGCTGCGCGATGTGGACGGCTTTCTGCTGATCCCCGACAAGTTCCCGGATCGCGCCACCATGGCACGCCAACCCGGCGTGATCCACACCAGCGCCCGCTACGCCCTGGATCGCTTCTCCCCCGCCGAGTGGGACAGCGAAGAGCGCCGACGCTACCTGGCCGAATACGGCAAAGACGCCGAAACTGCCTTGCGGCAAATGGAGAACCTGTCGGGCAAGTAAGCCTATTTTTCACGGCTCAGCGTCCGTGAAAAGTTGCGTAGGTCGGGTTACGCTACGCTAACCCGACCTACGGTACTATTAATTCAATAGCTGCTTGCGCAAGTGATACAAGCGCCAGAGGATCATTTGCCACTTGGAACAGCTGATTTCTGCCGCACCATGCGCTGCAACTGCGGCATGCATGAACCACAGTTCGTGCCGCATTTCAGCGCCGATTGCAGTGAGGCCAGTTGCTGCGCCGGGTCGCCGGTGCAAGCGTTCAGGTGCGACTGGATGGCCGTGTCGGTCACGTTGAAGCAGCTGCACACCGGTGTGCCGCGCGACACCACCGGCAGCGGCGGTGTGGCCCCAGGCACCAGCAGGGCACGGCCATAAGGATGGGCGGGCAGCTTGTCTTTCAGCAGCGTGCTGATCCAGCTCTGGGCACGGGTGTCACCGGCCAGTAAAAAACCGTCCAACGAGGTCTGGCTATCGCTCTCCACCAGCCGAACAGCACGCCGTTGACCGCGTTTTTGATCGCGATAACGCAACACATCCGCGCCATGCAGGTGCAACACCGCCTCGATTTTTTCCAGCACGGCATCTGCCACAGGCTGGTGATGGGCGGCGCGAAACTGCACACCACTGCACTCAGCAGCACTCGAGTGAGAGGCCCCATCCGAAAACGGCACCACACTGGCAAAGGCAAATTCGTGCAGCAGGGCTTGCAGCTCGGCGCGGGCTGCCAGCACAGCGGTCTCGGGCAGCCAGGCCACGGCCAGCAGTTGCCACGGCAAGTCGGCTTTCAGAATTTTGACCGCGCTGTGCTTGAACTCAGGCTGCTTGGAGTCCGGGCAAAACACCGGGCTGGTCAGCGCATTCACGCCACCCAAGCGTTCACCGGTGGCGCTGCTGCCACTTAAAAATTCTTCACCCCAGTGCATCGCCATAAAAGCCTGACTCAATGCCACTTCCGCGCTGGCTTGCACCGGCAGCATGATCGAGCCCTGCTTGCTGGTGACATGCACCAGGTCACCGCCCTGAAGTGCCAGCCGTGCCATGTCCTGCGGGTGCATGGCGATGCTGGGCTCGCTGACATGGCCAAACAAGCGCCCCAGCGTGCCGGTGCGGCTCATGCCATGCCACTGGTCACGCAGGCGACCGGTGGTGAGAGAAAACGGATAGCGGGCGCTGCGGGGCTCGGCCACCGGCTGGTAGCGGGTGGCGACAAAGCGGGCCTTGCCATCCGGGGTGGGAAAGATGCTGTCCTCATACAGCCGGGCTTGGCCCGTGGTTTCGCCTGCTTTCAAGGGCCACTGCTGGGGCGACTGCTCCAACATGGCGTAACTCATGCCGGTGATGTCCAGGTCTCGGCCACGGGTGGCTTCGCGGTGTTCGTTCCAGATGGATTCGGGGCTGGTGTAGGGGAACAGCTTGGCTGGCGCTGCGGGTAACAACACCTCCAGTCGCTGGGCGACAGCGGTGGCAATCTGCCAGTCGTGGCGGGCCTGGCCAGCGGGGCTGACTGCGGCGCGGACCCGACTGATGCGGCGCTCGGAGTTGGTCACCGTGCCTTCTTTTTCGCCCCAAGTCGTGGCGGGCAGCAGCAGGTCGGCAAAGGCACAGGTGGCGGTGCTGGCAAAGGCCTCTTGCAGCACCACAAACTCGGCACGCTCCAGTGCCCGGCGCACCGTGGCCTGGTCGGGCAGGGACTGGGCCGGGTTGGTGCAGGCAATCCACAAGGCTTTGATCTCGCCATCGGCAGCGGCCTGGAACATCTCGACCGCCGTCTTGCCGGGCTTGGACGGCACGTCTGGCACACCCCACAAAGCGGCCACTTCGGCGCGGTGCAGCGGGTTGCTCAAATCGCGGTGGCCTGACATCAAATTGGCCATGCCACCCACTTCACGCCCACCCATGGCGTTGGGCTGGCCGGTGAGTGAGAACGGCCCGGCCCCGGGTTTGCCGATCTGGCCGGTGGCCAGGTGCAGGTTGATCAGCGCGGTGTTTTTGGCACTGCCGCTGCTGGACTGGTTCAGGCCCTGGCAATACAGGCTCAGTGTCGGGCTGCGGGCTTCGCTGCCAACCCCGCCGGCAAACAAGCGTGCCGCCTGCACCAGCGCCTCTTTGCTGATGCCGCACATCTGCGCCACCAGATCAGGGGTGCAATCGCGCACCGTGGCCTTGAGGGCCTCAAAACCATGGGTATGCGCGGCGATGAACGTGCCATCCACCCAGCCCTCCCACAGCATCAGGTGCAGCATGCCGTTGAACAGCATCACGTCGGTGCCGGGCAAGATCGGCAGGTGCAGGTCGGCCTGTGTCGCCGTGTCGGTGCGGCGCGGGTCGGCCACGATAATTTTCAGGTTGGGGTTGGCCCTGCGGGCCTCTTCGATACGCCGAAACAGCACCGGATGCGCATAGGCCGGGTTGGCCCCGACGATGAAAATCGTGCCCGCATGGTTCACATCGTCATAACAACAGGGCGGCGCATCCATGCCCAGCGACTGTTTGTAGCCCACCACCGCGCTGCTCATGCACAGGCGCGAGTTGCTGTCGATGTTGTTGCTGCCAATCAGGCCCTTGGCCAGTTTGTTGAACACCACATAGTCTTCGGTGAGCAACTGGCCCGAGATGTAAAAGCCCACCGCATCCGGCCCGTGCTGGGTGATGGTGCTGGCCAAGCGCTGCGCGGCCAGGTCGAGTGCGCCGTCCCAGCTGATCGGCTGGGTCGGGCCATGGCGTTGCAAGCGCTGCAAGGGTTGCAGCAAGCGGGTTTGCTGGGTGACGGCCTGGCTGGCGGTGAGGTGCAGGGTTGAGCCCTTGGTGCACAGCCGGCCGAAGTTGGCCGGGTGATCGGGGTCGCCCCGCACGCCGGTGATTTGCGTGCCATCGGATTCGATGATCACCCCGCAGCCGACACCGCAATACGGGCAGGTGGAACGGGTTTCAGCCATCACGAACACACGGTGCGGCGGGCCGGGCCTGCCACCGGGCGGGTCTGCTCGGTGGCGTGGCTGGCCAGCTCAGCGCTCAGCAGGTAGACCTGACCGGCTTCCACCTTGACGCTGAACTTGGGCGTGCACCCCTCATCCGGTGCGGCGGCCTGGCCGGTGCACAGGCCAATCGTCCAGTTGTGCAGCGGGCAGGCCACGCTGCTGCCAAACACAATGCCTTGGCTCAAAGGGCCGCCTTTGTGTGGGCAGCGGTCCAGCAGGGCAAACACCTCGTCCTGGTCGTTGCGGAACACCGCCACATCCAGGCCCTGAGTGCGCGACACCCGGCGTGCACCCAGAAAGGGGATTTCGTCAAGATTACAAACCCGTGTCCAGTCGTTCATTTTGCTATTCCTTTTGTAGCTGTTTACGCATGTTTTATAAGCGTTAGAGGCCAATTTTTTATAAATTTACAGCTTGATGGCTGAGTACAGGGCGGTGACCGAGTCCATGGCCAACAGCAGGTTTTCACTGGCCTGAAACACCTCGACCGATTCCCGGTCAGAGCCGCTGCCAGGTTTCAGCTTTTGCAAGGCGTGATCAAAAAATACCCATTGCCCTTGTGCTTGCTCCAGCTCTTGCCGGATACGCGGCGTGGCCAGCGGCGAGTCGCGCAACACGGCATTGGCCGTGATGAATTCGCTACGGGCCTTCATGATTTCAGCCATGCTGCTGGCAGCCCCGACATCGAGCCGGGCCGCCAGGTAAAACTTGGCCATACGTTGGCTGAGCATGCGTTGACGGCCCGCCACATTCACCAGCTTGCCCACCGGCTTGCCCAGCGTGGCTTCGTACTGACCGGTTCCCTGGTTGGCCAGGGCCAGCACATGGCTGTCGCGCTGCAACAGGGCGGCTGCACCGGTTTTGTCCGGGGCAGCACCAATCAGAGCGGTTTTGAAATCACTCCACTCCAACTCCAGCATGCTGTAGGTGAGTTTGATCTCCGGGCTGGGGGCAAACGCCTTGAGTTCAATCAGCTGCCGGTCAAACAAGGCCATGGACTTGTCCAGCACACGTTGTGCGTTCTGGGTTTCAACACCATGCACCAGTGCCAGCCAGGCCTTGGCCATGCGTTGGCTCAACATGCGTTGCCGCCCGGCTTTGTTGATGGCATCCGACAAGTCATGCACCTGTGCATGAGCCGCTGGCCCGAACCAGAGTGAGAGTGCGCTGGTACCCAGTGCGGTCAAACAAGTTCTGCGTTTCATCAGAGGTCTCCAGTTGGGGGGAAACTGCCTTAAACCGAGATGGGTTCGAGCTTGAGGGCGTGAAATTGGCGCGTATCCACCGCCGCCTTGTCAAACTCAAACCACGGATCGGGCTCGCCGTCCAGGGCAAATTGCAGGGCTTCCCACAGCGCCTTGCGGCCCGCATGGTCTTCCAGAATGCGCTTTTTTACATAGTCCAGCCCAACGCGGTTGACAAAGTGCACGGTGCGCTCCAGGTACCAGCCCTCTTGCCGGTACAGCTCACAGAATGCGCCGGTGTATTCCATCACCTCGGCGGCGGTTTTGAGCTTGACCAGGAAGTGCGCCACCTCGGTTTTGATGCCGCCATTGCCGGCAATCACCATCTCCCAGCCGCTGTCGACACCGATGATGCCGACATCTTTGATGCCCGCCTCGGCGCAGTTGCGCGGGCAGCCGCTCACTGCAAACTTAACCTTGTGCGGCGCGTACATGCCGACAAAAGCCCGTTCCAGGTCTTTGCCCATTTGCGTGCTGTCTTGTGTGCCCATGCGACACCACTCAGAGCCGACACAGGTTTTCACCGTGCGCAGCGCCTTGGCGTAGGCGTGGCCGCTGGGCATGCCGATGTCTTTCCAGACCGCTTGCAGGTCTTCTTTCTTGACCCCCAGCAGGTCAATACGCTGGCCGCCGGTGACCTTGACGGTGGGAATCTGGTACTTGTCGACCACATCGGCAATCCGGCGCAGTTCGCTGGCCGAGGTCTCACCGCCCCACATGCGCGGGATCACGCTGTAAGTGCCGTCTTTCTGGATGTTGGCGTGAGAACGTTCGTTGATGAAACGGCTTTGCGGGTCGTCCTTGGCCTCTTTGGGCCAGGTGCTGATCAGGTAGTAGTTGACCGCCGGGCGGCAAGAAGCGCAGCCGTTGGGGGTTTTCCAGTCCATGAAGTCAAACACGTCGGAAATTTTCAACAGCTTGTTGGTTTTGATGGCATCGCGTACCGCCTGATGGCCATGCTCGGTGCAGGCGCACATGGCCTTGGTTTTGGGCGTGGCGGAGTAGTCGCCCCCGGCGGTGAGCATCAGCAACTGCTCGACCAGCCCGGTGCAGGAGCCGCAGGAGGCGCTGGCCTTGGTGTGTTTGCGCACCTCGTCCAGGGTGAACAGGCCTTTTTCCTTGATGGTTTGGCAGATGCGGCCCTTGGTGACACCGTTGCAGCCGCACACCTCGTCGCTGTCCGCCATGGCAGCGGCTTTGCTCTGGCCCTGGTGGCCTGCGTCGCCGATGTTGCTCTCGCCAAACATCAGCTTGTCGCGGATGTCGGCCAGCGGGCGGCCATCACGCAGCAGCTTGAAGTACCAACTGCCGTCCACCGTGTCGCCGTACAGGCAGGCCCCGACCAGCTTGTCGTCTTTGAGCACCAGCTTTTTGTAAACCCCACCTTTGGGGTCACTCAGGATGATGTCTTCTGTGCCCTCGCCGCCCGAGAAGTTGCCCGCACTGAACAAATCAATGCCGGTGACCTTGAGCTTGGTCGAGGTGAGTGAACCCACATAACGCCCGATGCCAAACTGCGCCAGATGGTTGGCCGCCACCTTGGCTTGCTCAAACAGCGGGGCCACCAGGCCATAAGCGATGCCCCGGTGGGCGGCACATTCCCCCACGCTGTAGATGCGCGCATCGGTGATGGTTTGCAAGGTGTCGGTGACCACAATGCCCTTGTCGCAATGCAGGCGCATGCTCTGGGCCAGCTCCACATTGGGGCGAATGCCCACCGCCATGACCACCAGGTCGGCCGCTACAACGCTACCATCTTTGAAGCGCACTGCGCTGACCCTGCCTTGGCTAGAGCCCGATTCGTCTGACAAAAGCTCCTGGGTTTGGGCGCTCATCAGAAACTGCATACCGCGCTCGGCCAGCGACTTTTGCAACAGTGCTCCGGCCGTGGCATCAAGCTGGCGCTCCATCAGGGTGGGGGCCGCGTGCACCACGGTCACACACATGCCGCGTTTCATCAAGCCGTTGGCCGCTTCCAGGCCCAACAGGCCCCCGCCAATCACCACCGCATGCTTGTAGCGGCTGGCCGCATCCATCATGGCCTGGGTGTCGGCAATGTCACGGTAGGCCATCACACCTTGCAGGTCTTTGCCCGGAATCGGCAGCATGAAGGGGTTGGAGCCGGTGCACAGCAGCAGCCGGTCGTACTCGGCGCTGAGTTGTTCACCCTGGGGGTTTTCCGCATGAACGATGCGTTTGATGCGGTCTACCGAGGTCACGCGCCAACCCGCATGCAGCGTGATGTGGTTGTCGCTGTACCAGGCAAACGGATTCAGGATGATCTCGTCCAGCGTTTGCTCACCGGCCAGCACCGGGCTGAGCAAAATGCGGTTGTAGTTGGGGTGCGGTTCGGCCCCGAAGACGGTGATGTCGTACAGGTCGGGGGCGATTTTCAGCAGCTCTTCGAGCGTGCGGACACCGGCCATGCCGTTGCCAACCATCACGAGTTTTAATTTGGTTTTGGGGGTGGTACGCATGTCCATGTCAGGCCGCCTTTTCGACGTGAGCTTGCCGGGTGTAAAGGAAATCGATCACCGCCTTGCGGTACTGCAAATACTGGGCGCTGTCGGCCAGGGCAACCCGGTTGCGTGGGCGTGGCAGCTCGACCGCCAGCACCTCGCCAATGGTGGCGCTGGGGCCGTTGGTCAGCATGACGATCTTGTCGGACAGCAACACGGCTTCGTCCACGTCGTGCGTCACCATCACCACGGTGCTGTGGGTGCGGGCCACAATCTCCAGCAGCTCGTCTTGCAGCTTGGCGCGGGTCAGCGCGTCGAGTGCACCAAAGGGCTCGTCCATCAGCAGCACTTTGGGCTCCATCGCCAGGGCGCGGGCAATACCCACACGCTGCTTCATGCCGCCCGAGATTTCGCCCGGACGCTTCTGTGCCGCAGCGGTCAGGCCAACCAGCGCCAGCGCGGCGTGGGTGCGCTCGGTCAGCTGGGCTTTGGTCTCGGATGGCGCACCGGTGGACTTGTTGCCCGCACCAAACACCCGCTCCACGCCCAGGTAGACGTTCTCAAAACAGGTCAGCCAGGGCAGCAGCGAGTGGTTTTGGAACACCACGGCGCGATCCGGGCCGGGGCCGGCGATTTCGCGGTTGTCACACAGCAGGTGGCCTTCGGTGGGGGTGGTCAGCCCGGCAATCAGGTTCAGCAAGGTCGATTTGCCGCAGCCTGAGTGGCCGATGAGGGCCACAAACTCGCCCTTGGCCACGGTCAGGTTGACATTTTGCAGGGCACAGAACGGGCCTTTTTTGGTTTTGAAAGTTTGCTCAACGCCGACGATGTCGATGAACTTGGTGGTTTGGTTGGCGTGCATGGGATGCTCCTTATTTAATCAGTTGAGGACAGAGCAAAGTTATTAGTTTTTGACTTCTTCAAAGGTGAACGCGGTGGCAATGCGAACCAGCGCGTATTCCAGAATCAGCCCCACAATGCCAATCACAAAGATGGCGATGATGATGTTCTTGACGTTCAGGTTGTTCCACTCGTCCCAGACCCAGAAGCCAATGCCGACACCACCGGTCAGCATCTCGGCGGCCACAATCACCAGCCAGGCCGTGCCGACCGCCAGGCGCACGCCGGTCAGCATGTAGGGCAGCACCGAGGGGAACAGGATTTTGGTGACGATCTTCCACTCGGAGAGGTTCAGCACCCGCGCCACGTTCATGTAGTCCTGCGGCACCCGTTGCACACCGACAGCGGTGTTGATGATCATCGGCCAGATCGAGCAGATGAAGATCGTCCAGATGGCGGCCGGGTTGGCCCCCTTGAACACCAGCAGACCAATCGGCAGCCAGGCCAGCGGTGACACCGGGCGCAGCAGGCTGATCAGCGGGTTGAACATGCGGCTTAAAAACTCAAAGCGGCCAATCGCAAAACCCGCCGGAATACCGACCGCAGCGGCCAGGCCAAAACCCACGGCCACCCGCTCCAGGCTCATCAAAATGTTCCAGCCCACGCCCTGGTCGTTGGGGCCTTTGCGGTAGAACGGGTCGCTGAAGATCCGTACTGATGCTGACCAGCGCCCACACCCCAATCAGCAGCCCCAGGCCCATCAGTGGTGGCAACACCGCCAGCCACAGCGCACGCCAGTCAAAGGCCTGTTTTTGTATGACTTTTTGTGCTGTAGCGCTTGTTGGATGTGCGTGAGTAGCTACTGATTTCATAGTTTTATGTGATGCTGCATGGGCCACGGGTTCAGACCCTGTGGCCTCCAGTGGCGAGTGAAAAATGGCGCTGACCATGGTGATTCCTTCTAATGAGTTGAGGACAGAGCTGGCTCACTGGCGTGTAGCTGCGGTCTGTCCCGCAAGTTTTCAGGCTTTGACCTTGAACCCGTCGGCGTATTTCTTCGGGTCTTTGCCGTCCCAGACCACGCCGTCGATCATCTTGCTGGTGCGCATCACGTCTTTGGGCACGGGGGTTTTGCTGGCGGTGGCGGCTTGTTTGTAGATGTCGATCTGGTTGACCTGTTTGGCCACGGCGAGGTAGTCCGGGTGGTCTTTCAGCAAACCCCAGCGCTTGTGCTGTGTCAGGAACCACATGCCGTCGGACAGGTAGGGGAAGTTGACCAGGCCGTCGTTGAAGAATTTCATGTGGTTCGGGTCGTCCCAGGTCTTGCCCATGCCGTCTTGGTAACGCCCCAGAATGCGCTGGTTGATGGCATCTACGCTGGTGTTCACATAGCTCTTGGAGGCAATGGTCTCGGCCATCTTGTTTTTGTTTTGCAGGCCAGCGTCAATCCACTTGCCCGCTTCCAGAATGGCCGCCGTCACGGCGCGGGCCGTGTTGGGGTATTTCTTGACGAAATCTGCGGTGGTTCCGAGCACTTTCTCGGGGTGGTCTTTCCAGATGTCTTGGGTGGTAGCGGCGGTCACACCAATGCCGTCGATGATGGCGCGGTGGTTCCAGGGCTCACCCACGCAGTAGCCGTCCATGTTGCCCACACGCATGTTGGCCACCATTTGCGGCGGCGGCACGGTGATGACCTTGGCCCCGGTCATCGGGTTGATGCCATTGGCCGCCAGCCAGTAGTACAGCCACATGGCGTGGGTGCCGGTGGGGAAAGTCTGGGCAAAGGTGTATTCGCGTTTTTCGGCAGCCATCAGTTTGGCCAGGCCAGCACCGTCCACCGCGCCCTTGTCGGCCAGTTTTTTGCTCAAGGTGATGGCCTGGCCGTTGTGGTTCAGGTTCATCATCACCGCCATGTCTTTCTTGGCCCCGCCAATGCCCAGATGCACGCCATAAATCAGGCCATACAGCACGTGGGCAAAGTCGAGTTCACCGGTGGTGAGCTTGTCACGCACACCAGCCCAGCTGGCTTCTTTGGTCGGAATGATCTTCACGCCATATTTTTTGTCCAACCCCAGTTCAGCCGCCATGACCACGCTGGCGCAATCGGTCAGCGGAATGAAGCCAATCTTGACCTCGGTTTTTTCCGGCGCATCAGAGCCTGCGGCGTACACCATGGAACGCAGCGCCGGGCTGATGCCAGCAGCCCCCACGGCAGCTGTTTGCAACACCGTGCGGCGGCTCAGGCTGGTTTTGGATAAGTCAGTCATGCGGTCACTCCTTTTAAAAAAAACAAACAAAAAAAGGCGTCCTCACGTTGCAGGTGGCTTGTCGGGAAGCCGCATGCAGGTGGGGACGCCTTTGTCCGGGTGTGACAGCCACTACCCGCCGTTGGGTGGTGTCTGTCAAATGACCATCGTTGGTCTTGTCAACATCTAAGCAATGTGCGTGCCAGCTTGTTTTCAGGCCTTTCAGGGTAACGGGTGTTTTCTGAATACTATAGATTTAATAGCTTCTTGCGCATGTTTGATAAGCGCTACAGGCCAATTTCTCATAAAAATGCGAGGCCAGACCAAAAAGGCACTTTTGGTTTGACCCGCCTGGGAGGGCTCAGCTGCCAAGCGTTTCCACCTCAAAACCCACGATATTGCGGCTGGCCTTGCTGAACTCCACACCAATCAGGTGAACAGGCTCACCACGCGCCTGGTATTTGTGGGCGTAGCCCATGTCCTTGATTTGCTGCAAGGCCTGGCCTTTGGGGGCCAGCTCCACCACCTTGAATTCAAACAAAAACACCTGCCCGTTGAACAGCAGCGTCAGATCAATGCGGCCAACGTTGGTGGGGTCTTCCAGCCTCAGGTCCAAACCCAGCGCGGCAAAGTAGCAGTAAAAAATACTGACGTCATAGCCCTCGAAGCCCGCCAGTTCGTTCTTGCGGTACCAGTCGTTGGCAATGCTGGCGTAAAAGGCATGAAACAGGTCTTTGAGGCCAGCAAAGTCTTGCGCTTGCAGCAACCTGTACAAGCGGCTCACTTGCATACCGGTGCGACTGGCCTCCTGGGTCAAGCCTTGCAACAGGCTTTTGTTCAACGCCGACTGCACCTCCAGGTTGGGGTATTTGAGGGTGATCTCCATCTGGCCTGGGGTTTCCCAAACGTCTTTGATGGTCAAGTACCCAGCCTGAAACAACAAGGCCTCCACCGGAATATTGTCCACATCAAAGGTGGACAGCAGCGCCTCTGAGGCCACGATGCGCTCCAGGTCGGGAGTGAACTGCTGGCGTTGCAACAACATTTTGATCAAAAAGGTGGGGGTGCCGGTCTCAAACCAGTAGGGTTTGATCTTGCGCTGGTCAAACAGTTGCAGCAGCCCAAACGGGTTATAGACCGATGTGCCCAGCCAGTTGTAGCCGTTGTACCAGTCGCGGATCAGTTGCCGGTCCAGCCCGGGCAACTCCGGCGCAAAGACGTTGTCGACATCGGCATCGGTGTAGCCGCAAATGTCGCTGTAGCGGGCATCCAGGGTGATGTCGGTGAGATTGTTCAGGCCCGAGAACAGGCTGACTTTGCTGAACTTGGACACCCCGGTCAGGAACACAAATTTCAGGTGCGCATCTGAATCTTTCAGCACAGAGTACAGGTCTTTGAGCACTTCGCGGATTTGCGTGGCAATGTCGCTTTGCTCGATGCGGTCAAGAATGGGTTTGTCGTATTCGTCCACCAGCACCACGACGCGCTGGCCGGTTTGCTCGGCCACTCGTCGGATCAACTCTTTAAAGCGGCTGCGGGCATCCGGGTATTCAGCCTGCAAACCATGGGCACGCTCCAAAGAGGTCAGCTGCTGATGCAAGCTCTGCCCCAAATCAGCCACCGAACCCAGCACGCCTGCGCCAAAGCTGATGCGCAGCACCGGGTACTTCACCGACCAGTCCCAGCCAAGCTCTGCCGCCAGCCCGGTAAACAGCTTCTGGTTGCCCTCAAACAGCTCCTTGAGGGTGTCTAGAAACAAACTTTTGCCGAAGCGGCGGGGGCGGGACAGAAAATAATAAGACCCGCTGGCGACCAGCTTGATTGCCATGCCGGTTTTGTCAACGTAATAACAATTGTCTTCACGTATCTTGGCCAAGGTCTGAATACCCAGCGGCAGCTTGCGCCGGGGCAGCGTGGCTTGCGCTGTTTGCTTGGGCTGGGGCATGGCAGTGGGTTGGGTCATTTTTTGATTTTAGAGCTGCCCTCAACCTAGGCTCGAAAATGTCGGGTGACTCAGAGTGCGATTCAGAGTGGGAGTAAATTCCCATCCGTTGGCATCGAACTTTTATTCAGCCCTGCACTCCAACCGCCGGGCATCGTTTCAGCCCTTGTTTTCAGGAGAATTTTTTGCTACTCAACATCAAGACTTTGTCATCACAACGCTGGCCCTGGTTGCTGCTGGTGGTTGTGGCGGCGCTACTCGAAGGCGGCGCTCTCTACCTTCAGCATGGTTTGCAGGTAGAGCCGTGCAACGAATGTATTTACATCCGCATGGGGGTCGCCGCCATGGGGGTGGCCGGGCTGATCGGTGCGCTGGCCCCGCAATGGACGGT
>VIKI01000178.1 GCA_008080595.1 Comamonadaceae bacterium
TAGCGCAGGGCTGGGCGGATCAGGGGACGCGATTGTTTGAGCGAAGCGAGTTCGAGCGGCACCCCGCCTAGACCGAGCAACGCAGCGAACCGGCACGCAGTGACGGCGACGTATTCGGCTCGCCTTTCTTTTGCTTACTTTTCTTTGGCGAAGCAAAGAAAAGTGAGTCGCCCGCCGGGGCGAGACCCGGCTTGCAAGCACACCCAAGGTCATTAAAAAAATGATAGCTACTTACGCACGATCCACAAGCGCCAGAGGGCGATTCGCCGGAATTCACCCCGATACGTCTGGGTGATGGCAGCTGGTGAATCTCACAGCGTGACCCGCACCATCAACCCAGGCTGAGCGTTGTGCACCTCAAAGCGCCCGCCATGTGCCTGCGCCACCAGCTTGCAAAGGTACAAACCCAGGCCCACCCCGCCACCGCTGCGGGTGCGGGTGCGGGCGGCATCCGGGCGGTAAAACGGCTCGGCCAGATGCGGCAACTGGTCTTCTGGCACACCTGGCCCATGGTCGCGCACTTCCATCACCATGCCCTGCTGGCCGTTGGGGCGCAGATGCAGCTCAGGGGGCAAGCTGGCCTCTGCGCTGTGGCGCAAGGCGTTGTCCAGCAGGTTGCGCAGCAGCAGGCGTATACGAGCGGCATCCAGTGACAACACGGGCAGGCCGGGTGCGGCATGTAATACCACTGCCGCTGCGTCAGGATAGCGGGAGGCCAGCTCGGCCATCACTTCAAGCGCCAGGGCATCCAGGGCCACCGGCTCGCGCTGTAAAGTGGCATGGCGGGTGGCCAGACGTTCACTCTCCAGCAGGTCGGTGATCAGGCGGGCCATTTCCTGCAAGTCACGCAGCAGCGCGTCGCGCTGGGGGGCGATGTCGGCCGATTCGGGCAGCAGTTCGGTGTTGAGCCGGGCGCGGGTCAGCGGGCTGCGTAATTCGTGGCTGATGGCCAACAGCAGGGCACGCTTGGCATCCAGCATGTCGTGAATGTCGCGGCCCATGGTGTTGATGGTGTGGGCCAGCTGACCGAGTTCGTCAGGCTGGTGGGCGTGGCGCACGGCAATCGGCTGGTCGAACTCACCGGCACCAAAACGCTGTGCGCCAGCACGAATGTCATCCAACGGGCGCAGCAGGCGGCGTACATACAAAAAGGCCAGCAAGGTGAGCAGCAGCAAGGCGATGAGGGCATAACCCACCAGGCGCGGGCGGCGCTCGAAGGCCTCGTTGTTGATGCCAAAGCTGATGCGATGACCGTCCAAGGTGTTGCGTTGCAGCAAGTGCTGCCCGTTTTTATCGCTGCCCCAGGTTTCGCGTTGTGCCGTGCTGCTGCCAGCGTTGTCATGCTGCCAGTCCTGGCGAATCTGCATGGGGTGTGAAGCCCAGTTGACCTGCGGGCCAGAGAGGGTGATGGTGATGGGCAGCCGCTCTGTCAAAGCCTGCGCACGTTGAATGCTGGGCAGTTCTTGGCCACCGGCGGTGATGTCGCTGGTCAGGTGATCCACGTAATCCATCAGCAACGGGCGCGCCGCTTCACGCCAACCGAGGGAAAAGGCTTTTTGCGCCGCCCCAATAAAAATCAGCGCCATGGCCAACGCCAGCAGCAGAAATACCAACACCAGCCGCAGCTTGATGGAGTGGCCCAGCGCCTGGCGGGCGCGGCGATGCCAGGGTTTGCGGCCAACCAGAGCTTCAGCGGTGGTGTTGGGTGAGGTCACCCTAGATTCCTCAGTTGGACGCGCCCGAGTGGGCTGCTGGCGGCGTGTCTGGGTAGACGCGACGACGACGCAGGCTATTGCCTGCTAGGAGGAGCAACGCCCCCAGGCGCGTCGCCAGCGGCTCAATCGGGTGCGTAGCGCTGTCACCCCAAAGGTGAAGTCGATCAACGCTGAAAAAATTAATGTTCATAGGCACTTACTGGTACAGGTGAGCGGTCAACTGAGGAATCTAGGGTCATTGGCTCAAGCGGGGCAAGGCCAGTGCGTAACCGGCGTTGCGCAGGGTTTTGATGCAGTCCAGCGGCTCCAGCTTTTTGCGCAGGCGGCTGACCACCAGGTCGACCGCGCGGGTGTACAGGTCAACCTCATGGCCCCGCAGGTGGTTCAGGATGTCGTCACGGGTATACACACGGCCACTCTCGCGGGCCAGCAGGTGCAGCAGCTCAAATTCAGTACCAGTCAATTCCAGCACCTGCCCGAGCCGGGTCACGCTGCGGCGTGCCGGGTCGATCAGCAGACCGTCAAAAACCAGCACACCCGGTGCCACCACGGCGGCACCAGCCGGTGGACTGACGCGACGGCGCAGCACGGTTTGCAGCCGCGCCACCAGTTCGCGCGGCTCAAAGGGTTTGGGCAGGTAGTCATCGGCCCCCAATTCCAGGCCCACCACACGGTCCATCACCTCGCCACGGGCGGTCAGCATCACCAGGGGGATGTCGCTTTCTTTGCGGATGGTGCGGCACAGCTCAAAGCCGTCCATCTCGGGCAGCATCACGTCCAGAATCGCTGCGTCAAAACCGCCGTGCAGGCCACCAGGCCCGCGCAGCAGATCCAGGCCTTCACTGGGTGTGAGGGCCTGCGTCAGCGCCAGCTCAAAGCGCTGGAAATAGGCCGCCAGCGGGCCACCCAACTGCGCGTCGTCGTCAATCAGCAAGATATGGTGCATGCGCCATTCTCACATTGCCACAGCACGCCAAGCGCGGTGGCGCAGGATCAGCCGACGCAGCCGGTGTTGCTCTGGCGCAGCCAGACCATCAAACTGGTCGGCCAGCACTTTGAGCATCTTCAGAATGGTGGGCAAGGGGTAGACCACTGCACTTGACTGGCGGCTGATGAGTTCCAGCCCGTGTTCGCGGTCAAAGCGTGGCCCCCAGACCATGGCCAAACACTCGTCATGCGGGCTTGTGACCCCGGCCAGCAAGGCCGGGCCGAGCACACGCGCCTGCTCGGTCAGCGGGTGGATAGCGGCATGGATGGCTGACATCGTTGTGCCTTGCACATCAGCCCCGGCCCCAACCGCCGTGGCGTTGCTCCAATTTGTCACGCACCTGCTTTTGCTGCTCGGGGTTCAGGCTGTCATAGAAGTCGGCCAGTGCCGCAATCACCTTGGGCGCGTTGCCCTGTACCGCCTGGGTCTTTTGCTCCAACAAGGTCTGGGCACGGCTGCGGTCGAATTTGTCACCGGCAATCAGCGCCTTGAAGTCGGCCCGAGGGTCAGCCCCTTGACCACGAAAAGCGGTGCGTTGGGCCATGATTTCGTCGGCCAGCACAGCCAGTTTTTGTTTCTGGGCATCATTGAGGTCGAGTTGGCTGCTGATGCGGTCAACCACTTTGCTGCGCACTTCGGTGACGCGATCTTCGCTCCAGCCCGCATGGGAACCATGTGTGCAGGCCGACAGGCCGCCCAGAAGGAGGGTGGCACCAAAGATGCCAAATAGAGTTTTCTTGAGCCAGGGTTTCATGACGGAGGTCCTTTCAGACAGGTTGTTGAACATGTCCGTCATGATGCCGATGCATCACCCACTGGTGGTGTCAGCAGGGTTTCAGTTTGTGTCGGTTTGTATCAGCGCAGCGGCGACACAACCAGCGAAACTTAGAGCTTGGGCGCGTCGTCCGGCTCTTGCCCTTCGGGCCAGTCATGGATGTAGGCTTTGAGCAGCTTGTTTTCCAGGTTCTGGCTGTCGACCACGGCGCGGGCCACGTCATGGAAGCTGATCACGCCCATCAGCATTTTTTTGTTCATCACTGGCATGTAGCGGGCATGGCGATCAAGCATCATGCGGCGCACTTCGTCCATGTCGGTCTCGGTGGTGCAGGTCAGGGGGTGGTCGTCCATGGCGGCACGCACACTGGTGCTGGTGATGTTGCCCTCTTTTTTGACCAAAATCTGGGTCAACTCACGCACCGTGACCATGCCGACCAGTTCGCCGTGTTCCATGATGACCAGCGAACCGATGTCACGGTCGGCCATCAATTTCAAGGCATTGAGCAAGGTTTCATCGGGCGATGTGGTGTACAAAGTACCGCCTTTGATGCGCAGAATATCGCTAACTTTCATGATGTTCCCCAAGGTGAATGAATCGCTGTGATCTGGTGTAGTGGCTGGAAATATAGCCCACAATCTGTCCTTTGGTATCAGTAAATTCCAGCAGCTTGGCCGGTTTGCGCAAAAATCGCGGCCACAAGCACTTGGCCCACCGTGAAAGACCTCTATGCCCGGCTATTCCGACCCCGCTTTTGACACTTTGGCCTTGCACGCAGGCGCAGCCCCTGACCCGGCCACCGGCGCACGTGCCGTGCCAATTCATCTGACCACCTCGTTTGTGTTCGAGAGCAGCGACCACGCCCAGTCGCTGTTCAACCTGGAGCGTGCGGGCCACGTCTACAGCCGCATCAGCAACCCCACCAACGCGGTGCTGGAGCAGCGCATCAGCGCCCTTGAAGGCGGTATTGGGGCAATTTCGGTGGCCAGCGGCCAGGCCGCGCTGCACCTGAGTGTGGCCACGCTGATGGGCGCAGGCAGCCACATCGTGGCCAGCACCGCGCTCTATGGCGGCAGCCAGAACCTGCTGCACTACACGCTGCGCCGTTTTGGCATCGAGACCAGCTTTGTCCAGCCCGGCGACATTGACGGCTGGCGCGCCGCCGTGCGGCCCAACACCAAACTTTTTTTTGGCGAGACCGTGGGCAACCCAGGGCTGGATGTGCTGGACATTCCCACCGTGAGCGCGATCGCCCATGAGGCCGGTGTACCGCTGCTGGTGGACTCGACCCTGACCACGCCCTGGTTGATGAAGCCGTTTGAGCATGGCGCAGATCTGGTCTACCACTCGGCCACCAAGTTTCTCAGTGGCCACGGCACGGTGATTGGTGGCGTGGTGGTGGACGCGGGCAGTTTTGACTGGGGGCGCACTGACAAATTCCCCGAGCTGACGCAAGCCTATGACGGCTTTCACAACATGGTGTTTTCTGAAGAATCCACCGTTGGTGCGTTTCTGCTGCGGGCCCGCCGCGAAGGTCTGCGTGACTTTGGCGCGTGTTTGAGCCCGCACTCGGCCTGGCTGATTTTGCAGGGCATGGAAACCCTGCCGCTGCGCATGGCGCGGCACATGAGCAACACGCAAAAAGTGGTGGCCTTTTTGGCCAGCCAGCCGTTTGTCTCGCGCGTTGGTCACCCCATGCTGGAGAGCCACCCCAGCCATGCCCTGGCGCAGCAACTGTTGCCACGCGGGGCCGGCTCGGTGTTCAGTTTCGATTTGAAAGGCAGCCGTGAGCAAGGCAAGAAGTTTGTCGAAACCCTGAAAATTTTCAGCCACCTGGCCAATGTGGGTGACTGCCGTAGCCTGGTGATTCACCCGGCCAGCACCACCCATTTCCGCATGTCCGACGAGGCACTGGCCGCAGGCGGTATCAGCCAGGGCACGATCCGCCTGAGCATCGGGCTGGAAGACCCGGATGATTTGATCGACGACCTGAAACGCGCCCTGAAAGCGGCTGAAAAGGCCTAGTTTTCAACACTATTTTTTTGATAGCTGCTTACGCATACCAAATGAGCACTAGAGGCCCATTTTTCATATAAACATCCGGCACACGCACCATGTACCTGACCGTCAACACCCACCCCACCTATTGCTACACCGGCGGCAAAGCTTTCGATGCCGCCAAGCCCACCGCCATCTTCATTCACGGTGTGCTCAATGACCACAGCGTGTGGATTTTGCAAACCCGTTACCTGGCGCACCATGGCTGGAATGTGCTGGCCGTGGATTTGCCGGGCCACTGCAAAAGCGCCGGTGCGCCACCCGCCAGCGTGGAACAAGCTGCCGATTTTGTGCTGGCCCTGATGGATGCCGCCGGGCTGGCAAAGGCGGTGCTGATTGGCCACAGCTTTGGTTCGCTGATTGCGCTGGAGGCCGCCAGCCGTGCGCCTGAACGCGCCAGCCAGCTGGTGCTGGTGGGCACGGCGTTTCCGATGCGGGTGTCGCCCGCCTTGCTGGAGGCCAGCGTCAGCGCACCGATGAAAGCGCTGGAGATGGTCAACGTGTTTTCCCGCTCCACCCTGGCCCCGCCACCCTCGGCCTTGGGGCCGGGCACCTGGGTCTATGGCGCATCGATGGCCCTGGGGCGGCGGGTGCTGGCCAGCAACCCCAAGGTCAACGTGTT
>VIKI01000179.1 GCA_008080595.1 Comamonadaceae bacterium
AATGTCTTCTCGCTCTTCTCAATGATTCGTCCTGTCACATATTTGTGCAGAATGCTTGTGATCAAGGATTGATACGAATGCCCTCATCAAGTGCATTGGCTTCCCATACATCCAGATCCGGTACCGCACCTGTGGTTGTCTGTGGCATCTGTGCCAAGCAGCCAGAGAATGGCACTCCCGACTTCTTCGGCTGTGTCCGGGGAGGGGGCGTGCGTGGGAACGGTCGATGGACTTATTTCCAGCACCCTTCCTTCAGTGCCGAATTCCCAGCGGAGTTCCCGATCCAGACCCCTTTTACACCATTGGAATTGATGGTAAATGCACCGCACTTGTCATTATTCATCTTCTGGCTTGCCACAGGAACCATGTGAAATTCAAAATCAGCATCATTCACTGTTTGCAAACTTAATGTGTAGAGAGCTGTACCCTCTGCGGGGGAATTTTTCAATGACGTGGGAATGGTGTCCTCGATCTTGGAGCCGGATCGATCTGTTTTATAGCTGTCATTGGCAGCGTAAAACTTTTGCATAAAAAGAGCTGCTTGCATCAGCTGAGTCCGGGCATCAGCGCGGTTGGCGCGTGCAATATAGCTGGTGTAGGAGGGTATTGCCACTGCGGCCAAAACGCCCACAATGGCCACCACAACCATGATTTCAATGAGTGTGAAGCCGCGAATGCTTTGGGCGCGAAGATGAGTAAATTCTGACATATTGGTTGGGATTAAAAAGATGCAAGTGAAGTCGTGAGGATTCACTTGCATCTTTGTTCACACTAGAGCATAGGCTTTGATACTGAAGCGTTTATTGCCGCAGGAAAAGTTGCCTGGCCGATCTTGATGTGATTTTCTTGGTGGTTCCGTTTTCACCACCGCCACCGCCATTGCATTCCTTGATGAACTTGATTTCCTTGGCAATTTCAACATCAAGTTTTTCATGCCCTTCGCGATCTTTCCCATCACGGTCGTAGCCCTCTTTATCGCGACCCTCTTTATCGCGACCCTCTTTATCACGACCCTCTTTATCACGACCCTCTTTATCTCGTCCATCACGATCACGACCTTCATGATCACGACCATCGCGGTCACGACCGCTCTCATCTCGTCCATGGTCATCGTACTTGCGCTTGTGACCATCTTTATGCTTGCCATCCTTATCAAACCCATCTCTGTCCCGACCTTCTTTATCCCGGCCGTCTTTGTCCCGGCCTTCTTTATCTCGGCCGTCTTTGTCCCGGCCTTCCTTGTCTCGGCCTTCCTTGTCACGCCCATCTTTATCGCGACCATCACGGTCACGTCCCTCATCATCATGACCTTCTTTTTTGATTTTTTCTTTTCTCTCGATGTCCTTGGTCACTTTTTCATAGGTGGATTTGGAACACTTGCTTGATTCAAGGGACTTCACATCCACATCTGCTTCAGATTTTTTGTCATCTGATTTGTGATCGTCATGATGTTCATCTTTCGATTTTTTTGACTCTGAATCTTTCTTTTCATCCGAACTCTTGCCGTCAGATTGCCCAACATGGTCTTCATACCCGTCCGGGCAATGTCCTTTGCTTTTGCCATTTCCATTATCAACTTTAAGAATGCTGGTACCACGAATATCGCCATTAGGACGGCAATTCCAAGTGGAGCCCCACGGGCCTGTGGTACTTGAATTCTCCTTGTTGCTACTGCTGGCTGCATGTACTTCTAATGCAATGGTGGAAATGCAAAGAGCCACGACGGGCAACAGTTTGAAAATTGATTTTGGGGGCAAAGATTTGTTCATAGCGGATGAGGTGGTTACATGGTCAAGTAAAAATCAGAAGCACAACAAGGAAAACAATTTGATATGTCCCTTTCAGTTGACGGTGATGGTGGATTGAAGCCAGGCTTCTGAGCCATTGGGCCTGCTGCGCTTGTTGTCCACAGCACTCACCTCTGGGCCAAAACCACGCGCAGTGATCCTGAAAACGGTTGCATCAGCCGGGGATTTGTCTTCAGTTGGTTCGATCATGCATTCAGGCAAGCGCCTGTAAGTTGCATATTTAAGACTGGTTTGATTCAGCATGCTTGAGTCTGGGACATTGATTTTGTCGCTGGTGCCCGCACCATCCCAGTTTGTCAGGGCTTTGGTTTTGGGGTCAATCGCATCCCACAATGGAGGATCAGCGTAGTCGTTGATGGAGATTGCAGTTGCCTCCCCATTTTTGAATTTCGTCACTTCCTCTTCGCAGTAGCGTAAGACGAACTCAGCAGCCTGATTGGCCATTTCAGTTTTTCGTACATTGCCCGATGTAATTTCTGATGCACTGACACTGCGCAGGCTTGAGACTGAGAGCATTGAAATCACAATCAAAATGACCAAGGAAATCACCAGAACCACGCCCCGTTCACGGCACTGAAGTGAATGTTTGCAAAGTGTTGTTTTGTTCATTGACATGCGCTTGTCCTGTCTCATAAAAGTCTACTTCGCAACACCACAGAAGTGTTGTAGGCATGGCGAAGGTACAGGTCTTTGGGATCCGTGAGGGTGCCGGTGCAGTTCTTGTATGGAGATGATTTTTTGTCAGGGAGAACAGTCTGTTCACTTTTGATCACCACACACAGGCGCACCGTCAGAACAAGCCCCCAGTTGGCGATCTCACTGGCCTTAACGTAACCCGCTACTTTCTGGTCTCCGGCTGTTTTTGCCAAACCATACAAGAGCTGAAAGTCTTCAACATTTTCAATAAGGGCTTGTGGCGTATCTGCAGCATTACCTTTGCAATAGAGGCTTTTGGAAGTTCTTCCGGCTGGAGTGGCGAGGTAAAAGCGATTTTCTGCGTAATACTTTCCTGCGCTAACGGCCAGATCATTGCCCAGACAGTCTGTTGGCTTGCTATTTCCTGATTCAATCGTGTTGTATTTGTCGGCTTCATACCGAACAGCCACAGAATCGGGTGATGCATCATTGGTTGTACAGGACAAGGCACCAATCTCGATATTGGTCGTGGTCACGTTGGTGAACGTGCTATCGCATCCCCTGATGGCGATCACTGGCGTACCACTGGTGTATCCAGCCATATGAATCTGCTGTGACAAGATACTCAGTGCTGCTTGACCATCTTCGTTCATCACGGTTTGGGCCTCCACCATTTTGTTTGCGGAAGCTGCACCAGAGTACGCTGACAAGGCCGCCACGATGATGACCAACCCAATGGTTAGAGAGACCATTAGCTCTACAAGTGAAAAGCCATAGCAGGCATTTTTTCTTGAACTCACTCTTTTGAGATGCCTATTCGGGTCAAGCATTGCGGTCATAGCTTGAACCTTACATACAAGCAGCTTGGAGTAGCCTTCACGCTTTTGGACATTGTTGGGCAATTGTCAGATTTGGCTGTATTGAGCGCGGCAAAGGTTTGTGGCTCTGTCCACATGATCCATAGATTGCCGCTGGTGCGGTTGATATCTGCGCTGTCTTGCTCCACCAGAAAGCCCCCAGCGGGCAATTCGTCCCGTATGGCGACTTGGAATTCATCAAAATCAGCTTTGGCAATGTCACTACTGGAACAATCGGGGTATGTGCAGCTGTTTTTGTTTTTGGCGGTGATTTTGGTGGTTGTGCCATCAAACGTGTTGTCCTTCAGATATGTGCTGGAGGCCTTGGCAAATTCATCCTTGTTTGCACGCATCATTTCAATGTAGGCTGATGCCAAATTGGTCGCCGTTGCTCGGTGCGCCGATATTTTTGGGGCTTGCACAGCAAAACCCAGCATGGCTCCCAGTGAGAGCATGCCAAAAGACAAGATCAGTATGGACACCAGAACTTCAACGAGGGAAGCACCTTTTTGCAACTGAGGCGTGGTGGATAGTGTGTTGTTCATGTGATTCCTCAGCACGTGGCACTACCATTGGTTTTGCCATGGGCATCCACCCCAATCCTTGACCGACCACTGATACCCACGCAGACCACTCGTTGCCGTTCATTGGCGTATTCATCGCCACCAAACTTGATGCCAACGGCTGAACTGAGTGCAACCGTCCGCCCAGTTCCTGAAAAGATAAATTTGCTTGATGTGTTGCCGGTTTCAGTCACTGTGTCGATGGAGGACAAGGGCCCTTGCACTTTCAGAACTGGATCGGTTGCGTCTT
Source organism: Comamonadaceae bacterium (assembly GCA_008080595.1). Classification (GTDB taxonomy): domain Bacteria; phylum Pseudomonadota; class Gammaproteobacteria; order Burkholderiales; family Burkholderiaceae_C; genus Rhodoferax. The sequence goes on from VIKI01000179.1 coordinate 4,115, forward strand.
TAACGCCATCGTTGTCTAAATCGTGAAACACAATCCAACCCGATTTCCAGTTGGAGCCAGTGGTGCATGTTGGATTGCTGGCTTCAGGCGAGTCACTGTGACAAACCACGATACCACCACCACGGCGCATTCCTTCGCTACGAGCAAACCTCATATCTGCCAGCAGCGAGTTGACAGAACTGGAAATGGTGTTGGATTGAATCATTTGCTTGAAGGATGGCGCAGCCAAGGTACTAAGCACAGCCACGATGGCGATCACCACCATCAACTCAATCAACGTAAAACCTTTGAACTTGTATGGATTCATGAAATGGCATTATGAATGAATTTCCTTAATTATTAAGTAAATTCATTTAACGTTGCGGTAAATTTGTTTTCTTCGAAATACACAGATACCAGCTTGACGTTGAACGTTAGCGATCCAGCCGGCCGCACCCGGACTCCGTGCCGAAGAAACTTGGGGCTCATCTGATGTATTGTTGAGTGGCACGCCACACATGACCGGTAAGCCATTGGTGCCTTTGTGGCCCGTACGTTAGCGTGGTTGGGTTGCGTCTTCGACATTGGTGAGGCTCATGGCTGCCGTTGCGGTGGCGATGACCATCCCGTTTAAGAGACTGAGTATTCAAGACGTTTTTCCCGTGTGGTGCGCATCGTTGAACTCTCAATTAAAGGAGTCCGCTCATGTCACCGCACGTCAACAAATCTGCCCCGAGCACACCAGGGTCCAAGACCAAACCTGCACGTAAGCGAGCCAAGGCATCCCTCTTGAGCATTGCCTATCCTGATGCCTGTGGCATTGATATCGGTGCCACCAGCCATTTCGTGGCTGTGCCATCAGACCGTGACGATGAGCCCGTGCGCGAATTCCCAGCCTTCACCGCCGATCTGGAGCGCCTGGTGCAATGGCTGCGCCGTTGCTGCGTTACCGCAGTAGCGATGGAATCCACCGGCGTGTACTGGATCCCATTGTTCGAAATGCTGGATGCCGCCGGGTTTGAAGTCCACCTGGTCAACGCTCGCCACGTCAAGAATGTGCCGGGACGCAAGAGCGATGTGTTGGACTGTCAGTGGCTGCAGCAGTTGATGAGTTATGGACTGCTGCGTGGAGGTTTCCGCCCCGCCGAGGAAATCTGTGCGCTGCGTGCGGTCTGGCGCCACCGCGACATGCTGTTGTCCTATCAGGCACGCCATGTCCAGCATTTGCAAAAGGCGATGACGCAGATGAATGTGCAGCTGCATCACGTCATCTCCGACATCATGGGGATGACCGGCCAGGCCATCGTGCGCGCCATCGTCGCGGGCGAGCGTGATGCGCCCACCCTGGCCAAACTGCGGGATCGGCGCATCAAGGCTGATGAGGCTGAGGTCACCGCAGCGTTGCAGGGCAACTGGCGCGACGAGCACCTGTTTGCCCTCAAGCAGGCCCTGGCCTTGATCGATGCCTATGCCGCCCAGATCACCGAGTGTGATGGCAAACTGCAACAGTTGCTGGGTGCGCTGAAGGGTCATGCGTTGCCAGAGGCCGGATTGGGGACACCCAAACGCAGCACACCGGCCAAGAATTCGGTACGCTTTGATGCCCGCACCTCCCTGTTCGAGGCCAGCGGCGTGGACCTGACACGCATACCCGGCATTGATACCAGCACGGCGTTGAAAGTCATCAGCGAGATTGGTGTCGATCTGGCACGCTTTCCCACAGTCAAGCATTTCACCTCGTGGTTGGGCTTGTGTCCGGGCACCAAAATTTCGGGCGGCAAGGTGCTCTCAAGTGCCACCAAACCCTGCGCCAACCGGGCCGCACAGGCCTTGCGTATGGCCGCGCAGGCGCTACGTAAAAGTCAAACCGCACTGGGTGCTCATCACCGTCGATTGTGTTCGCGCATGGACAAACCCAAGGCCATCACGGCCAGTGCGCACAAACTGGCACGACTGGTTTATTTCATGCTGACCAAGGGGCAAGCCTTTGTCGAGGCCGGGCAGGACGAGTACGAGGAGGCTGCTGGGGAAGTTTCTTAAGAGAGTTTTCGTCATGCGCAGGTAATCGAAGACCATGCGAGTGTTGCGATTGAGTTGTGTCATTTTTTTCGCGCTACTGGTTTTGGTGTCGCCGAAGAGCCTCAATACACCCACCGTAAAGCGGCGCAGCCGGTTGACGTTCCTCTGGGGCAGAGTCCGCGCGCATGTGGCTACGGTCTTCATCAAAGTTTCAGTCGATCATGTAGCTGTAAGCGATTGGTTGCCAGCACCTGCTGTGCAGTGGCTTGAGCTGATGTCTGGCTTGTCAGACCCGCTGCAATCTCCAGCGAGTGTTTGGCGCTTTTCTTGTGAAATACCTTGCGCTCGATCAGAAAAACTTGTGCCACATGCGGGAAATCCAAATACCCATTGAGTGCCTGATTGCACCAGATATGTTGGGTGGCAATGCTTGAGTGTCAGCGAAGACAGCTCGGTGCACTGAGGGGCGTTATTGTCGAATCTCGAAACCGATTAACGCACGGTGTATTCGAGCAATGAAGTGAATGGGGTGGATTTGTCGAACTTTGCGACAACCGAGCTATTCCCGGTCACGGCGACCACATCTCCCGCCCATTCTTCTCCGTTCTGGACGAGTTTTTTCCATTTGCCCCCTGTGATGACTTGTACGCTGATTGCACCCGCCACACGGAGCCGAAATCGGTAACTGTGCCCAGCCTTCAAAATTCCTGTCATCGGTTCGACCAGCTTCACTTGGCGTGCTGTAAACGCATCAAACGTAGACGGGAACACGGCATCTTGCTCACCTCTTTGTGCCGAAACACGGTAATCCATCACCCATTGAAGCGGCTCTTCGCTGTCTCGTACTTCCGCAAACAAGCGAAGAATGTATTCGCCAGATTGCGGAAACGTTGCGTCGGCTCTCGCCTCTGTGGCGCTGACCTGTACCAAGGTGTAGTCACCATGGATGGCCTGTTGTGTCACGGCATCCATCAGTCGAGCCGACATCCGAACCGGCTGGGTGACACCAAGGCTCACGGACACACGATCCTGGGCGCTGATGTGCGCATGTGACTGATTGTTCAGACGAAAACCGAGTCTCCAGAACGATGTTTGCACAAACGCGAGGTTGGCATACTGCTCAGCAGTGAGCGGGCTCTCCAACAACTGCCAACCCGGATCTTGTGGCAGGTGATCGATGACAAACACATGGGGTGAGGTTAAAAAGTAGTGCTCTTGAAAGGTGCGAACAAATTGCATCTGTTTATCGATGATTCCCGCGCCCCACGTCAAATCCATTAACCGCCATTGACCGGCTACCCGTACCGAATTCCAGGCGTGATCGGCTGGGCCAGAAAACCGCTGTCCGGGCGTGTAGCCGAAACCCTTTGACCATCCATTGATGCCCAGGATGTCCAGGCCCATCGCCCGCCCGATGGACTCGCCCAAACGCACATACCCCTCGCAAACGGCTAACCTGCGCTGCAGTACCGCGTCCGGATTTTGGTTGCCGGGCTTGCCGCTGCGAAGGCCTTCCACATCGTAGTTAATGTTTCTGGTCACCCACCGGTAGAGTGCACGGGCACGACTGAGGTCATCAGGCCCTGCCCCCGACAGATAGGCCGCCAGTGTGGCAACCGACTGGGTGACGCTGGTCGGGGCGGCATCGGAATAGGTATCGATGGCCGCCCGCTGATCACTGGATAAGGCTTGAACCGGCCCGACGGGCGGGGTTGGCGTGACACCCAATGCCGCACTGGTGCTCACGGGTGTCTTGCCAGCCTTGGGTAACGCACCCAGCGAAGACTGTGCCGCAGCAAGCAGCGGCAGCAAAAGCAGGATGAGCCGGATCAGGGTATGCACAGGGGTAACTCGCAGCGTCCGGAGGGATGATGGGTGGCTCGGTTATAGGCCACGACGCATGATTTTTTCGGCAATGGATGGCGCGAGGCGATTGACAACGGAAAGGAGCCTGGTTTTGCCGATAAGCATTTCATAGTGGTCGGCCTTGAATCCTTCCCAAAACTCCTGCGCAAGTTGGGCCGAAGATATCTTTCCTTTTCCACGGCCTGCGGTCATCGCGGTTTCGACAAGCGGCGGAAGTACTTCAAATACGCGGACGTTTGTGTTCTCCAATTGCCAGCGCAAAGTTTTGGAAAAGCTGTGCAGTGCGGCCTTCGACGCGCAATATATCGCGGCCACCTCTTTGGGAACCAAGGCCAAGCCAGACGACACGTTCACGATTGCCGCCGAGGGGTGCTGTGCAAGAGCCAGCAGGAAGGCGCGACACAAAAGGGCGGGAGCCAAGAAGTTGACGCTGAGTTCGTGTTCAATATCTTCGGGCGTGGACTCCGCGATGGGGGTATTGACTTGAATGCCCGCGTTGTTGACCAAGATGGAAATATCCGGGAAATGGCTAACCAGACGTGCCCGGTCTTGAGCGACGGAAACGTCAGCGGTGAAGGTTTCGACACCTGGGAGCGCACTGGCCGCTTTGGCAAGAGAGCCCTCTGAACGACCAACCAGGATGACGCGATTGCCAGCGGAATGAAACCTCTCGGCAAGAGCGAAACCAATTCCGGTGGCACCTCCAGTGATGAGAACGGTATGGTGAGTTGGGTTCATGATTTTGAGGCCCAAGGCCCAGATTCACAGGCAAAAATGCAGAGCATTTTTATCCGCGTTGAACCGCCAGTTAGGCCGGTGCGCAGGAGCGCAACTTTAAAACCAACTCTTAATTTCATAGCCGCATGCCTTAAGTTCCTTGGCCACCTCTGCCCTCCAAGCGCCTTGTACATCGAAGTCAACGTAAATCACACCGCTTATGTCATTGGGGGTTTCGATGTCTCCCTTCACAAGGGCGCAGACGTTTTCTCGGCCAAGCTTAGCCATTAGGTAGCCATGTTCAAAGACAACATTCTGCCTTGCCCGATTTCTTGGGTGAACTTTGGTGTCGTGCACTCCTCTTCCGAGGTCGCAAGGGGTGTACAAGACAAGTGCGAAGTCCGCATCATTTGCATAGCGCTCAATTTTTTCAATGATTGTCATGCCTACGCTTGCTTGCTCATGCAAGATGATTGACTCAAGCCCAACTGCCTCAACAAAGCGAGCAACCTCTTGCTTCACTTCATTGTCTCGACCGTGGACAATGAAAACCTTTCGTTTGTTGCGTGCTACAGCAGATGGTTTGTGTTGCTCTATTTGTGCAAACGCAGGTGTAAGCAGATTGGTGGTAGTGCCGAACTCCAATGTGTCGAGAAGCGGCGTGAACTCCTCCGAAAGATAAGACCGCCGCTCTGCGTACGTGCTGAACTTCTTTTTAATGAACCCCCAAAACGAATCAAGGTTTCGGTTTGTCCGAATCCATGACGGAATGAGATTGGCTGTTTCAGTGTCGGTTAAAAGTTCTTGGCGTAGCGCTTCGTACTCCTTTGTGTCCGCAGCGCCTCCAGTAGCGTGCGACACAAGTATGTTCAACAAGTAATTTGCCTTGTCGAATTTGGTTTGCAGGAATTCGATGCTCATAGGTTCGTTGTGATGCGATCGCTAGAGCTAGAGGCCCAAGGTAATGTCCATGGCAAGACTTGCAAAAAATTCTGGCCGTTGCGTATGAATCTGGTCACGAAATTCTCCTGAAAGTGGCGTGCAGTCTAGCTCACAGGCCGATTGCCTGGATAAAAATCCAGGTGTGATGATGATCGTCTTTGGTGGCAATGGGTGGGCAAGCACAAGCCCTTATGCAGTCCCCTGCAGCATAGCCTGAAGAAGTCCGCAAATCACTGCAAATTCAATAGCTGTTTACGCTTGATGAGCAAGCACTAGAGGCCAATTTCTCATATGAAACTCAAACCTGCTCAGCGCTGCTGCGGGTCGCGCTGAAGCGCTGTTCCATCTCGCGGCGCATCTGTTTGCGCAGCTCGGCTGCCGCGTGGCGGCGAAGCTCGTCAGGGGTGCTGGGTTGCAGTGGGGTCACGGGTGCGGGTTTCTTGTCGTCGTCCACTGCCACCATGGTGAAGAAGCAGCTGTTCACATGGCGCACCACACGCTTCTGGATGTCTTCTGCAATCACCTTGATGCCAATTTCCATCGACGACGAGCCGGTGTGGTTCACCGCCGCCAGAAACGTGACCAACTCGCCTACATGAATCGGCTGGCGAAACATGACCTGATCGACACTGAGCGTGACCACATAACGCCCGGCGTATCGGCTGGCGCAGGCAAAGGCCACCTGGTCGAGCAGCTTCAGGATGCTGCCGCCATGCACGTTGCCAGAGAAATTGGCGGTGTCGGGGGTCATGAGCACGGTCATGGAGAGTTGGTGAATCGGCAAATCCATGGGTAGAAACTCCTGTTACAAAATCAGTCTGTTTGACTGAGCCTGCATGCTACAGCCGCAGCGCCAGCGCCAGGGGCACAAACAGCACCGCCGCCGCATTGCCGATGAGCACCATGCTGGCCACCTTGTCGGGTTCCTGGTGGTGGCGCTCGGCAAAAATGAAGTTCGACACGGCGGGTGGCAGTGCGCCAAAGATCACCAGCATGTCCAGCTCATGGTCCTTCAGGCCGGTGGCCGTGCCCCACAGCCAAGCCACCAGCATACCGGTGACCGGCGTGGCCACGGCGGCCACCAAGCCGATGCGGACACTGCCCAGTTTGGCAGTAGACAGGCGCACGCCCAGCGCAAAAATCATCAGCCCCACCGAAATATCGCCCAGCAGCTTGGCCGCCGACATCAGCGGGGGCCACACCCCCCAGCCCGTCAGGCTGAACATCAACCCGAGCAACGCAGCGGCAAACACCGGCTCACGCCAGATCATGCGCGGGTGCAGCCGACCTTGCAGCAGCCACGGGGTCAGGCCAAACTGCAGCAGTGTTTCCACCAGCAGCAACACCACCGCAGCCCCCAGCGCCTGCTCGCCAAACGCCAGTGCCAGCAGCGGCAAGCCCATGTTGCCCGCGTTGTTGAACATCACCGGTGGCACCAGCGTTTTGGGCTGGTAAGCCAGCAGTTTCGCCAACGGCCAGGCCAGCAGACCAGAGCCCAGCACCACCACCGCGCCACCCATGGCCAGCTGCGTGTTGCTGGCCAAATCGAAGGTTTTGCCGGCCAGCGCCGAGAAAATCAGCGCGGGCAAAAACACCGCCATGTTCAGCCCGTTGGCCGCCGCCATGTCGGGCCGGTGCTTGCGGCCATAGGCAAAGCCGATCATCACAATGATGAAGATCGGGAACACAATCGCCAGAATACGCAGCCACATTTTGATATACCAAATTGGCCTCTAGCCCTTTTAGATCATGCGCAAGCAGCTATTAATTTTGATGCCAGCCTTTGGGCAGCCCAGCCAGCGGGGTCATGCCGTAGATCGGCTCACCGGGCAGCCCGGCTTGCAGGGGGGCTCGGGCAGCGATGAGTTTTTCAATGTCCACCCCGGTGCGGATGCCCATGGCCTCGAACATGAACACCAGGTCTTCGGTGACCACGTTGCCCGACGCTCCCGGCGCATAGGGGCAGCCGCCCAGGCCTCCCAGAGACGCATCAAAGGTGCGCACACCCACGTCATAGGCGGCCAGGCAATTGGCCAGGCCCAGGCCACGGGTGTTGTGCATGTGGGCGGCCCCGGTTTTGCTGCCAATGGCCGCACGCACTAATGTGAACAGGCGGCGCACCTGGGCCGGGTTGGCCATGCCGGTGGTGTCGGACAAACCGGCTTCATCAACCCCGGCGGCCACCACTTGTTCGGCCATCCAGACCACGTCGTCATCCGTGACCTCACCCTGGAGGGTGCAGCCAAAGGCGGTGGACAAACCCGCTTCGATCTTCACGCCGGGGGCAATCTCGTCGCGCAGGCGCACGATGGCACGCACT
>VIKI01000180.1 GCA_008080595.1 Comamonadaceae bacterium
GCGCTGCTCAAAAGCCAGTCGTGATTCGGCGCTCCAGCCAAAGGTGAACACCTGGCGCAAGTCCAGTTGGCGGTCATCCACGGTGTGCAGCGATTTCAGCGCCAGCTCGGGCAGTTGCGCCCACTCGATGTGGTGCTCGGCCAGCCAGCCCAGGAATTTGCTGGCGCTGATTTTGTGGGCGGCTAGCAGCGTTCCGCCAGCAGTTGCCGTCATCAGCAACTGCCAGAACGGGTCCATGTAGAAAAACGGTTGCGCGGTGAAAAAGCGCCGCAGGGGGCTCTGATCTGCTGCGGGCAGCGGGTGCATCAGGCAGGCACTTTGCGCCAGCGTGAGCCAGTAGCCATGGGTCAGCAGGCAGCCTTTAGGAAAACCGGTGGTGCCTGAGGTGTACTGGATGTTGGCCAGAGTCTCCAGCCCCAATTCAGCGGCAACAAAATCGGCTGCATCGCCAGGAGCGGTACTGTCCAGCAGCGCCTGCCAGGGGCACGCTTGGCCCAGCCTGGCGGCTGCCGTCCAGACCCGGTCGCGCGGCAAGGTCGCCGGCCATGTGCTCAACTGATCGGGTACCTCTGCACGCTCGGTGCCCAGCACCCAGGCCTTCACCTGGGCATCTGCCAGCACGTATTCCAGTTCGCGCACGGTGTAAGTGGGGTTGACCGGCACCACCGCAGCACCCAGCTTCAGCACCGCCAGCCAGGTCAGGTGCCAATGCAGGCCATTGGGCAGCATCACGACCACATGCATGCCGGGCTGAACGCCAGCCGCACGCAAGCCCATGGCCAAACGGGTGCTCAGGGCATCGAACTCGGCATAGCTGATCTGCTGCGCGTCTTCAAACATGTCCAGCAAGATCTGCTGCGGATGCGCCTGCGCCATTTGCGCAAACAGGGCAGGAATGTTGGCAGGCAGCGCCTGCTGCTCGGCGCTGTGAAGGCGCGATTGCCAGTGCGCCATGGCTGCATTGGCAATGGGCTGGTGCGCAGGCTCAGACATGAGGTTCTGCCTTGGGCCGCTTCAAAAAACCGCTGCCTGCGCCAAAGCCCTCGTAGCCCAGCCGTTGCAGGCGGTACAGGTTCATGCTGTAGCGCAGGTTGTCGTCCCGCCCGAGGTCAAGCGACTGGTAATAGCTTTCCATTTCCACTCGCACCGCAATCGGTGGCTGCGCGGCGATGGTGGTCGCCAGCGCCATGGCCTGCGCCATGAGTTGGTCGGCCGGCACCACCTGGTTGATCAGATCGTATTTCAGGGCATCCTGCGCCGACATGAACTCGCCCGTCAGCAAAAACCGCATGGCCACCACATGGGGAATCTGGCGGCCCAGCCGTGTCATGCCGCCGCCGCCGCCCATGCCGTAGGCCATTTCGGGCAGGCCAAACTGGGCGCGGTCGCTGGCAATACGCATGTCGGTCAAATGCAGCAGGTAGATCATGCCCTGGCCCAGGCAGTAGCCGTCGACCGCCGCGATGATGGGCTTGTAGCGCTCCAGCTTCATGATGTCGACATCCCAACCCGGGCGGTGTGGCGGTGAGCCATCCCGCTCGTTGTGGTGCAGGAACAGATAGCCCTCCAGCTCCTCCTGACGTGTCCGCGCAGGCAGCGGGTTCTTGATGTCGTCGCCAGCGCAAAACGATGCGCCGTCGCGCCCTTTCAAGATGCCAACATGCACATCGGGGTCGGCCACAAATTCGGCCAGCAAGGTGTACAGCGCCTTGTGCATGGCCGGTGTCAGCACACTCAGGTCGCCGTTGTCGATGGTGAAGACACCGATGTGATTGTTTTTGCTGTAGTGGATAGGCATGGGGGTTCCTTGGGGAAAGAGGTCAGGGCGTGCGCGGCTGGGTGCTGCGCCGCTGGCGTATCGCCTGCGCCAGAACAACCACGCTGCTCATCAACAGGAAGATCAGGGTCGAGGCCGCTGCCAGCGTGGGGGAGACGCGCAGCAGCGCCTCGTCCCACATCTGCTTGGGCAAGGTGGAACTCAGCCCACCGGTGACAAACAGGGCAATGGTCAGCTCGTCCAGCGAGGTCACAAACGCAAACAGAAAGGCGGACAGCGCACCAGGGGCCAGCAGCGGCAAGGTGACACGGCGCAGCCGCAGCCCGATGCCAGCCCCACACACCGCCGCCGCCTGATCCAGGCGCTCGTCATAAGCCTGAACCACGGCAATCATGGTGACCAGCACAAAGGGCAAGGCAATCACCGTGTGCCCCAGCACCAGGCCAAACCAGGAACCAATCAGCCCCAGCCGCGCAAACAGGTAAAACAGGCCGATGGCGATGATGATGCGTGGCACGATCATCGGGGCCATCACCACCACCAGCACCGGCACCCGGCTGCGCTGCGCCTTGCGCACCAGCCACACCGCGGCCGGGTAGGCCATGGCCAGCGACAGCACGCCGGTGGCGCAGGCCACGGTGAAAGACCGCCAGGCGGCGCTGCGCCAGGCCGGGCTGTCGAGCGCGGCATACCAGCGCCATGAAAAGAACTGCGGCGGCCAGTCGATGATGCCCGACACCGTGAACGACACCGGGATCAAAAACAGCGCGGGCAGCGCCAGAAACAGCACCAGCGCCAGCCCCAACACCGCATGGCTGTGGCGCAGCAAGGCAGGCACCAGCGGCCAGCGCCCCAGGGGCTCGGCCACACGATCCCAGGCCAGCCAGCCGACACGCCGCCATGCCTGGCGATGGGGCCGGTGTGCGGCAGCGCTCTTGGCCGGTGTCCGGGCCCGCCCCACCAGGGACTCGATGCCAAAGCTGTGGATGTAGAGCCCAAACAGGCCTGCCACCACGCCAAACATCAGCAAGGCGGCGGCGCTGGCCAGTGGCCAGTTCATCAAGTCCAGCACCATCTCGATGATGACGTTGGCCACCATGGTCTGGCGTGGGCCGCCCAGCAGCGCGGGCACAATGAAAAAGCCGACCGAGGTCACAAACACAATCAGCCCCGCCGCCGCCACACCGGGCATGGCCAGCGGCAGCAGCACCCGGATAAAGCCCTCCGCCGTGCGTGCGCCCAGGGAGGCTGCGGCCGGTGTCAGGCGCGGGTCAATGGCATCGAGCACCGGCAAAATGGTCAGCACCGCAAAAGGCATCAAACCATGCACCATGCCTATCAGCACGGCATTCAGGTTGAACAGCAGCGAGCTGTTGGCTGGCTCGCCGGTGAGCGCAATGATCAAGGCATTCACCGCGCCGTTTTTACCCAACAGCACCAGCCAGGCGAAAGACTTCACCAGAAAACTCGTCCACAGAGGCAGCAAGACCAGCAGGTACAAGCTGGTGCGGGCCGCACCGCGCAGGCGGTTGATCAACAAGGCAATGGGAAAGCCGCCCAGCAGGCACATCACGGTGGTCCACAGGGAAATCTCCAGCGTGCGCAGCAAGGTGGTGCTGTAGATTGGCGTGACCAGAATGCGCTGCAATGAGGCCAGGCTGAAACCATCTACTGGCGACCACACCGCCAACGACAGCACCGTGGCGACCGGTACCAAAAAGGCAATGGCCAAAAACACCAGCAGCGGGGCCACGCCAGCGTTGCGGATCAGGGACGCAAGAGCGGATTTCATGCCGTCACCACATGGCAACGTGCCGGGTCTATCCACAACTGCACCTGTGCGCCGGGCGTGAACTGCTGCAAATCGCTCAGCGAGGTGGTGCGTTGCAGGACGCGGATGTCAGTCTCACCCACGCGCACCATCAGGCGTGTCATGGCCCCGAGAAACTGGCTGCTTTGAATCTGCGCCCACACTGCCAGCACCCCCGCAGGCAGTGGTGCCGTGGTCGAGCCTACCTCGATGGATTCCGGGCGCAGCATCAGCAAGATATTGTCGGATGCTGGCAAAGGTTCGGCATAGGGCAAGCGAAGGCCCAGGGCATCCAGCGTGAGCACATTGGCTCCATCAAACTTCTGTACCTGGCAAGGAAACAGATTCGATTCCCCCAGAAACTCCGCCGCAAAGCGGGTTTGTGGCTTGAAGTACAGCGCTTGCGCGGTGTCGATCTGCTCGACCCGGGCCTGGTTCATCAGGCAAATGCGGTCTGACAGAACCAGCGCCTCTTCCTGGTCGTGGGTGACGTAAATCACGCTGGTGCCCAGTTCACGGTGCAGCCGAGCGATCTCAAACTTCATCTCCTCGCGCAGGTTGCGATCCAGTGCGCCAAGCGGCTCATCCATCAGCACAATGGCGGGCTGGTAGGCCAGCGCACGGGCCAGCGCCACGCGCTGCTGCTGGCCGCCCGACAGTTCCTTGGGCAGGCGGTGGGCCAACGCGCCCAGGCGCACCATGTTCAGCGCCTGCTGTGTTTTTTGCTGCACCTCGGCCACTGGCAAACGCCGCGCCTGCAGGCCAAACGCCACGTTCTCGGCCACCGTCATGTGGGGAAACAGGGCGTAGTTCTGAAACACCATGCCCAAACCGCGCCGGTAGGGCGGCAAGCCGGAAATGTCTTTCCCGTCCAGCAAAATGCGGCCGCTGTCGGATTCAATCAACCCGGCAATCAGCGACAGCAAGGTGGTCTTGCCCGAGCCCGACGGCCCCAGCAGGGTCAGGAACTCACCGGCCGCCACGGTCAGCGTGGTGACGGTGAGCGCGGCGACATGGTGGTAGCGCTTGCTGACCCCTTCTATACGCAGCTCCTGCATCAGGCGGCCACCCAGGCGTTGAAACGCTCGGTCACCGCGTCGCGGTTCTTCGCCCAGTAGCCCACGTTCCATTCAATCCCACCCTTGATGTTTTCCGGGTGGGTGGGGAAAGATTGGGCCCGCTTGGCATCAATGAAGTTGTAGGCCTTGGGCAGCGTCGGGCCATAACTCAGGAACTTGGTGAAGACCGCCTGGCGCTCGGGTGAGTTGGCAAACTTGATGAATTCGCGGCAAATGTCGGCCTTGGGTGAGCCTTTGGGAATGATCCAGCCTTCGGTGGTGAAGAAAAACTGGCTCCACATGATAGCCACTGGCGAGCCCTCATCGGCCACCACCTGGGCGCGGGCGTTCCAGGTCGGGCACATGTCGACTTCGCCAGACTTGAGCAGCTGCGAGGTTTGTGCCCCACTGGTCCACCAGACCCCCACGTCTTTCTTGATGCGATCCAGCGAGCGGAAGGCGCGATCCAGATCCAGCGGGTAGAGCGCCGACGGGGCAACGCCATCGGCCAGCAAGGCGTACTCGATGGTTTCCATCGGATTACGGCGCAGGGCACGGCGACCGGCAAAGGCTTTGGTGTCCCAGTAGTCCTTCCAGCTGCGTGGGCCTTTGCCTGCGGGGAACTTGTCGGTGCGGTAGGCCAGGATGCTGCCCACCACATCGACACCGGCGTAATGCGGTGCCTTGAACTGCGCGGGCAGGTCTTTCAGTGCATCGTCCAAATGGAGCGGCTCCAGATGCCCCATGCCCAGCAATGCTTCATGCACATCCTTGCTCACATGCGCCATGTCCCAGGTGTAGGACTTGGATTCCACCATCGAGCGAATGAAGGCGGTGGGTTGCGCCTGGCCGGTGGCGGGCACGATCTCGATGCCGGTGGCGGCACGAAACGGCTTGTAGAACGCCTCGCCAAAGCCTTCGGCATAGGGGCCGCCCGGGTCACGGATCACCAGACGCTTGTCCTGCGCCAGTACCTCAGTGTTTTTGACCCAGATCATCAGGCCCAGACCGGCCCCGGCGGATGACTTGATGAATTGGCGGCGAGAAGTTTCGATCGGCATAGCTGTCTCCAGGATTGTGGTTGTGATGAAGCGAGGGATGAAATATGACAGTACTGTCATTTTTTGTCAAGAAAAAATTTTCTCTTGCTACACGTCATACTGTCGGCCATGAAAACCATTGCAGAAAATCCATTGAATGAGGGAACCTCGACAGCCATACTGCCCAGTCGTTTTGTCGACTGGCTGCTGGAGCGTGGGGCTGAGATCGACCTGCTGCGCAAGGGTGAACGCACCCGGTTTGCGCTGAAGTCTGCGGCGGCGCGCTTGCTCGAAGAAAAAGGCTACGACCGTTTTTCCACCGGTGATGTATCCGACTACGCCGAGGTCACACGCACCGCGTTCTACACCTACTTTCCCAGCAAGCAGGCGCTGGTGCTGGAGCTGCTGGAAGACTTTCGTCTGGCTGATCCGGCCAAAGCGGTTCTGCAAACCAATCTGGCTTATGTGCGCTTCTTCTCGGTCAATGCACGGGTGATCCTGTCGATCCAGCATGTACGAAGGGCTCTCTCGGGGGCCGAGCGGCAACACTTTGACCTGAACGACTGGTGGGCACGCAAAGTGGCTCAGGCCATTTTGCAAAACAGCAGCACCGAGAACCAGGAGCGCTCACGCTTCGCCTTGGCCACCGCCTATGCGCTGGAAACCATGGTGGACGGATTTCTGACCGAGCTGTATGTGCGCCAGAACCCCAACCTGCTGGCCCTGAAGCTGAGTGAAACCGAGGTTGCCCAGATTTTGTCGGACATCTGGAATGCAGCCACGGGCCACGGCACTGCCAGTGTGGCGACCGCGATGATGACCCCACCCGCTGGCGCAACCGGCAAGAAAACGACACCGCAGCGCAGCAAAAAAGCTTGACCCTCACCCAACGTCAGGCTTGATACTGCGCCCTTTACCCCAAGGAGCCCTGACCTTGCATCTCCAAGTTGGCGAACTGGCCAAGCGCACTGGCCTCACGGTGCGCACCCTGCACCACTACGACAGCATCGGGCTGTTGACCCCTTCAGCGCGTTCCGAGGCGGGCTACCGGCTCTACAACCAGGCCGACGTGGGCCGCCTGCACACCATCCAGGCGCTGCGCCACCTGGGCCTGCCGCTGGCCGACATTGCCAGCATGCTGGCGCGTGGTGGCGAAGGCCTGAGCGACACCATTGCCCGGCAAATCCGTGCGCTGGATCATGAAATCACCCAGGCCACCGAGTTGCGGGCGCGGCTGCAACTGCTGCAGGAGCGTATGGCGACGGGCAACGAGCCCGACATGAGCGACTGGTTGTCCACCCTGTCGCTGATGAGCACCTATGCCAAGTACTTCAGTGCCGATGAAATCAGGCTGATTCTGGGCAACCGCAAAGCCCAAAGCGCCAGCTGGGAGCGCCTGATTGCCGAGGTGCGCCAAGCCATGCAACAGCGTCTGGCCACCGACAGCCGCCCGGTGCAGTCGCTGGCCCTGCGCTGGATGAACCTGACGCTGGCCATGATGAACGACAACTTCAAACTGATCGAGCGCTGGGGCCAGATGTACGGTGCCGAGCCCAAAGGGCAATTCAAAAACGGACCGGGGCCGGAAGTCATCAGCTTCATCAATGCCGCCATCGACCTGCGCATGAGCGCCATGCTGCGCCACATGACACGGGCCGAGTTGCACACGCTGCGTACCATCCCGGATGCCGCCGTCGAACAACTGGCGCAACAAGCCCAGGCCCTGCACGCCGCCCAAGCTGACCTGACGTGCGCGGCGGCACAGGCGCTGGTGGCGCACTGGGAGCAGGTGATGCTCTACCTGTGTGGCGGCCAGCCCGCACTGCTGCGCAAGTTGATTGCCGCCTACAACGCCGAGCCGCTGTTGCAAAACACCACGGTGTTTGACGAGTTCACCCTGGATATGGTCAAGCGTGCCATGGCCGCACAAGGCCATCCCTTGAGCACGAAAAAAAATGCTTGACCCTCACCTTGCGTGAGGGCTGAACATTCGGGTTTTGATCATTGTTGACTGAAGGACAAACCATGACCCAACGCCCCACCGATCCCGCACGTGCCGCCTTGATGCGCGACAAAAACTTTCTCTGGCTGATGGCGGGGGCCATCATCAGCCTGCTGGGTGACCAGTTCACCCTGGTGGCCCTACCCTGGCTGGTGCTGCGCATGACCGGCGACACCCTGGTGCTGGGCACGGTGCTGGGGCTGATGAGCCTGCCCCGTGCGCTGTTCATCCTGATTGGTGGTGCGGTGGTTGACCGCTACTCCCCCAAGCGGGTGCTGATGCTCACCAAATACGTCAACACCGTGCTGCTGGGCATCCTGGCCATGCTGGTGCTGGCAGGCGGCCTGTCGTTGTGGACGGTGTACCTGCTGGCCTTTGCCATCGGGCTGGCCACGGCGTTCAGCATTCCCTCGGCCACCTCCATGCTGCCACATGTGATGCCGCGTGCGCAGTTGCCTGCGGCCAACAGCGTGATGATGGGCTTGCGCCAGTTGTCGATGTTTGTCGGCCCGCTGCTGGCCGGTGTGCTGATTGCGCTGTATGGCGATGGCGCGTCGGGCAGCACCTCTGGCCGGGTGCCCGACGCGCTGGGGCTGGGCGTGGCCTTTGGCCTGGATGCCTTGAGCTTTGCACTGTCGGCCTGGACGCTGGCACAGGTGCGCTTGCAACCGGCTGCGCAAGGGGACGGGCAACCCGCCCATGAGCCGGTGTTCAACGCGGTCAAGTCAGGCCTGCGCCACCTGTGGCATGACCGTGACTTGCGCCTGTGTTTCCTCTACTGGGGCGCGGTGGCGGTGCTGATCACCGGCCCGGTGCAAATTGCCATGCCGGTGTTGGCCAGTACGCTCCAGCTGGGCGCGGCGGCACTGGGCATCTTGCTGGGAGCCCATGGGGCTGGCACGCTGGTGGGTATGGCCGTGTCTGGGGCACTGCCTGGCTTGCGCCTGGGCACGCTGGGCATGACCATGCTGGCGGTGGACATGCTGGTGGGCCTGCTGTTCATGCCCATGGGGCTGATCTCGGCCACCTGGCAGGGGGCGGTGTTGCTGGGCAGCATTGGCTTGCTGGGCGGTTTCATGCAGGTGACGATCTTCAGCTGGTTGCAGCAGCGCACGCCACCGGCGCTGATGGGCCGGGTGATGAGCATGTTCATGTTCATCTTTTTGGGCCTGGCCCCGCTGTCGGGGGCGGTCACCGGTTGGTTGATGCGCAGCATCACCTTGCCCCAGCTGTTCATGGCTTGCGGTGGCCTGCTGGTGTGCCTGGCGCTGGGAGCGATGCTGGGTTCACCGATTCGCCAGGTGAAAGATCAGCCGAGACTCAGGCAGGGCAATTGCCCCTAAATTGATAGCAAGAATGCATGCAGCTGCGTAGGTCGTGTCTACTCAATCATCCAACACGCACCCCATACCCATTACGCCACCGCAACCCCCTCCCCAAACCCCCCAGCGAAGGCCGTGCGCAAATACGCCACAAACGCCGTCACCGCACGCGGCACGTGGGCTGAATAGGGGCGGATGGCGTAGAGGTGTTCGGCGAATCCGCCAACCGGCATCCAATGCGGCAGCACCTGTACCAGCTTGCCCGTTTGCAGGCTGGCCTGGGCACTGAAGTCGGGCAGCAGCGCAATGCCCAGGCCGCTCAAGGCGGCGCTTGGCTGCAGGCTGCGGGCTGCGCGGCTCGAACGTCCAGGCCGGGGTGTCTTGCGCACGCGGGTAGTGCAGGCAGTTGTGGCGCAGCAGTTCTTCGGGGTGGGTGGGTGTACCCTGCTTGCGCAGATAGCCACGGCTGGCCACCAGCACCGACTGCGTGGGGCACAGCATCCAGGCCACATGGGTGTCGGGCGGCGCAGCGGTGTGCCGAATCGCCAGATCGAAGCCTTCGGTGGCCAGGGAGACCAGGCGGTCAGACAAATCCAGCTCCAGCCGTACCTCGGGGTACTCGCGCAGAAAGTCGGCCAGCCGGGGCACCAGCTGCTGGCGTGCAAAGGCCACCGGCGCGGTGACCCGCAGCAGACCACGCGGCACACCGGCCAGGTCACGCACCTGCGAAAAGCTCTGTTCAATCTGCTCGAACGCGGCGCAGGTGTCGTCCACCAGGCTTTGCCCGGCTTCGGTCAGGCGCACGCTGCGGGTGGTGCGCTGCACCAGGGCCACGCCAGCCAGGCGCTCCAGGTCGGCCATGCGCTGGCTCATGGCGGCTTTGCTGACGTTCAAGCGCGCGGCGGCTGCGGTGTAGCTGCCTTGCTGTGCCAGCACGGTGAGCCAATGCAGGTGGCTCCAGAGTTCGGGTATTTTTTTCTCATCCATGGCTGGATTGTTCACCATTTTGAACAATCAATTCAGCCCAGTGGTCTTGTGGGGGCCTGGGCATGCTCCTAAACTTCCCGTTTCTTGTGATTGTTTGAACTACCGAGACACACCATGACCCAACCCACCGCCACGACAGAAATCGCCCAGTACATCCACGGCACACGCACTACCGGCAGCGGCACACGCACCCAAGCCGTCTACAACCCGGCCACCGGCGCGGTCAGCGCTCAAGTGCGCCTGGGCAACGCAGCCGATGTGAACGCCGCCGTGGCCGCAGCCCAAGCCGCCTTCCCGGCCTGGGCCGACACCCCGCCAATTCGCCGAGCGCGGGTGTTGTTCAAGTTTCTGGAGCTGCTCAACACGCACAAAGACACGCTGGCCCGCCTGATCACCGCCGAGCATGGCAAAGTGTTCACCGATGCGCAGGGCGAGGTGGCACGCGGCATTGACATTGTGGAATTTGCCTGCGGCATCCCGCAACTGCTCAAGGGCGACTTCACCGACCAGGTGTCCACCGGCATCGACAACTGGACGTTGCGCCAGCCGCTCGGTGTGGTGGCCGGCATCACGCCCTTCAACTTTCCGGTGATGGTGCCCATGTGGATGTTCCCGGTGGCGATTGCGGCGGGCAACTGCTTTGTGCTCAAGCCCAGCCCGATTGACCCCTCGCCCAGCCTGTTCATGGCCGACCTGCTCAAGCAAGCCGGTCTGCCCGATGGCGTATTCAACGTCGTCCAGGGCGACAAGGAAGCCGTGGACGCACTGCTGGAACACCCCGACGTGAAGGCCGTGAGCTTTGTCGGCTCCACGCCGATTGCCAACTACATTTACGAGACCGGTGCCCACCACGGCAAACGTGTGCAAGCCCTGGGCGGGGCCAAAAACCACATGGTGGTGATGCCCGATGCCGACATTGACCAGGTTGTGGATGCCCTGATTGGTGCGGGCTACGGCTCCGCCGGTGAGCGCTGCATGGCCATCAGCGTGGCGGTGCTGGTGGGGGATGTAGCCGACAAGGTGATCCCCAAACTGCTGGCGCGCACCAAGACGCTGAAGGTGCTCAACGGCAGCAATCTGGCCGCCGAAATGGGCCCGATCGTGACCCCCGCAGCCCATGCCCGCATCAGCGGCTACATCGACCAGGGTGTAGCCGAGGGCGCACAGCTGCTGGCGGATGGCCGGGGCTTTAACGGAGCATTGGCGGGAGAAGGCTGTGAGCAAGGCTTCTGGCTGGGCGGCACGCTGTTTGACCACGTCACCCCCGAGATGCGCATCTACAAGGAAGAAATTTTTGGCCCGGTGCTGGCCTGCGTGCGTGTGCCCGACTTTGCCCAGGCACTCCAACTCATCAACGACCACGAGTTTGGCAACGGCGTGGCCTGCTTCACCCGCGACGGCAATGTGGCCCGCGAATTCAGCCGCCGGGTGCAGGTCGGCATGGTCGGTATCAATGTGCCGATTCCGGTGCCGATGGCCTGGCACGGTTTTGGCGGCTGGAAGCGTTCACTGTTTGGCGACATGCACGCCTACGGCGAAGAAGGGGTGCGCTTCTACACCAAGCAAAAATCCATCATGCAACGCTGGCCCGAGAGCATTGGCAAGGGCGCTGAGTTTGTGATGCCAACCGCCAAGTAGGCATTTGGGGCGGGCTCAGTTCCCGCCCGCGCCGACAATCAGGTTGAACACCTCGCGCAGCAAAAGCAGCTCACTCATGGCGCTGCCGCGCAGCAGGCTGATCGGTTTGAACTCGCCACCCAGGGCCTGGATGGCTGCTTTGGGGGCCTCAAAGCTGGTGAAGCGCAGCAGGTGGATGCGCACCGGGCCAGACTCGGTTTGCGCCCAGTGGTTGAAATCGCCGACATTCTCCAGCTCATCAGGATTCAGGCCGCAGCGTTCCACCAGCGCAAGCTTGACCGCCGCGCCTGAGAAAGGCGGCTCGATCACGCCAG
>VIKI01000181.1 GCA_008080595.1 Comamonadaceae bacterium
AAGCCATCAGCGGTTTGACCACATCCACCGCTTACAAGATTTATTTTGTCGCCAAAGATGCCGCCAACAACGTGCAGACAAGCGTGCAAAGCATCGCGGTAACCACGACCGCAGCAGCACCGGATGTCACCGCACCGACCACTACCGCAGCACCCAGCGTGTCTGGTACTTCTACCACTGACACTGCCCTGTCGGTCACGATCAACGAAGCGGGAACCGGTTACTACCTGGTACAGCCTGCTGCCGCAGCAGCGCCTACCGTGGCGCAAGTGCAAGCAGGTACAGCTTTTGCCATAACAGCTAACACGGCGGCTACCCAAGCCATCAGCGGCTTGACGGCATCCACCGCTTACAAGATTTACTTTGTCGCCAAAGATGCCGCAGGTAACGTGCAGGCGGCAGTGCAAAGTGTGGCGGTGACAACGGCCGCACCCGTAGTAGATGTCACAGCGCCGACCACCACCGGAGGGCCCGGCGTGTTGAGTACAACCGACACCGCAACCACCTTGTCAGTCACCATCAACGAAGCGGGTACGGGCTACTACCTGGTGAAGGCAGCCGCCGCAGCTGCACCTACCGTGGCCGAGGTTCAGGCAGGCACCAGCTTTGCCATGACCGCCAACACGGCTGCGACACCAGCCATCAGCGGCTTGAAGGCATTGACGGCTTACAAGATTTACTTTGTGGCCAAAGATGCGGCGGGCAATGTGCAGGCAACGGTGCAAACAGTGAGGGTCACAACTTCACCTGATCTGACCCCGCCCACCACCACCGATGGACCCCGTGTTTCCATCCCCGCCGGCATCGATGCTCTTTTGTCTGCCACCATCAACGAAGATGGTACCGGCTACTACTTGGTGAAAGCGGCTGCGGCCGCAGCACCTACGGTGGCAGAAGTCCAGGCAGGCTCCAGCTTTGAGATGTTTGCCAATGAGGTGTCTGTAATACCCCTCCCTGGCCTGACCGCGTCCACGGCTTACAAGGTTTACTTTGTAGCCAAAAACACGGCTGGCAATGTGCAGGCAACTGTGCAAAGCGTGGCGTTTACGACCATGGCACTTGATCTGACCCCACCCATCACCACGGTGGCACCCAGTGCGTCTGGCACAACCGACACAGCAACCACAGTGTCAGTCACCATCAACAAAGATGGCTACGGCTACTACTTGTTGCAAGCTGCTGACGCGCCCGCACCGAGCGTGGCCGCAGTGATGTCGGGTGGATCATTGCATGGAGAATTTTCTTTGAACGCTAATGTGAGTACCTCAAAATACATTAGTGGCTTGACGCCATCCACCGCTTACAAGTTTTACTTTGTCGCCAGGGATTTTGTGGGCAACCAGCAGGCAACGGTGTCCGCCGGGCTGGCGATTACGACCATGGCGGATACAACCCCCAACGCCTTCGATATAGCCAACCTGACCAACCAGGCACTCAGTACGGTAGTGACCACCAACGCCATGACCGTGGCGAGCATTAGCGTCGCAGTCACTGCCAGCACGACGGCCGGCACTTTAGTCAAGAACGGTGTCGATACTGGCTTGGCATCCACCTCGGTGGTGGCGGGGGATACCGTGGCGGTGAAACTCACCACCTCGGGTGCCTTCAATACCGCCATCAATGGTACGCTGACCATTGGTACTGGCGCGACGAATAGCGACAGCTTTTCGGTGACGACACTGGCTATTGATACGATACCGGATGCCTTTGCCTTTACGGATGTGACCGGGCAGAGCGTGAGCACCCTGGTCGAATCGAATGCCATCACGGTGGCTGGCATCAACGCGGCGGCGGCTATCTCTGTCACCGGTGGTGAATACTCGATCAATGGCGGAGCGTTCACTAATGCAGCCGGTACGGTGAACAACGGGCAGACGGTGAAAGTGCGGCACACCACCCGCGCCAGCAACGGCACGGCGACCAATACCGTGCTGACCATCGGTGGTGTCACCGACACCTTTACCAGCACGACGGTAGGGAGCTTGCCGGCGGGTTACATCAGCCAGGGGGGGCTAACCTGGATGCCGAACAATATCGGGCCGTTCTCCTCATTTCTTGGAGCTGGTTCAACCGACTGGAACACGGCCAACACTTATTGCAACACAACGACGATCAATGGCGAGACCGGCTGGCGGCTACCGACGCAGACCGAGTTGATGATTCTGTACGACTCCGGGTTGCTGGCTGGTCAGGGGTGGTCGGTGAGCAACACTTGGACGTCGACACCGGATTATGTCCCGGGTCGCTACGGCTCAATCGTCCTGGGCTGGGGCACCACCGACTGGATCGCGGCCGGGTACACCATCTTCGTGACGTGTGTCCGCTAGCAGCCCATTCTGTTCAGATCAGAATGCAGCTGGCAATACCCCCGCTTTTCCGCAAGGAATTGGGGAGGGTATTGCTTGCCGCCTCTAACCCCAAACCTTGTGGTGCGTGAGCAGACTTCCTAATCCAGCGCATTGACATTTGCAGGCGTGGCACAAGCCGAAATTCGCGCCTGCCGACGCTCCTACATCCGCCGAATCATGGCATCTGAACGCCATGAATGACCAACAAAGCACTTTCAACCAGTCTTCTATAAAAAATTCTCGATCTTCCCAGCCACTTCTACCTTCACAAGAAAGTCAACCATGAACCGCAAATATTTCACCATCATCACCTTTGCCCTGACCGCCATGACGGCTGGCAATGTTTTGGCCGCTGATGCCGAAACACCCAAAACACGCGACCAGGTTCTCGCCGAGTTGATTGAAGCCCAGCGCACAGGGGACATCATTGGCAACTATGAAACCGGTGCCAAGCTCAAAGAAATGTTCCCAGGCGGCTATCCAAAGTAGTCAAGAGTTCACCGTACTTTGGGTGCGATTCAAACTGATGGGGATTCATTCCCTCTCCCTCTGGGAGAGGGTCAGGGTAAATACTCACTTTGAATCGCACCCCCGTACTTTGGGCAAAGCTACTTTGTCCCACGCAACTTCATATCCAGGTTTTTTCAAGGAGAACTTCAATGTTTTCGTCACAGGATTTCATCGTCTACCCCATGCTTTCTGCAATGGCCTCCATTGGAAAACGCTGTCAATCAGTCAATTTTGACTATTCACAAGCCGCCATGTCACTGAGATGATCCTGTGGTGCCTGGGACTTCCTCGCCACAACTTTTTCATTCAATTCCTCTGTATAGAAAGACACACATGCAACAACCTATCTCCTTCCCAATCCAAACTTCTCTGGTGAAAAAAAGCCTGCTGGCCAGTGCCGCCTGCCTGGCCTTCCTGTCCTCTGCCATGGCGCAATCGACCAATCCCATGCCGCCGCAACAACCCAGCTCTGGCTCGCAGCCCCAAGAGTCGTCAAGCACATCGTCCGGGATGAATCCGCAGTTCCAGCAAGCCCAACAACAATTGCAACAACAGCAACTCCAACTCCAACTCCAGCAGTCCCAACTACTCCAGTTGAGCCAACAAATTCAACAACTCCAACCGCAACTTCTACAACAATTCCAACAACTCCCTAAAAACAAACAAAACCAACTCCTGCAGCAACTTCAACAGTTCATGCAACAGCTTCAACAAGCCCAGAAAATCCCCTACCAACAGCTGATGATGCAAATCCAGCAGGGCAATTTGCAGAATATTCCTGTCAGGCCGTAAGCACTAACGCCTCAGCACACCCCAAGCCGGGAACAACTTCACGACCAAGCACCATGGAATTTGCGGGCACTTTGCCAGCGGCTGTTCGCGCCTGCTGACGCTCCTACAGCAGCCGAATGGCCGCTCTGGGGCACCATTGCACCTTCCTGCCGAATCATGGCATCTGAACTCCGTAAATGCTCAGCAAAGCGCTGTCAACCAGTCAATTTTGACTATTTACAGCTTGCTGGGCACTGTCGATCATCGGGGTTGATTTTTTAAAAACTATTTTCCCCATCGGATAGACCACATGCGAACGATTGATTTCAAACCAGGACAACGGCAGTTCGCGCTGAACCTGGTGCTGGGCATCTCTGCGTTTGTGACGCTAAGCCTGCTGTCTCCTGCCATGGCGCAAACCAGCCCAGCGCCCACATTGGGTATTCAGCACAGCAATGACCGCGCCACAGCCACTACGCCAACCTGGACCGCCCTGCCGGGAGCAGGCAAAGACATCGGCGCAGGAGGGCCCAGTGGGGCCTTGTGGGTGATAAGCACCATGACCGCAGCCAATGGATTCAGCGTCTTTCGCTGGGCCAACAACGCCTGGATGGGTGTTCCAAGCACCGGGGCTGAGCGCCTGGATGTAGACCCGCAGGGCAACGCCTGGATCGTTGACAACAAGGGCGCAGTGCAACGCCATGACGGCAGCAAATGGGTGCCCGTGGCGGGCATCCATGCCAGTGACATCGGTGTGGGCGCAGACGGCTCGGTGTGGGCGGTAGGCAGCCAGCCCTTTGATGCCGGCGGGTTTGGCATCTACCGCGCCAACGGCTCCGGCTGGACTCAGATGCCCGGCGCTGCCGTGCGCATCGACGTTGACCCAAGGGGGGCCGCCTGGATAGTGAACAAACTCGGCGAGGTGTTCCGCTGGGGCGGCAATGCCTGGGTGGCGGTGCTGGGTATCAAGGCGCGTGACGTGGGCATTGGGGCCGATGGCAGCGTGTTTGTGCTGGGGGTGGACGACAAGGTTTACCGCTGGAGCGGCAGCGCCTGGGTGGCGCGCGAGGGCTCGGCCAGAAACATCACCGTCAACGCCGCCGGTGTGCCTTATGCGGTCACCGATGCGGGCGTGATTTACCAAGGTGTGAAGTGACGTGCTTCGGTGACACCGGAGCCGAGAGCAGTTTTTTTAATCCATGGAGTATTTTGAAATGAAGCATTTGTCGATTTCCTGTTTGTCGATATGGGCCATGCGAGGGGCCATGGCCGCAGCGGCCATGGTGTCGCTGCAAGCCACACTGGTATCACCGGTCATGGCGCAAGCCTCGGCCATTCCAGACCCGGTGCTGACCAAAGCTGGCAACGACTACTTGAGCTTCGGCTGGATCAGCTTCAGCAGCAAACCGATGCTGCAGTACGGCCCCTCAGCCACTGGGCCATTCACAACGACCTACCCAAGCGGCACCAGTGGCACCATCTCCGGCTTGCAGCCCAACACCACCTACTATGTGCGGCTCACAGGCTTGCCCGGACAGTATGAAACCTACGGCAAGGTGCTCCCCTTCAAGACCGCAGGAGCATTGCCGGTGGTGCCCGCGCCAACCCTGAGCCAAGCCACACCCAACGCCCTGACATTGTCCTGGGCGCCCTATACCGGGGCCAACAACTACCTTGTCAACTGGCGGCTGACACCCACCGGTGCCAACACCGAAGTAGCGGCAAGCGCGAACGGCGTGACCCTGTCCGGCCTGACCCCGAACACCAGCTACGAGGTTCAACTGGTGGCCCGCCAGTTGGGTGCCTGGGCCTACGCCAGCAACTATGTGAAGTTCACGACTGCAGCCGCCTATGCCCCACCCACATTGACGGCCAGCGCGTTGACAACAGCACCGAACATCAACGTTCCGGTGATCAACCTGTCCTGGACGGCCTATCCCGGTGCCACCAGCTACGATGTTTCTCCTTACCTGGATGCCCAAGGCACGGTGGCAACCGACTGGTCTAAGTGGAACTACGCCCGCTCACCCTCCAACCCAGCCAGAAACATGGCCACCACCACCGAAACGGTGAGTTACCTGAGCGGCACCCCCAGCAAAGTGATGTATGCCCGTGTGGTGGCTTATGGGCCGCCGATTCAGGCCAACGGGTTTCCAACGGCGCTCAGCTCCTCTGCCCTGGTAAAGATTGATTTCACTACTGCAGCACCTGCACCCGTTGCAGCGCCAGCACCCGTTGCTGCCCCCGCACCCGTCGTGACGTGGACTGCCCTGCCAGGGGCAGCCAAGGACATTGGCGCCGGCGGGGCTAGCAATGGCCTGTGGGTCGTTGGCACGGATGCCGTTCAGCCCAATGGCTTCAACGTCTACCGCTGGGCCAACAACACCTGGCAACTTGTGCCCAACACCGGCGCCGTGCGCCTGGATGTGGACGCCCAAGGCAATGCCTGGACGGTCAACAACAAGGGCGCTGTCCAGCGCTATGACGGTGCCAAATGGGTGGCCGTGCCCGGTGTCACCGCCAGTGACATCGGTGTTGGGGCCAACGGCACGGTGTGGGGCCTTGGCGCTACGCTAGATGGCAATGGCAACTACGTCATTTACCGGCTCAACGGCACGAGCTGGGTACAAATGCCCGGCCAAGCAGTGCGGGTAGACGTGGATGCCAGCGGCAACGCCTGGGTGGTGAACAAGGCTGGCGACGTGTTCCGCTGGAACGGCAGCACCTGGGTGGTCGTGTCAGGTGTCAAGGCGCGTGACGTGGGTGTGGGTGCGGATGGCAGCGTGTTTGTACTGGGCACGAACGACAAGGTCTACCGCTGGAGTGGCAGCGCCTGGGTGGTGCGCGAGGGTGCTGCAATGAACATCTCGGTCAGTGCCACCGGTGTGCCTTATGTGGTCAACGCTCCTGGCACGATTTTCTTGGGCGTGAAATAACGTGATTCGATTTCGGGAGTCTGGATATCAATGAAAAACCAGGGTGATTCACGCGCGGGTTTGGCCGGGAATATCACGATCTGCGCACCGGTGTGTCTTATAGGGTCAACAGTGCGGACACGATTTTCCAGAGGCTGAAGTGACGTGATCTGATGCGTGGCTGCTCTGTCAACCAGTCAATTTTGACTATAGACAGGCCATGAGGCATTGGAGATCATCACCCGATCTGCAAGGGCATGTTGCAGCTAAAAACTTGATTTGATGTTGGAGTGATGATTGATGAAAACTGACGATGTGCAACGTACTGACCTACCCCGGCTGCTGCCCTTGGCGCTGGCGCTCACCAGCGTGCTGGGGGGCTGCGCCAACATGGGTAACCAGAGGCAGGATGACGGCACCTCAAGCGGCTACCAGCCGCTGGTAATGCACGCAGATGCGCTGCGCCTGCAAGATGCCATTCCGGCGGGCAAGGCCACCACCGCCTCGCGCCAGTTGGCAGCTGAAGGGATTCGGGCGCTGGATGCCCGCCAGTACGCCAAAGCCAATGACTTGTTCAACCTGGCGCTCAAGGTGGACATCAACAACAGCCAGTTGCATTTTCTGAACGCGCTGGCCTACCACCTGCGCGGCCTGGGCGGCGAAGGCAAGCTCTACGGCTTGGCGCAGCAGGGATATGAGCGGGCGATCCAGTTCGATGGCAGCAACGCGGTGGCACGCCACCAGTTGGGTTTGCTGTACATGGATCGGCGTGAATACACGCTGGCCGTGGGGGCGCTGATGGAGGCCTCGCTCTACGCCCGCAACGACACGGACTTGTTGTACGACCTGGCCGTGGCCTCGTACTACGCCAAGAACCCGCGCACGGCTTCTGCGGCGCTGGAGGGGCTGCGCCAGGCCGAAGGGGCACAACTGTCACAGCGCACCTTGCGTGCCTCGGCCATCGTGGCCGCGTGCACCGGTGACGATGCCGGTGCGCGCCAGTTCCTGACGCAAATGCGCGATGCCGGGGCCAGTACCGCGCAGGTTCACTTTACCGAAGAGCGGGTCGGCACCTGGCGTGACTCCTTGCAAAGCGGCATGATGAAAGCCCAGTTCATGCAAGCCAACCCAGGCGGCATGGGCCAGCCACAGGGCATGGCTCAGCAACCCGGCATGGGCGGCATGCTGCAACAGCCCGGCATGGGTGGAATGATGCAGCAGCCCGGCATGGGGATGCAACAGCAGGGCATGGGCGGCATGATGCAGCAGCCCGGCATGATGGGCATGCCCGGTCAGATGGGGATGGGCGGCTTCTTTGAGAAAAAAATGGTCATGCTCGACGTGGCCATTGTCTCGACCGAAGAGGACAACAACGACACCTTCGGCATCAACGTGCTCGACGGCTTGCGCATCCAGTTTGGCAACACGCTGGGCACACCAGCGGTGTCGCGCACATCCACGGCCAACAGCGACCTGGTCAACCCGCTCAACGATGCCAAGACGCAGGTGATGACGCGCATGATCAACATTCCGGCCATCAACTACACGCTCAACATTGCCAACGCGCAGGATCGGCGCAACGAGGTGGTGGCGCGGCCCAGCATCGTGGCACTGGGCGGGCAGACATCGACCTTTTTCTCGGGCACCGACGTGGTGGGGGCGGCCATCTCCAACGGCCAGGGCGGCTCGGTGCAGGTACAAAAAGAAGCCGGGGTGAAGCTGGCCGTGACACCGGAGTTTTTGCCCGATGACCTGATCAAGATGCAGATCGTGGCCGAGCGCACCTTCCTGACCAACCCCAACAGCAACGTGCAGTTTGACTTTCGCCTGGACACCTCCAAAACCCTGGTCAGCGCCAATGTGACCATGAAGTATGGCGAGTCGCTGATCCTCTCGGGCCTGTCCGAGCGCAACCTGGAGTCCAGCAACAGCGGCGTGCCGGTGCTGCGTGATGTGCCGCTGGTGCAGTACCTGTTCAACCGCCAGACCAAGCGCGATTTCCAGAAATCGGTGCTGATCATCGTCACCCCTCGGCGGCCGTCCTACACCAACCGCAGTGCTGAAGACATTGAGAAAGAGCGCAGCAATCTCTCGGAGTTTGAACGCCTGCAGACCGAGTTTGAAGACAAGTACAAGCTGTGGTTCAAGCCGGTGCCCAACGTGGCAACAGGCCAGAAGGTGCTGGAAACCAGCCCGATCTACCGCGAGTTCAGAAGCGGCGACCTGGCGCTTGAAAGCTGGGTCTCGCGCGCCACCCATGCCGGGCGGCTCAAGGCGGCTTTGCAGTTTCCCCCAAAAACCCTCCCGTGCGGATCAAGAAATCTGAAGCCGTTCAACCACCACGTCTGCTGACCATGACTTTATTAAGCCTTTGGGTGCGCTGGGTAAGCTGTGCCTGCCTGTGCCTTTCTTGCTGGAACATAGCGCTGGCCGCACCGGCAGCCCAGGCAGCGTTTGCCACGCCTGGGCTGCGTGAGTGGGTCAGGGTTCGCGGCGGGGCGGAGCAGGTGGTGGTCACCACGGCGGGGGATGCCTATGTGCTGGATCGCTCAAACCACTTGTGGCGTTTGACACAGGAGGCCATCAAGGCCCGCGACTGGCATGGCTGGCAGATGCAGCCAGCGCAGTTTGCAAAAATTCGCGCCACGCTGGATGGCGCGGTCTGGGGCATGGATGCCGAGCGCGTGTTGTACCGCCTCAGCGGCTCGGTCTGGCGGCCCGTGGCGCAAGATGTGGTGGATGTCAGCGCCACCCCCGATGGCAACGTGATGCTGTTGCTGGAGGACGGGCGGCTGGTGTCTTCTGATCCCACGCAGGTGCTGAGTGCCCCGGTCAGTGATGCAGCCCCCCAACAGCTGCTGATGGACGAGCATGGCCTGCCCTGGCTGCTGTACCCGTCTGGCCAGCTTTGGCGCTGGAACGGACAGCACTGGGCTGAGGTAGCGCGGGTGCAAGAGGGCTTGCGCCAGGTCTCGGTGGGGCTGGATGGCACGGTGGTCGCGCTGAACAACCAAGGCCACCTGCGGGTGCGCCGTGCGTCAAGCGGCCAGTGGGAGCCGGGGGCCAGCACCATTGAGCGCCTGGGCATTCAGGCCAGCACCCTGGCCGTTGGGCCGCAAGGGCGGCTTTGGCTGATAGACACCCAAGGCGAACTGTTTGCCGAGTTGAGCAGCCAGGCCGAAGAGGCCAAGCCCGCTGTCGCCCCGGCGCTGTTCACGCGCTTGCTGACCTGGCGGCAGGTCGGCGGGCAGTCTCTGGCCGTCAGCTTGGGGGCCGATGGCAGTGCCTTCAGCCTGGCCCAAAACGGTGCGGTGTGGCAGTGGAAGGGTGAAGACCAGTGGAGCCTGGTCAACGGCCAGTTTCAGGCCCTGGCAGCCGGTGTCAAAGGCACCGCCTGGGGCCTGGATGCGCGGCAGCATGTGTTTGCGCTCAACAAGGGCCAATGGCTGGAGTTGCCCGGCTTGGCTCGGGCCATTGCGGCGGGTCAGAACAACACGGTCTGGGCCATCACCCCGGACGATGCGCTGGTGGTGCCCCCAGGTGCGCAGACCTTGGCCATGGGGCCGGGTGATGTGCCCTGGGTCATTCTGGGCCAGGGTGGCGTGCAGTTTTTTCAAGGGGGCCGCTGGATGGAGGTGCCCGGCATAGAGGCCGCCAGCCTGGGCGTGGGCATGGATGGCACGGTCTATGCCACCCACCGGCAAGACCAGTCCATCCATTGGCTGGACAAACGCGACATGAGCTGGAAACCTGCCACCGGCAAGGCACTTTTCATTGCTGTGGGGCCTACCGGGTCACCCTGGGTGGTGGCCCCCGGCCAGCGCCTGATGGCCTCCGGGCGCTTTCTGCGCGAAGAAGCGCAGCAACGGTTTGAGGCCCAACAACGTGCGCAGGAGCCGGTCAAACCAGTTTTGACCATCACCACCGCGCCGCTGCCCACATCGCAAAAAAGCCTGAGCTTTCAGACCCTGCCCTCGCAGGACATGAGGTTCCAGGACATCGGCATTGGCTCTAACGGCGCGGTGTTTGCGCTGGGGGGCGATGGCAGCTTGTTTTGCTTCAGCAACGCCAGCCAGCGCTTCCTGCTGGCCGCGCTCAGCCAGGCCAAACGCATCGCAGTGAATGCAGCAGGCCAGCCCTGGCTGCTCAATGCCTCCGGGGTAGTGACGCACTTTGACAAGACCGTCTGGCTCACCGTGCCCGAGTTCATCGGCCAAGACCTGGCCATTGGGCCGGATGGTCAAGTGTGGGCAGTGGACATGCAGGGCGAGAGTTACCGCTACGCCGCTGCCACCCAGCGCTTCGAGCGCATGACGGTGGCCAGTGCCGATGCCCCTGTGAAGGCACAGCGCATTGCCGGAGCCAATGGCAACATCTATTGGGTGGTGACGCAGGACAAGCAACTGGTGCGCTGCGACAAGGGCGATTGCCGCGTGCAACTGATTGGCGTGAGCGATGTGGCGGTGTCGCCTGACAACACCGTGTTTGCGCTGGATTTGCTGGGCTCGGTGCGCCGCTTCAACCCATCCACCAAGCAGTACGACAAGCAAAACGGGGTTGGCGTGGCCATCGCCGTGGGGCCGCAAGGCCTGCCCTGGCTGGTCACCACAGAGGGTCGGGTGAGCTACGCCGGCCTGTTCAATACCAGCAGCCGGGTGGTCAACACCGACAGCTGCGCGGCCCAGTTCAGCCAGGCACCGGCCCCGGTGCAGCCGCCCAGTGCGACGCTGCAAGTGCGGGATATCACCGCCGCGCTCGTGCCCGGCAGCAGCCTGAACCTGCTGAGCGCTGGCACGCTCAATGCTCGCCCG
The DNA here is from genome assembly GCA_008080595.1 of Comamonadaceae bacterium. Taxonomy (GTDB): domain Bacteria; phylum Pseudomonadota; class Gammaproteobacteria; order Burkholderiales; family Burkholderiaceae_C; genus Rhodoferax. Next base: position 11,356 of record VIKI01000181.1, read on the forward strand.
GTGGTGGCGGGCGACGTGTTGGTCACGCTCAACAGCTTGTCGCCAATGCTGTCGTTGCGTGAGGGGGTGCTGACGTTGGCCAGCGGCACGGCGGTCGGAACCGTGTTGAATGCCACCTTCAGCATCTGCCCGCTGCGCACCGTGGGGGCCTGTGCCACGGGCAAGATCACGCTGACGGCAAGCTCCCCCCAGACGGTGCCCAGCGCACCACTCTCAGTGAGCGCCAGCCCAGGATCAGCGCAGGCCGTGGTCAGCTTCAACGCGCCGACCAATCTGGGTGGTGCACCCATCACCCGCTACACCGTCACCGCCAGCCCTGGTGGGCAAACCGCCAGCGGCACTGCTTCGCCGATCACGGTGACCGGCTTGAGCAATGGCACGGC
>VIKI01000182.1 GCA_008080595.1 Comamonadaceae bacterium
CACCCAGGTGCTTGGCGCGCCTTTTGGCCATCTTCTCAGGATAAGCCTTCAGTACTTCATCAATCAGGGCCTTGTTCGCGGCCTTGCGATCTTCAACAACGGCAGTCATTGGAAACTCCAGTAGGTAAATGTGGGGGCTGGTACTTGGCCCAACCTGACTCGTCTCGCAACGAACCAGGCCAGACCGGGTACCTCTTAGGCTGCAACAGCCAGTTCGGCGGCTTTCTTGCCGACTTGGGATTCGTCGATCTGATCCATGATCCCGAATTCCATCAGCATGTCTTCCAGCTGATCCATGGTGATGGGGGTAGGAATCGTGCCATTGCCAGCGTTGTCATGCACCTTCTGAGCCAGCGTGCGGTATTCAGCAGCTTGCTTGGAATCAGGTGCAAACTCGATCACGGTCATGCGGCGCAGTTCGGCGTGTTGCACGATGTTGTCGCGTGGCACAAAGTGAATCAGGCGGCTGCCCAGCATGCCAGCCAGTTCGGTGGCGAGTTCGAGTTCCTTGTCGGTCTGGCGCTCGTTACACACCAAGCCACCCAGACGCACACCACCCGAGTTGGCGTATTTCAAAATGCCTTTGGAGATGTTGTTGGCAGCGTACATGGCCATCATTTCGCCAGACATGACGATGTAGATTTCTTGCGCCTTGTTTTCACGGATCGGCATGGCAAAGCCGCCACACACCACGTCGCCCAGCACGTCGTAAGACACGTAGTCCACGCCGTCATAAGCGCCGTTTTCTTCGAGGAAGTTGATCGAGGTGATCACACCGCGGCCAGCACAGCCGACTCCTGGCTCTGGGCCACCGGATTCAACGCAACGGATGTTTTTGTAGCCGATCTTCATCACGTCTTCCAGCTCGAGATCCTCCACGGAACCTGCCTCAGCTGCGAGTGACAGAATCGTGTCCTGAGCCTTTGCGTGCAGAATCAGGCGAGTGGAGTCAGCCTTGGGATCGCAGCCCACGATCAGGATTTTTTGGCCCAGATCAGACAACGCTGCCAGGGTGTTTTGAGAAGTGGTTGATTTGCCGATGCCACCTTTGCCGTAGAAGGCGATTTGCCGAAGTTTTGCCATGTCAGTACTCCAATAAAAAAGAAAGATAAGAACCAAGCTTGCGTCGCCGCGACTTAGGTCAGCTTTCGTGCCTGTGGGTTTTCTTCTTGTAGGTTCACGTCGGCCGGACTTGTGTCCCGCATCCTCTTTATTGCAGCTTCCGTGCCATGCTGAAATCACTTCTCAATGTCAGCTGAATGTTTCAGTTTTATTCAATGAAATCAATTGGTTACGCGAATGAAGCAAAACGATTTTGGCGTTTGTTGGCTTCCTTACAAAGCTTTTGCTCGTGTCGCATTTGTCGTCCGCTCGGGCTGCAAAATCGCCAAGGGTCATCGTTGCGAATTCCCCCGGCGACACCCGCCATCTGATCAGACGAGAGGGCGGCTTGTCGACATCCGACTGTTGATCGGATCGTAAATGTCGGCAAGCGTCATGAGCTTGGCTGCGTCGAGGATATGCAGCCGCGCGTGCTCTATGCGATAGAGGCCGGCTCGCTCCAGCTTGCGCATGGTCTTGTTGGTGTGGACCAGCGACAAGCCCAGTGCGTCTGCAATGTGCTGCTGAGTCAGCGGGAAGGGCACGCCGTCTACCCCGCCATCCAGCTGGCGTCCTGCCGCGCGCTTGAACAGCAGTATCAACAGCGCCGAGATGCGCCCTGCCGCACTGCGTCTGCCGACGGACAGCAATCCTTCGTCGACCAGCGACTCCTCACGGGCGCTCAGCCAAGTGACGTTGAAGCCCATGGTGGGAGACTGCCGGTGCAACTCCCACAAGGCATCACGCTGGAAGACGCAAAGTCGTGCACTGGTGAGCGACATCACGCCATGCGCCGCTACAGCGACCATCTTTTGCTGCACACCAATGAAATCACCTGGCAGCAGAAAGTTCAGGATTTGACATCGCCCATCGCTCAGGGTCTTGAAGCGGTAAGCCCAGCCCGTCAGCAGTGTGAACAGTGAGGCCTCTGACTGCCCCTCTTGAATCAATAACTCGCCCGGCCCGACGCTCAACTCACGCCGCTTCAAAGATTGCACCAAAGCGATTTCGTCAGCATTGTTTGACATGAACAGCGGTAGTCGCCGCAGCGGACATTGGCTGCACCGGACTTCAGGCATTTAATTCTTTCTTGACGCGCACACAAATAGCTGCCCCCACTATGTCTTTCTACACAGATATTGCTTCGTTGAGCGCCTATGCTGAACTTGCCCGAGAGCAAGTTGATTGGCAACTCTAGTTATTTGGTGCGATTCGCTCTGTGCGCTGGCACACATTGGGCCAGCTTGGTTGATTCCGTTATCCAGGAGCAGCAAATGTCAAGAATGGTCGGCATCTTTGTGTTGTCACTGCTGTGGCCGACATTGGCGTGGGCTCAGGGTACACCCACCGTTGTTCAGTGGATCAATGTTTTCGAGGATGTTCGCCAGCATGCCTTGTTCAGAGACCTGAAAATGACTTACGCAAAAGCACCGGCGGCAAATATTGGCTTCACACCCGTGGGTGTCATGGAACGGTCAGGGGTTGACTGTGTCGTTGTTGTGTCCGATGGAGAAAATCCAAAAATGACGCGAATGATGGCGTTCCCGACCCATTCCGCAACAACCTATGCATTTATGCAGACCGTGGCAGCCCACGAGTTTGGACACTGCGTTCGTATGCGCAGCAAACATTTATCGCTTGAACTGTGGGAGCGTGTTGCGGCCGCCGAAAATGGTTCTGTGGAGCGCCTTGCTCTGGAAAAGCTACTGTCGATCGAAGAAGCCTATGCCGATGCCTATGCGTTCGTCTACTTGAAGGACATGCATCCGCAGTTGTACGATGAAGTTCTCCTCACCATGCACAAGCTGAGGCACGAACCGACCTTCGTCAACCCTTTCTATCAAGTCGATCCCTTGTACGTGCAACTCAAAAGTCAGGGCATCAATGGCAAGCTGCCTCTGCACGATCAAGTGCAGGCGGTGATGCAGGGCGCAAAATTTTACTGAAATCGGCCAGTTGTTGGCGAGCGTGCTGCGCTTGCTGCTGTTGTGACACGAACTCTGCCAAACAGCAGCTCACTGGAGGCAGACAGGTTGCTGGAATCGGTTTTGGCGTGCAACACCAGGCGCTCGTTCAGCGTCAGGTTGCCAGGGCGTTGACGCGCTGGGCTGATGGCGGTAGTCATGGATAATTAAAGTTGATAGCACATCTCGCAATAGCGACAGGCGCTAGAGGCCAGAAACTCATATGAACAAACCCGGCCAGACCATCACCGTCAGAGCCGCCTCTAGGCTTTGTACGCTTCCCGACAAAACCGGATGACGTGTCGCAAACACCCCTTGATTCACCCTGACCAAGACCTGTTTGTGTCGCATTTACTGCGTGGCCGGCCCGGTTTTGGCCTGGTACGGTCATTGCAGAGAGCAGGGCAGGCTTCCATTCACTGTTTCAACCACCACAAAGGAATTTTCATGACTGCTACCCTCGCCAAAGAGATCGACGACACCGCGCTGGCCCGGCTTGAGAGCGAAGGCCGCTTGCTCAACCCCTTGCACAAAGCCCTGACCAGCGTCCCCGGCCGCGTGGGTTTTCGCGGTGAACTGGCCTTGCGCTTTGCCCCCAAACTGGCCGACGAAGCCCGCCCACCGGAACTGCTGTGCCAACAGGCTATGGCCGTGGCCAAGGTGGGTGAGAAGCACCTGCCCTTCTTTGCCGGTTACCTGTTGAGCTTTGAATACCTCAAGGACGTGGCTGAAGTGCTGGGCGACACCTTGAGCGCAGGCGGCAAATACTTCCTGTTCTGCGACAACATCGACCTGTCCAAGAAGTACCAGGTGCCTTACAAGGGCGCGATGTTCTATGTGCTGCCGATCTTCGAATCCACCGTGTACAACGAGATACTGGATCTGCTCTACCTGGAAAAGAACGACCTGAAGAAAAAAGACACCGCCGGCAAGCTCGATGCCGTGGCCAATGCGGCGCTCAAATACGATGTCACCTTTGATGTCATCACCTACGAAGAAGGCCTGGCACTCATGGGCCCAGTACGCAACCCGAACGAAAACCGCCCTGTGTAATCCGGCGGCGCTCATGAACGATGAGCTTGACCAGCCACACCGCTGGTACGCCACCAATCTGGTCGGCGTACCCGCCCCCTTGCTGGCAAGCACCGCGTTCAACACCCATCCCGCGCGTCTGAGCATTGCCGGCACCTGCGAGGCGCACCCCGGCTTGTTCAGCTTGCTGGAAAGCAGCCATGACCTGGCGCAGGCGCATGACATGTTTGCCCACTACCTGAGCATTGCCTTTGGCCTGCGCAAACCCACGCCCGATGAACTCAGCAGCCTGGGCCGGGCCGAGCAGCGGCGCTGGCGCAGCAGCTGGCGCAAACTGCTGCAAGGCTGGGGCATGGATGCCAATGGCCCGGCCGGAGCCGTTCTCAAGGGCTGGGTCGAGAGCCGGTTTGGCCTGGTGCCGAGTTTTCACAAAGCGCCGCTGGCGCGTTTCCCCTCCCCGGCCTGGGTGGCTTACCTGCAAGAAAAAGCCGCCAGCCGCTACAACAATAACAACATCCACCAACAGCTCGACTTGCTGTTTGAATTCTGCCAATGGGCCTTGCGCCGCTACAGCCCCTTGCCCACCGCCACCCCGCAGCACCTGCGCTTGTGGCGCGGCAGCAACCAGTGTGAAGAACAAATCCTCAGTGGCAGCCTGCAAAGCCGCCACTGCACTGTGCGCCTGAACAACATCGTCTCGTTCAGCCTGTCCCATGAAGAAGCCTGCTGCTTTGGCGACTGGGTGTTTGAGGTGCAGGTGCCGCTGTGCAAGGTGCTGGTGTTTCCGAGTCTGTTGCCCGGCCAGGTGCTGCAAGGCGAACAGGAAGTGATCGCCCTGGGTGGTGACTACGATGTGACGGCCCGCTATGAATGAGCTACACGACCGCGCTCTAGGGGCCTACCTGGGTTTTGCCATCGGTGATGCGCTGGGGGCCACGGTCGAATTCATGCGCCCGCGCGAGATTGCCGCCCGCTTCGGTGTGCACCGCGACATCATCGGCGGCGGCTGGCTCAAGCTGGCGCGTGGTCAGGTCACCGACGACACCACCATGAGCCTGGCCCTGGGGGATGCGCTGATTCACGGCGGCAGCCAAGCCCTGCGCCAGCATGCCCAGGGTGACGAGACACTGATCCGTGGCATTGGCGACGCTTACGTGCACTGGTTCAAAGGCAAACCGGTGGACTGTGGCAACACCTGCCGCCGCGGCATCTTGCGCTACCTGCGTGATGGCTCCCTGCAAGGCGACTACAACCCCGGTGACGGCGGCAATGGCGCACTGATGCGCAACCTGCCCGCCGTGCTGGCCACGCTGGGGGATGATGCGGCGTTTGAGCGCCTGTCGATCGCCCAGTCGCACCTGACGCACCACCACCCGCTGTCCGATGCCGCCACCCTTGGCCTGGGTCGCCTGCTGGGGTCATTGCTCAAGGGCATGAGCCACAGCGCCTGCCAACAGTGGGCGGCGCAATGGGTCACCGACAACCCGGCGTTCAAATTCACCCCTTATCGCGGCTACGCCACCGCCTATGTGGTGGACACCGTGCAAACCGTGCTGCACTACCTGACCCAACACGCCGACTTTGAGACCGTGCTGATCGCCACCGTCAACCAGGGGGACGATGCCGACACCACCGGTGCGCTGGTCGGCATGCTGGCCGGTGCGCAATGCGGGGCCAGCCGCTTGCCCCCACATTGGCTGCGGCGGCTGCAAGCTGCTACCGTGCAAGCCATCACCGCGCAGACCAGCGGCCTGTTGGCCCTGGCGCATAGTGTGAAGGAGTCCAGCCATGCGTGAGACCATCACTTGCGAACGCAACATCGCCACCGTCCAGGCCTACCACGAGCGCACCAAACACCGCCTGCAGGCCTATGCCGCTGGCCCCGACACGCTGGACTGGGATGCCCAGCCTGACCCGTT
>VIKI01000183.1 GCA_008080595.1 Comamonadaceae bacterium
AAAGGCCTGATAGGGCTGCGGGTCGACCCAGATGTTGTCACCGCCTTCGACCTTGAGGGGGGCGACAGTTTTGCCCAGGCGGGTGGCGAGCTGTTTCACCAGGCTGTCAAAGCCACTCAGCAGTGCGTTGAGGGACAGCTTGCGCAGGTGGAGCAGTGCGTTGAGCAGCGTGCGCATGTCGGCTTGGCTGGCATCGACGGGTTCACCTTGGAGCAGGCGAGTGGCCAAGGCTTCGAGTTGCTGCGCTTGCTGGCTGCTCAATCGGATACTTTTCCGCTGCGACAGAAATTCCTGGCCCAGTGCCTCGCCCAAGAGGGCCAGGTCTTGTTCAAACGGGGTTTTGAATGCCTGTAGGGAAACCGCCTCCGCCAGTTGCTGGGGCAGCAGCGCATCACCTTGTGCCAGCAGCGCTGACAAGCGGGTCTCAATGGCATGCAAGGCCTTGGGTGTGTGGACAAAACCGAACTGGTTGAGCAAGCCTTTGTAGGTGTGAATGTCACGGTAAAGCGTGCCGGCCGTGGTTTGCGGGGGCAGGGTGGCGCTGAGCAAGCGCGGCAGCCGATGGTCGACAAACTCGCGCCAGGCATCCAGGGCATCAAAGAAGCTGCGGCTGTCTGACACCACCGTGACGATGAACGCCAGGCGGCTGCGTTCGCTGTGCAGCATGGTTTGCAGCCGCCGCTCTTCGGTGATGTCGGTCAGCACCACCATGGCTTTTCCGTTGTCCAGCAGTTTGTAGTCGGCCTTGAGCAAGCGGTCGCCACGCGCCAGTTCGCTGGGCAGCAGGCTCAGCATGCTCTCGCGCACCACTGGTTCTGACTCGGCCAGTACGGCGGCGATCACCTCGCTAAAGAGTTCGGTTTGCGCTGGGTCTTCCCCCATCAGCACCTGAGCCGCGTTGCGCCCCGCCGGTGAGCAGCCCAGCATGCTGTCACAGGCACGGCTGGTCTCAAGGTCAATCACCAGGTCTGCGCCGAAGGACATAAACCCTTGCCCCGAGTGGTTGAGCAGATCACTCACCCGTTGCTGCCCCAGCAAGGCGGCTTGTTCCGACTGCTTGAGCTGCGCCTGGGTGGACTCGATCACCAGCAGGGCAGACTCCTTGGCCACCAGCAGTTCCTTGAGGCTTTCCACCTGGGACTGGATCAGCGAGAGTAATTTGTTGAAGTTGGCCGCGACCAGGCCCAGCTCATCGCGTTGTCCGCCAATGTCAATGCGCGTGTTCCAGCTGGACTGCCCGTCCAGCACCTCCAGTTGCTTGGCAAACCGGTGCAGGCGACGGACCAGCATGAAGTTCAACGCCAGGCCCAGCAAGGCAGTCATGAGCAAAACCGTCCACAGCAACTGCTGGCGAACCTGCTGGAACAGCATTACACCCTGGCGGTGCACGGTGCGCGGCACATCCAGGGAAATGAGCCCAACGTCTTGTTGCAAGATGTCTCGCACCGGGTAGAAGATGTTGACCATCTCGTCGTCCAACGAGGTCCAGAACTCACCGCTGCCAATCGTTCCCGGCTTCAGAATGTTGCGCCACGCGGTCAGCCCCGAGGGCAGGCCAGCTTGCGCCTTCAGGTCAAAAGACAGCTTGGTTTGCTCGCGCAGTTTCTGGATGTGTGCCGCATCCAGCAAACGCCCCAGCAGCACCGTACCCACCACATCGTTGAGCGCATCGGTATGCACAATGCCGGCCCAGCAGATTTGCACCAGGCTCGCATCGGTCTTGATCAGGCCGCATTGCGCGTGCTGGGTGTTGGCTTTGATGTGCAGGAAATAGGCACTGTTTTGCGGGGTGAAGATGTTCAGGTAAGCCCCCTCGACCAGGATGGCGCTGTAGGTCAGCAAACGGCCATCTTTGCCAAACACCGCACTGAAGGCAATGTCGGCCGGGGCCAGACTCTCCGGGCCAATGTTGTCTTTGGCCCAATGGGCATCGGGTTTGAGTGCGTAGCGGTACATGTCGTTCCAGACCGCCCAGTCCTTGGTCACACTCTTCAAGCTGGTGGCACTGGCCTCCAGGCTTTGCTCCACCCGGCCCATGTTGTCTGCGATGTCATCGCGTTCAATGGCTTCGTAGCTCTTGCTCATGCTTTGCTGCAGCAAAAACAGGCTCACCCCCGCCATCAAACCAAAACACAGCCCAAATGCCAGAAGAACTTTAAGACGAATGCCCATGCGCAACCTCCATCCTTCGTTTGCCCGATGCGGCAGCCTGTTGAATCGGGTCAACTGCCACTGCATGCCTCCCAGCGCGGATTTGACCCCTCGCGCGGCTGGCTCAGAATAGCATGCGGGATGGTGCACCGCGCTGGTTCTGCAATAAAGCAGGCTTCGGCGCTCGTTCTGATGCGAATTTTTACTTTGTTTTTATAGGCTATTTGGCCTCTAGAGATTATTCTGTGTGCGCAAGAAGCTATTTTTAATGTAGCGTTTTATGTGTGCTTCTGATGATTTTTAGGTGAACACCACGCGGACGATTTGGCGATATACCTGGTGTCAACTGCTACCGTGAGTGGCTCGAACGCCCTAGTTAGGCTGGTGGCAGATTCGGAAGCATTTGAGCTGCTCATAAGCCTATGCCTTCCTGCTCTGTCCAAAGAGGAAATCGATGGCATCTGCTCCAAATCCGCCGAAGTGAAACTTTGAGCGCTCCTCTTTTGCAAAGGAGTAACGTTGCTTGTAGTCGTTCTGAAGTTCGGTAGTGGGACGATAGTCGACGAAACGTACGTAGTCTTTGAGCACTCCATCGAACATTGGAGATTCCCACCAAGACCCATAGTTGGAAAGCACTTGGTACAAACCGATGCGAATGTACTCATCATGCTCGGGTAACGAAAATCCTATAACCGACACGCCTAAGTTGTACCCACCACTTCGACCAATGCCATGCCAGAAGCTAAGAATTGGTTCTGCATAGACAAACTTGACATGAGATGGTGATAGTAGAAACGGGGCATTGAAGCCGCTGTCACCATAGTAGTAGTCATCGACCCGCTCTATGGCGTGCAAATGGCGTAGTGCATCACCATCAGGCAATAGACCGTCAACTAGTGGGCGAGCGGCATACCTGTCCGATTTGTCGAAAACGCTATGGATTGGAGTGTGGTCAATGTTCTGGCGCGAAAGCGATGCCTTGAGTTCAAGAAATTGTCGGTCATCAAACCAATCGATTGAGCCGTGCAGCTTGAGGAGCACTACTTCTTCAGTATTGCTGTCAAGAGTGCCGCCATGCTCATTGATTGATTCGAATCGGTTTGGGTAGCGTCGGAATGGCTTGCCGACAGCTGTTAAGGCCCGCTCGAGTAGCAAGTCGTAATTGAGTGTCAGAACAGTGTCATGGATTGATAGGGAGTCGGCAAAGCGTAGATATACGTCAGGGATGGCATCAGGAGCAGGTGTGTGACTATGGATAACGTATCCAATAGCTTTGCGAATCATCAGTTGTGATTCGTTCCCCTCTGAGCTCCAGGTTTTACTCCCTCGAAATCCTAGATAGTGCTCAATGTCCAAATACGACATGAGCCTTTCTAGGTCAAGGTTCGTTTCACTTTGGCCAGAGTATCCACATGCATTGCTGTAGTCGAGGTATTCCTGTAGGTCACGATCGAACTTCGTGTCACTGCCATGCCGCTCAATGATGTGCTGTCGTACCAGCGGAAATAGTTCCGATGCAACTGGCAAGCCTGCGGCCCGGGAGAAGCCAGCCCCAAGTACAAATATGCGAAAGCCAGGATGTGTAGAAGCGCTCATTTCAAAGGCCTCTTAAGCAACTTCAAAAATATCCATATAAATCAACGATCTAAAAGTCAAGTTTCTTCGGCACGGAGTCCGGGTGCGGCCGGCTGGATCGCTAACGTAGAGGTCACCGGCGTTGCGCGGCTTTATCGCGCAGCGTCCGGTGGACCGCCGGGTAGGGCATCCGGCCCATAGTTGATGCTCTCACGTCAGTAGAACCCCGGTGGATAGGCGTAAGACTCACCCGTGTATTGCAACCTGACAGTGTCGGACTGCGCCGTTTCACGAGACGAGCACTGCTGATCGGGACTATACGTTGGCTCTGCTTCTATGCGCTTGGTAGTTATGAACAAATCGTAGAAACCATGAGCGGTGGACTTTGCCACCGACAGGGTTCTTTTCATCTCATGCGATCCAAGTTCGCAAGCACGTCCAGATGACGATGCAACGGTGAGGTCCTTAAGAACCCTGTGAAGCTTGTTCTCCGTTGGAATAAAGAGATTGAGGTCTTGCGTGGAGTCCCATGGGTTCAGGCTGTGCGTCACTCTAACGCCAAAGGCTCGCTTGCTTGGAGCAAGCAAATATCGGGCGGTGTCTACCTCTAGACCCGTGGGGTCTCCGTTGGGACCAAAGGATGGGGCTTCATCAACAAACCTGTGCATGATTTTTCCGTCATCCTTCATCGCTACCAGTACCGTCATGGTGTACGTATGGCTACCAACCTCTCGGACAAAGGCAATGATGATTTGCTTTGGATTTGTCGGCATGGCTTTGCATGCGATCAGTGCTTGGCTATCCGGCACGTAACCGGACGCAACTGCCGCATTCAGGGCAGAACTATCGGTACAAGCGACATCAGCGTGTGTGGGCGGCGATACGCAGAACAGCGCAATAAGTAGGCGAGCGCACGGTACGTTCATTCAGATGCCCAACGTGATTTACACCGCAAGGTGCTGCAAATGAATGTGGACTTCTCTGCATGAAAACTGGTCTTGCGACTTGCTGTAATTGCATAGCCAGCTGCTATAAAAAAAGCGTCAACCACGGCAGTTTCTGAAAATGGACTGGAAGCATTCATGGCCTGATTGTGACCTCGGCGCAATGCCTTGGGTATCTCTCAAACCTGGGATTTGGCGGCATTTGTTGATTGTTCAATGGCATCTCAAATGTTCTATGTGTTTTAGGGCTATGTCTGAATTAGCTGTTGCGATTGGCATCTCCCCACGGCCTCACTCAGACAAACGGCTGCAGAGATGCTTTGGCGGTAGCGCTCCAACATGCGCCGCCAGCCAAGATAGTTTTCCAGATACTTGGTAGCCACTCCGTGAAAGCGTTTCATCCACTGCTTGAGGCGACTGTCATAAGCATTGACATTTTGAATATGGAAAGCCCCCTCAATGACGTGTATGCCCTTTTGAACATTGATGGCACGATGGGTCAGGCCCATATTTCGGGCCACCGTTTGATAAACCCGCGCACCATCCGTGCATAGGATGGCATCTTTATCCACCAAGGGAGCAAGCACGTCGGTGATATGGGGTGCGTCGATCTTTTGTAGCCGGAAGTCAGCCGTTTGTCCGCTGCGATCACGTACCACCATACTGCAATATGTTCCCACGCAGCACCTACCCCAGCGCGTTTGCGTGCGGGCCGGGGCAGCTTGCGTTGTCCTTTGAAGGACTCCAGAAAGAAGGTCTCATCGGCCTCGACAATTCCGCCTTCATGCGCGGGGCGATGCGTGGCAGCGGCCTGCAGAAAACGATGCCGCCAGAGGAATGCGGTGTTTTTATCCACGCTGCAGCATTGGGCGGCCTGGCGCACGCTCACGCCTTCAATCAATGCCTGCGCATAGCCAGGCCATTGTTCACGTTTGCGCAAGTGTGCCAAGGGTGTCCCTGTGAGCGCGTTGCAGGTTTTGCGGCAAACGCGGCAACGCATGCGTGGCAGTCCATGGCTGTTGCCCCACGGTCGTAGTTGTTCGGCTGGGGCCTGGCAGTTGGGGCACACGTTGGGACCCTGAAGTACGCCAGCAATGGCTGCACCTGACGTATTGGGCAGCCCCTTGAGGGTTTCTCGTACCCGTGCCAGCTGCTTTGTGCTCAGAGATTGCAGTTGGCTGAGAAGTTTGGCAAAGTCGATAGGGTTCATGTTGCTCCTCCATGACTACTCTTCTTCTTCACTTTAGGCTGAACTCACGTATCTTTCAACAGTTAATTCGTAAGCATCCGGTGCCGACCACCCTTGCCATATAGCTGCGGTTTTGCCACGCTCGTTGA
>VIKI01000184.1 GCA_008080595.1 Comamonadaceae bacterium
CTTCTCTGTATTGAACTTTCATCAACTACGATTTACCGGCTTACGCTGGCGCACTAGCTGCTTGCGCAATATACACGAGGGCTAGAGGCTATATTCTTCTATAAAAACCGGTCAAACCGCCTGGTACGTGACTCGCCCACCGACCAGCGTGCAGCGCACGCGCCCGGGTAATTCGTAGCCTGAAAACGGCGTGTGTTTGCCCTGGCTGACCAGGGTGTCGCTGCGCACCGTCCAGGCGGCCTGCGGGTCGAACACACACACATCACCCAAACCACCGACTTGCAAACGCCCAGTGCGCCCCAAGCGTGGCCCAAGAGCGTTGCCCAGGACTTGCGCCGGGGCATCGGTGACTACCGACATGGCCCGCGTCAAATCCACGCCGCTGTCCTGATGCCATTTGTAGGCCAGACTCAGCAGCAGCTCCAGGCCAGTCGCACCGGGCTCACTTTCGGCAAACGGCAGGGTCTTGGCATCTTCGTCCACCGGGGTGTGGTCAGACACCAGGGCATCGATGCTGCCGTCGGCCAGCCCGCTGCGCAGGGCATCACGATCGCGCTGCTGGCGCAAGGGTGGGTTCAGGCGGGCCCGGCTGTCGAAGAAACCCATGTCGGTATCGGTCAGGTGCAGTGAGTTGATGCTCACATCACAGGTCAGCTTGAGGCCATCGGCCTTGGCCTGGCGCACCAGTTCAAGCCCGGCGGCGCTGCTGATGCGGCACAGGTGCACCCGTGCGCCAGTGGCACGCATCAGCTCAAAAATAGTGTGCATGGCAATGGTTTCAGCCATCACCGGCACCCCACTCAAGCCCATGCGGGTGGCCAGGGGGCCGCTGGCGGCGACACCCTGGCCCAGGTAATAGTCTTGCGGGCGCAACCACACCGCATAGCCAAAGGTGGTGGCGTACTGGAACGCACGCTGCAACACCTGGGTGTTGGCCAGTTTCACCTCGGCCTGGCTGAAGGCCACGCAGCCGGCATCGGTCAACATCACCATTTCGGTCAGGCTGTCGCCCTTGAGGCCACGGGTCAGCGCACCCAAGGGGTAAACACGCGCCTGCTCCAGCTTTTCTGCCCGAAAACGCAGCATCTCCACCAGGCCAGGCTCGTCCAACACCGGATCGGTGTCGGGCTGGCACACCAGGCTGGTCACGCCACCCGCCATGGCGGCGGCCATTTCAGATTCCAGCATGCGGGCATGTTCATTGCCCGGCTCGCGCAGACGCACCGCCAAGTCCACCAAACCCGGCAACACCAGGCAGCCTTGTGCCTCAATGGTGAGCTCTGGTTGGAAATCATCTGCTATATTTCCAATAGCTGTCACCGCACCATTGACAAGCGCTACATCGGCTTTTTTATCATAAGCACTGGCAGGATCGATGACCCGGCCACCTTGAATCAACACACGTGTTTGCTTGTTCATCTCTAGGTCTCAAAAAGAGGTTAGGCCTCGTTGCCCGCCACAATGCTCATGACAGCCATACGCACCGCAATGCCAAAGGTCACCTGCGGAAGGATCACGCTCTGCTGACCATCCACTACCGCCGAGTCAATTTCCACGCCGCGATTGATCGGCCCAGGGTGCATGACAATGGCATCGGGCTTGGCCAGTTGCAGTTTGGTCGGTGTCAAGCCAAAGCTCTTGAAGAATTCCTGGCTGGACGGCAAGAGCGCACCGCTCATGCGCTCGTTTTGCAGGCGCAGCATGATCACCACGTCAGCATCTTTGATACCTTCTTCCAGCGTGTGGCAGACCCGCACACCCATTTGCGCCATGTCAGAGGGCACCAGGGTTTTCGGCCCGACCACGCGCACTTCGGCGCAGCCGAGGGTGGTCAGGGCGTGGATGTCGGAGCGTGCCACGCGCGAGTGCAACACGTCGCCCACAATCGCCACCGTCAGGTTGGCAAAGTCGCCCTTGTAGTGGCGAATGGTGTACATGTCGAGCAGGCCCTGGGTCGGGTGGGCGTGGCGACCGTCACCGGCATTCACCACATGCACATGCGGCGCCACATGCTGGGCAATCAGGTACGGGGCACCGGATTCGCTGTGGCGCACCACAAAAATATCAGCCGCCATGGCGCTCAGATTGGCAATGGTGTCGAGCAGCGACTCGCCTTTGGAGGCCGAGGACTTGGCGATGTCCAGGTTGATCACATCGGCGCTCAGGCGCTTGGCGGCAATCTCGAAGGTGGTGCGGGTGCGGGTGGAGTTTTCAAAGAACAGGTTGAAGACACTTTTGCCGCGCAGCAGCGGCACTTTTTTGACCTCGCGGTGGCCAACCGAGACGAAGTTGGCGGCGGTGTCGAGAATTTGCGTCAGGATACTTTGGGGCAAGCCCTCGGTGGAGAGCAAATGGATCAACTCACCGTTTTTGTTGAGCTGGGGGTTGCGCTTGTACAACATGGCTAAACCTAGGTTAAATGTCTTTCACATTGAAACTGAAACGCCCGTCCGGCCCACGCGCCAAGGCCAGTGACTGGGTCGCGGGCAGGGCGATGCGGGCAGCACACACGTCAGCCGCCATCGGCAGTTCGCGCCCACCCCGATCGACCAGCACCGCCAGTTTGACGCTGGCCGGGCGACCAAAGTCAAACAATTCGTTGAGCACGGCGCGTACCGTGCGCCCGGTGAACAACACGTCGTCAAGCAGCAGCACATGGGCCCCGTTGACCTCGAACGGAATTTGGGTTTGCGCCGAGGTGGTCATGCCCCGTCGTGCATAGTCATCCCGGTGCATGGCCGAAGAAATGATGCCCATGGGTGTTTGCAGCCCCAGGTCTTTTTGCAGACGCTCAGCCAGCCACACACCGCCCGAGGCCACCCCCAGCAGATGCGTATCAGGCTGCATCAGACCACGAATGCTGCGCAGCAGGTCGGCGTACAGCGCCTCGGCATCCAATGCCAACAAGCTCATGGGAGACTCCTTAAAAATTGTTCCAGAATGATGCAAGCCGCCGCCGCATCGGCATCACGTGCCCCGCTGGCGTGCGCTTCGGTGGTGGTGTAGCGCTCATCGACCTCAAACACGGGCAGATTGAAGCGGCCATGCAACTGGCGAGCAAAACGCCGCGCACGCAAAGTGTTTTCATGCGCCGCACCGTCGGGGTGAAACGGCACACCGACCACCAGCGCATCGGGCTGCCAGGTTTTAAGCTGCTGCGCCACCTTGGCAAAGCGGGTATCACCCTCGGCGGTGATCGTGCCTTGCGGTTGGGCGGTGCGCATGAGGCGGTTGCCGACGGCAAAACCGGTGCGTTTCAGGCCGAAGTCCAAGGCCAAAAAAGTTTGTAAATGCGCGGGAACCACGGGTTGCGGGTTGATACACGAGCTGTCCAAGGGTGCTGCGCTCATGCATGCCCCGCATCAGGTGACAGCATCCAGGGCTCCAGCCCCAGCAATTTAAGGGCCTGGCTGTAGCGCTCAACCACCGGGGTCTCGAAGATCACACGGGTATCCGCGGGCACGGTCAGCCAGCTGTTGTCACCCAGCTCACTCTCCAGCTGGCCTTCGCCCCAAGCAGAATAGCCCAATGAAATCAACACCTTGCGTGGCCCACTGCCGATCGAGATGGCTTCCAGCACATCGCGTGAGGTGGTCATCTCAAGGCCACCGGGAATGCTCATGGTGCTGGCATAAACCGGGTGTTCCGGCTTGTCGGATTCCGCAAAGGTGGCTTCATGCAACACAAATCCACGCTCGGTTTGTACCGGGCCACCGTAAAACACAGGCGCATCCTGAAGGTCTGGCCGTGACAGGGGCAGCTCCACTTTTTGGAACAAACCTTTAAGATTGATCTCGCAGGGTTTGTTGATCACCAGCCCCAAGGCCCCGCGCTGGCTGTGCTCACACAGATAGACGACACTGTGCTCAAAAAGTGGGTCTTGCAGCCCAGGCATAGCGATCAAAAAATGATTCGTCAGGTTGATGGGGGCAGAATCTTCAGACATGCCTGAATTTTAACGATGAACACCTCACCCACTTACGAGATTGGCCTGATCTGGTTGCGCCGCGATTTGCGTGTAAACGACAACGCTGCGTTGCACCTGGCCTTGACACAATGCGCCCAGGTGCACTGTGTCTTTGTCTTCGATCCATCCCTTCTTGAGGCCTTACCCCGGGTGGATCGCCGGGTCGAGTTCATCCGCGAATCTCTGGTACAACTGGATGCGCAATTGCGCCACCTCTGTGGCCAAGCTGGCGGCGGACTGATCGTGCGTCATGCAGTGGCCTGCGACGAAATTCCGGCACTGGCAGCCAAGCTGAACGCACAGGCGGTGTTTACGGCGCGTGACTATGAGCCGCAAGCCATCACACGCGATGCCCAGGTGCAGCAGGCTCTGGCCAATGCCCACTGCGCATTTGTCACCTGCAAGGATCAGGTGATTTTTGAAGGGCGAGACATCTTGACCCAATCCGGTACACCCTATGTCGTGTTCACCCCCTACAAAAACAACTGGTTGATGCGCATCACCCCGGATGATGTCCGTCCGCATGATGGCGCGTCACTGGCCCACCGCCTGTGCGTGCGTCCAACCGAATACCAGCAGCCCGTGCCTCGCTTGAGCGACATCGGGTTTGAGCCCAGCAACTTGTCCAAGCTCAAGATCCCGACCGGGGAACAGGGTGGGCAAACTCTGCTGGAGGCATTTTTGGAGCGTATGGATGACTATCACGCCACCCGTGATTTTCCGGCCATCAAAGGGCCAAGCTACCTGGGGGTTCACCTGCGCTTTGGCACGGTATCGATTCGCCAATTGGTGCGGCTGGCTTTACAACGCCAGGCCGCTGGCAGCGCGGGTGCGGCGGTGTGGCTGAGTGAACTGGTCTGGCGTGAGTTTTACTTTGCCATTCTGGCCAACTTTCCACATGCCGCACGCCAGGCATTCAAGCCGGCTTACGATGCCATTGAGTGGGAAAGCGGCATGCAAGCACACGCATGGTTCCAAGCCTGGTGCACAGGCCAAACCGGTTACCCGCTGGTGGATGCGGCCATGGCACAACTCAATCAAACAGGTTACATGCACAACCGCCTGCGGATGGTGGCAGGCAGTTTTTTGGTGAAAGATCTGGGGCTTGACTGGCGCTGGGGTGAGCGTTATTTTGCCGAACAGCTCAACGACTTTGACCTGTCAGCCAACAATGGTGGCTGGCAATGGGTGGCCTCCAGCGGTTGTGATGCCCAACCTTACTTTCGGATTTTCAACCCAGTGAGCCAGAGCGAAAAATTTGATCCACAAGGCAAATTCATCCGACGCTACCTGCCGCAACTGGCCCAGCTCTCCAACAAGGCTATCCATGCGCCCTGGCGGGCCTCCACACCGGAACTACAGGCTGCCGGTGTCATTCTTGGAGCCAATTATCCACAGCCGATGGTGCAGCATGATGCGGCACGCGCGAAAACCCTGGCACGTTATGCAGTGGTACAAAAACAGGGGGGTTGAAAGCCACCTGAAAAAATCAAAAAAAGGAGCTGTATGCGCCCTATTGGCGGGCGCTTGAGGCCTTTTTATATCTGAATTTCAGCTTCACAATAACCCCGAACCAAACCGATCAGCTCGTCTTCGGGATAGGGTTTGCCCATGTAATGATCCACCTTGAGCTCACGCGCATAGTCACGGTGTTTTTCGGCAATACGTGAAGTGATCATGATGATGGGAAGGTCTTTCAAATTCGCATCACCCCGGATGTTGCGCACCAAGTCGAAGCCATCCATACGCGGCATTTCAATATCAGTCAACACCACCGCCGGCTTTTCAAGTTGCAAGACTTCCAGCGCGTGCAAACCATCAGAGGCCAAGGCCACACGGAAGCCCTCGCGCTTGAGCAGTCGCTGGGTCACACGGCGCACCGTGATCGAGTCATCCACCACCAGCACCAAAGGCAACTGGCTAGCGCTACTGGGTAAATTGCGTTGTGAGCCTTCGCCATCCTGCAAACGCGACAACTGTGGACCCAGGTTCTTGACCACCACCTCCTGGTTGCCCAGCACTTCATCAACGTGCCAAGCCACACGCCGCCCGGCACTGCGGAAGATCGCCACTGAGGCCGTTTTGCCCAGGGGCTCGATGCTGGTTTTGGACAACTGGAGCAACGCGCCAGCCCAGTACATGGGTAGGTTTTCACCGTTGAAGCTGAACTCGCCTGAACCATAGGCCGCCGTCAGCTCACTGACCGGCACACGGCGCACCAATTCAACCAAGCTGGCCGGCACACCCATCACCACCTCACCCATACGCAACAGCACCACTTGGGTGACCGCCGTTGTCAATGGCAACACCAACCGGAACTCGGTGCCTTTGCCGGACTGGGTATGGAGCTCAATACGCCCACCCAAGGCATTCACCTCGTTGCGTACCACGTCCATGCCAATACCTCGGCCAGACAATTCAGTCGTTTCAACCGCAGTGGACAAGCCAGAGCTGAAAATCAGATTGGCCACCTGTTCGTCTGTCAACACCTCATCAGCAGCCACCAAGCCATGTGTCAGCGCTTTTTCCTTGACACGCGCCAAATCAAGACCCGCACCATCGTCACGGAATATCACCGACACATCATTGCTTTGCTGCTCCAGGGTGATCGTGATGTCACCCATGGCGGGTTTTCAATGCCATGCCCCACAGCATTACGCAGCAAATGTTCAAAGGCGGGTGCCATACGATCCAGCACACCCCGATCCATTTCGAGTGAGCCACCCACAATGTCAAGCTTGACGGACTTACCAACATCTTTGGCCGCCTGGCGAACCACGCCATAAAGCCGCTCAGAAATACTCTCAAACTCAACCATCCGGGTCCGCAGCAAATCACGCTGCAACTCACGTGTTTGGCGAGCCTGGGCAATCAGGTCATCCTCCACCCCGGCCACAGTTTGCTGCAAATTGCGCTGCAAGGTGGCCACGTCGTGCACCGATTCGGCCATCATACGGGTCAGTTCCTGAACCCGGGTGAAACGGTCAAACTCCAAGGGGTCAAAGCCTTGCGCCGAATCTTTGGCCTGCGCCAGACGCGACTGCATCTGGGATTCAGACTGCAACTCCACATCTCGCAACTGATGCCGCAAGCGATCCAGGTTGCTGGTCAACTCGTCAAGCGAGCCACGCAACTGCCCCAGACGCGCTTCCAGTCTGGAGCGAGTGATCATCACTTCACCCGCCTGATTGACCATACGATCCAGCAACTGGGAGCGAATCCGGATGGTTTGCCCACCAACACGACGCAACGGCAACACTGGCGACATGGAGGCAATCGATGAAGCCGGAGCCAACGTGACCGAAACACCGGATTCGGGTTGTTCAACCGGCACGGGCATGACCACATCGGTTGGTGCTTCAGGTTGCACAGCTTCAGAAACCGCTGCAACTTCAGGCAAAGCCAGGGCCTGAACAGGCAACGCACACAAGGCATCAAACACGGCAGAAAGTCCATCGAACCGGTTCAATAACTCATCCATCGCCCCGATTTGAGGGTTTTTCGAATCCACCTCCTCCACGGCCGACTCCATCCGATGGGCCATTTCACCCAAA
Organism: Comamonadaceae bacterium; assembly: GCA_008080595.1. Classification (GTDB taxonomy): domain Bacteria; phylum Pseudomonadota; class Gammaproteobacteria; order Burkholderiales; family Burkholderiaceae_C; genus Rhodoferax. The sequence goes on from VIKI01000184.1 coordinate 7,522, forward strand.
CGCATGGCACCAGCCAAACGCGCACTGCCTTTGAGCGTGTGCAAGACCCGCAAAACTTGTTGACGGGCGGCGCTGTTGCCAGACTGCGCACTCCATTGCCGCAAGGCAGCGCTGAGTTGGGGCAACAGCTCAAGTGCTTCCTCTTCAAAAATCGGAAACAGATCGACATCAAGCACATCACGTGCTTCAATGTCTTCATCTGGCACACTGTCGACCAGAGTGACATGTGCTGCGGGTTCATGTGCAGGCTCCGCCACCTGTACCGCCTGTGAAACCAACGGCTCTGGCAATACGGCCGGCTCCAGAACAATCTCAGGGGCGACATCATGACTTGACTCGGATGCCTCAGGCACTGTCTCGTCAACCACAATAGCATCTGGCTCAACAGCCTCAGGCTCAATGGACTCCGATTCAACAACCTCGGACTCAATGACTTCTGGCTCAACAGCTTCTGGCTCAAACAGCGACGCAAACTCATCTTCGGAGACTTGAGCTTCTTGCACCCAGTCCTCCTCCTGCGCCATGTGCTCTAACGGCAAGCTGGAGAAGTCTGTTTCCAGCAAAGCCCTTAACGCAGACAAATGCTCAGGGTTCGACGGTTTCAGGAAACCTGCTGCAAACTGGTGCAACAAACGACGGATGTCTTCTGCCACATCCACAAACAAGTGAGCGTGCTCGGCCAGCCCCACCCCAGCCATTTGTACATGCTCCAAGGCATGCTCCATGGCGCGAGCCAGCTCTGACAACACCATGAACCCCACCGTGGCAGAACTGCCTGCCAACGAATGCGCCAAGGACACCACGCTGTCTTGCAGCGGCCGATCCAGCTCAAGAGACCACTCGGTCAACTCGGTCAACAAGCGACGTGACCACTCATCTGCCTCATTGAGGTACACGTTGTACAGGGCAATACCAATACGCAAATCACCAATAACCCTGACCTGCTCCTCTGGTTCTGGTTCTGGTTCTGGTTCTGGTTCTGGTTCTGGTTCTGGTTCTGGTTCTGGGGCTCTGGCTCTGGCAACAATGATGCATCATCCAGCATCAAAAGGCTGTCCAAATCAATCAATTCTTCAGAAGCTGGCTCAGATACAGGTGGCTCAACAGCGCTTTCATTGGTTGCAGATGCAGGCTCATCAAGTGAAAAATCAAACAACTCTTCTTCAGCAACAGGCTCGGATACAGGCTGAGCATCCGCTTTAACCTCGGCCACAGATGCAGGCTCATCGAACAAAAAGTCAAGCGACTCTTCAGCCGCCGACTCTGGTACAGACAGCTGATCTGCGCTTTCATCAACTGCAGCTACCGGCTCATCGAAAGAAAAATCAAGTAACTCACCCAAGGCATGAACATCCGCATCATCATCTGCTGGCGTGAGCGCATCCAATTCCCCGGCCAATGGTGGCAAATCCTGGGGAATGTCATCAAACCCGAACTCTTTCAGCGCAGCAGCATCATCGATCTGCACGGAAATTTGAGAGGATTCTGTTTCCTCTGAAACAACAAGTCCTTCAGTAGATGCTGTCTCTGTCTCTGTCTCTGTCTCTGTCTCTGTCTCTGTCTCTGTCTCTGTCTCTGTCCTGGGAACTCCAATGTGTGGTTTGGCCTGCGGCAATGTCTTCCACCCATTGACCAAACGCCGTCATGGCCTGATTGGACAACTTGATCAATTCCGCACTGGCAGGCTTTTGTTGGGGCAGCCAGGCATTAAGCACCTGCTCCATTGACCAGGCAGCTTCACCAAATTCATTCAAACCCACCATCCGTGAGCTGCCTTTGAGGGTATGAAAGGCCCGACGCAACGCAGTTTGTTCGTCAAAATCAGCGCTACTGTCTTTCAAATTGGTCAAAGTTTGTAAGCCATTGGCCACAACTTCACGTGCTTCGTCCAGAAAAATGCTGAGTAAATCGTCATCGTCTTCTTCATCCTGCGGACTGGACGCAGCCTGCACAGATGCGGATACCGTCGCAGGTGTTGACGTGGGAATTGACGGCGGGAGTGCTGTGGCCTCTGGCTCATCCATCAGCAGCAAATCCGGCAAATCAGACAGAAGATTTGGCGCTGACACCATGTGATCTGCACTCAACAAATCTGTCGAGGCAAAGGGTGGTGACACTTGATCGTGCCCATCTGCGGTAATGGTCTCTGAATGCGTTAACGGTTCAGGCACAACAGCAGGGGTGGCGGCCTTGCTGCGCCCCATCAAGGCACGGAATTCACCCAATTCCTCATCATAGACAAACAGCTTTTTGGCCAACTCACGCTGGTAGCTGAGCATGTCAATCAAGAAACCCATCGCTCCCAGACTGTTGCCCAGTTTTTCAAAAATACCTGCCGACGCGGATGCAGGATCAATCTCATCGACCAAACACTGAGAGACACTGTCGCGCATGCGCAGTGCAGCCAAAGCCGCCTGATCCAGTCCAAGTACCGAGAACACGCCACGCATTTGCGCCAGTTGCCCTGGCAGAAAAAGGCATCCAGCGAACCCTCTACCTCGCCCAGAGTGGCGCGCAACTCGTCCACCACACTGCCCATGATCTGGCGATCACTGACACGACGGTAAAGCTCTTCCATCCAAACATCCAGCGGCTCAGACTGCCCCCCCGCCAGCACATGATCCAGACGCTGCGCCAGGCGATGGCTGCGCTCGCCCATTTGCGTACTGGTTGGATCCAGATCGTCATAAGCGGCCTCCAGATACAGCACCGCTGTGGCAACCTCCATGGCCAACGAAGGCTCTGGAGCCAAACCGGAACGCGCCACGCTGTCCATGGCACTCGTCAAAGCCCGAGCCAATTCACGGCTATCCGGGTGCAACTTCATGATGGAATCGCTGACCAGGCTGAATTGATCTACCGTGACTTTGATGCGATGGGTGTCTCCCCCAGAGAGAGCCGACCAGGTTTCAGTGGCTGCCGAGATACGTTTGCGCGCTTGCGCCAGCAGTGCCGGATCAAACCGGCCAAACTGGGGCTTGACATAATCCACCGCAACCTTGTTGGTGAACCCGTAGGCTTGGCGAACTGCACGCAGAGCCGGAGCATGATGGGTGGCCGATGGCACCGCCTGAGCACAGAAAAACAGCAAATCCTGCACCAGTTGGTCAGAAACATCTGCCTCACCAGCGGCCAGTGAACGGTATTGCAGCAACACCCGTGATGTTGCACGCTTGGTGTAGACATCCGCAGGGCAAAGACCCAGGGCAACGGCCTCAAAATAAGCCGATGCCACCGTCCAGAACACACGTGTATGGAGGTGCGATTGCGCAGCCGCAAAACCCAAAGCGATGTCCGCCACAGCCAAAGCCGATGGCACATCGGCCGACTTGACCACCCGCAACACATAGCCATCCATGCGCGCCCGAACGGCGGCATCATAGGCCAAAGGGCTCACCGGATCAGGCACAGAAACATCGATCCAGCGCCATTCATGCGCCCATAAATCGGCCGGATGAACACGGTCGCTGCCCAGGATCTCAAGCACATCGCGGTATTGCGGAAAAAGAGCCACAGACGATGGGGATTTTTCCTTGAGCAGCCCCTCAAGGTAATCCGTCAAAGCAAAACTGGCCAACTCGATCTTCATCGCAGCGTCATCGCTGCAGGACTCGGGTCGCTGCACAAATTTTTGTGCCAGTGCTTCCATGGCACGCAACATTTTGGCGGGCACTTCCAGTCCAACCATCTCCAGCGCACCCACCGCCTGGTGCAGCTGCTGGCGAGCAATACGCAATTGACTGGCATCCAGTGCCGCCAAATCCGAACCACGCGACAACTCGGCATCCCGGACAAAACGCTTGAGGGCCTTGGTCGCCCCATCCAGAGACTTGCGTAACTCATCCAGCACCCAAGCCAACGGGCCGAGGTCGGGATCCACAACCAAATTTTCGCCAGACAAGGCTGCTTCAGAATGCATGAATCAAACCGTTCATTACAAAATGGGGGCCAACCGCTTCAGGCGATACGGAAACGCGCCACCGACTGGCGCAACTCCTCGGCCATTTTGGAAAGTTCACGCACCTGCGTTGCCGTGCTGCGTGTGCCCTCTCCGGTTTGCTCAGTCACCGCAAAAATGTGCTGAATATTCTCAGCCACTTCATTGGCCAGACTGGCTTCACGCGAAGTCGCACCCGAAATCTGCTCAATCAGCTCAGCCAGCCGACGCGACACCTGGTCAATCTCGGTCAAGGCATGGCCTGCGTTATCGGACAGTTTGGCTCCTTCCACCACACCCTGGGTGGAACGCTCCATCGCGCCCACCGCATCCTGGGTATCGGTTTGAATGGCTTTCACCAGCGCCGCAATCTGGCGCGTCGCATCTGCTGAACGTTCAGCCAAACGCTGCACCTCTTCGGCCACCACCGAGAAGCCGCGACCGGCATCACCGGCTGAGGCCGCCTGAATGGCCGCATTCAAAGCCAGCACGTTGGTTTGTTCGGTAATGTCCGAAATCAGTTCGGTAATTTCACCAATTTCCTGAGACGACTCACCCAGTCGTTTGATCCGTTTGGAGGTGTCCTGAATCTGGTCGCGAATGGAGTTCATACCCCCGATGGCGTTTTGCACCGCTTGCAAACCAACCTCGGCGGCCTGCAGTGATTGCCGGGCCACGTCAGCGGATTCCTGGGCTTGGGATGACACCTGATTGATCCGTGCGGCCATGTCCACCACAGATCGACCGGTTTCACGAATCTCATGCAACTGTTCGTTGGATGCGGCCAGCAGTTCGGTCGACGTAATGTCCACCTCAGCCGTGGTTTGTGCCACTTTGGCCGCCGTGCTTTGTACGTTGCCTACCAGCAAACGCAACTCTTCCACGGTGTAATTCACTGAGTCAGCAATCGCGCCGGTAATGTCTTCGGTCACGGTGGCTTCTTGCGTCAAATCGCCTTCAGCCACGGTTTGCAATTCATTCATCAGGCGCAAAATGGCAGCCTGATTGGCATCATTGACTCGCTTGGCCTCCTGCTCTTCATGCTGGGCTTTTTGCTGCTGCGACTCGGCCACTTGTTGACGTTGCCGACTGTCCAGGAGCTGCACATAAGACAGACCACCGGCGCTCAGCAGTGCCAGCGCAGCAGAGGCCAGCAGCATGATCAAAGCGGCTGCGCTCAACCCGGTTTGTGCAGACAATGCGTTCTGCAACACTTCCAGTTCTTTTCGTATTTCAGTACTGTCATTCAAAATACCCACTTGCGCCTCACGTGCCGACACCAAGCCCTGCAGATTGCCCAAAATGGCTCCGGCCTGGGTACGCGTTTCTTCATACAGCTTGATCAGTGCAGAGAGTTGTTCGCGCGTTTGTGGATCACTGGCGCTGGTCAGGCGAAGTTCGGCATTGCCGTCCAGCATGCCTGCGGCGATCTCCTTGAATGAATTCAAGTCTTTGCCCAGCAAAAATACCGCCTCTGGGCTCACCCCCTCCATGGTCATGAATTCATTGGATGATTTGCCAATACGTTGCGTCAACATCACCAACTGACCGGCAGCAGAAATTTCAGCAGAAGGCGCGTTTTGCTGCAGCTTGAGTGACGTGATGGTTTCAGCAATTTCCAGCAAATCTGATGATTGACG